>JBEKNP010000130.1:0-5262 GCA_049522695.1 Bathyarchaeia archaeon | reverse complement strand
CAGTGGAAGACTCCATAGCAACTTTATTCACTTTGTAATGTGCCAAATACGACAGTACCTTCTCATTGTCCATCCTCATCTGATTGATTACTTTTCCTTCATAATTCAAAATAGTCGCATAAATCGAGTCCTTATGCACATCCAACCCACAAACTAAGGCGCTCATAAAATGGCATGAGCGCCCACCACGTTTAACACTTCTCATACCATCATGCGTGTTCCTTAATTGGTGAGAAATGGTTTTAATTCAACGTTCAGAGGTTGGGTCGGTTTTGAGGGCGTGGATTTCAAATGGAGAATAGGAATAATTGTTAATGCCAAGAACTGAATTATTACGATTTTTGACCATTTTCGGAACAACCATACTCGCTAAATCAAAGGCTCAGTTGAAATTTCTGAAGGATTAAAAG
Source organism: Bathyarchaeia archaeon (assembly GCA_049522695.1). GTDB lineage: Archaea > Thermoproteota > Bathyarchaeia > Bathyarchaeales > Bathycorpusculaceae > Bathycorpusculum. Next base: position 4,852 of record JBEKNP010000130.1, on the reverse strand, counting down.
CGACCTCTTTCAAATCCGCCTCTGACGACACAACCTACAACCACAGCCGCTAAGTGCTAATTGCGCTATGAAGCCTTCCTCGGTCACTCGTTTTTTTTGTAATCTCCAACCAATTCTGAAACCCATACTATAACTTCTCATCTTTGAGGGAAGCGCGTTGCCTTGTCCCAATATTGTCTGTTGATAGTAAGTTCTTTCCTCTTTTTTCCCTTCTACTTCTACTCTGAGCTTGGGATTCTTGGATTCCAGTCTTTTCGTTCATTTCTCAAATACTTGGCGAATAAAAGAGACTCTTCACTAATCAGGTCTCAAACGGTAGTTGGCCTATAAGTCCCTTAATCTTTTTCTAATTATAATTACATGCTATTCTTAAGCTAATTTCTAACACTTTTCAGTAATGGACACCGTTAAGCAGTTCAAAAACTCTCCTGAAGTAAGAAAATATTGGCGCGCGCACAAGCGCAACGCGCGGCACGCCCCTGTTTAGCAGAGTTTGATTTATCCTTTGATAAGTCGCTGGTGTTTCTTTCAACTTTTGTCTTTCATTCTTTTTCTTAATACAAGCACAACCGCAACGATTGCTACGATGACAACGGCAGCCACTATTACATAGATTACATCTTGAGCTAAACTTGATTGAGTGTGCTTAGGTGAAGCTGTAGGGCTCGAAGTTGGGGTAGGTGATTGCGTTGCTGTTGGAGTAGGAGTAGTGGTAGGTTTAGGTGTTGGCGTGGGAGAAGGCTTGGGCGACGCAGTTGGAGTTGGAGTGGAGGTGGGTGATGGCAAAGTGGCTTGGGCTGTTATTGTGCCTGTTCCGCTGATTGTTGCCGTTGTAGAAGCAGAATTTGCGTTAACGAACGTTATTGATCCAGTGTCGGATGACCATGAGGAGAATGAATAACCAGCGCCAGAAGTAGCCGTTATTGAAAGTGTACCTGCGTTCTCCCAAACATTAGAACCGGCTGGGCTAGTCGAACCGCTTCCAGAAGGAGTAACAGCGAAAGTCACTTGATACTGAGTTGTGTATGTTATGGTTTGGGATGCCTGAGCAGGGACATCCATTGTTCCGGATGAAGTTGAAGCAACATATCTGGTTCCAGTGCCTCCTAATATTAGCATTGATGCATTCCATGAGTAGTTTCCCAAGGTCACGTCGGTAAATGTTATGTTAGTTGCTGTTGTGGACAGCGTTGTACCATTAAACGTTACACTCCAGGAAGTTCCAGATGGTAGTCCGCTTTCGGTGAAAGTTACATTGTTGAGCGCGCTAACAGTCACGGATGCGGCAGTAGAGTTAATAGACGCTCCTGTAGTGTCGGTCACCTGAATCTCAAAAGACCGCGCCGCTAATGAGCGAGTAAGAGGAGCCGCTGGGGACCTCACTATACCACTGGTACGTATAGGGCGAAGTGCCCGTCGTCACAGCAGAAATAGTCAAGCTAGAAGTCTGGCCCTGATCAACTGAACCCAAAGAAGCAGAAACCGTTGGAGCAACCAAAGCAGAGTCAACAATTACCGATGCAGATGTAGAGTTCACTGATGCTCCAGTACTATCGGTCACCTGAACCTTAAACAACCAGGCTCCTGACGGTGTTATGCGGAAGTCGCGCCGCTAATGAGCGAGTAAGAGGAGCCGCTGGGGACCTCACTATACCACTGGTACGTATAGGGCGAAGTGCCCGTCGTCACAGCAGAAATAGTCAAGCTAGAAGTCTGGCTTTGATCCACCGTGCCAGGCGAAGGCGAAGGCGAAGGAGCAATTAGAGCTGGGTTAACAATTAGGTGAGCCGTGCCATGTACTCCTGAATAATTGGCCGTAACCGTCCAGTTTCCCGCATTTGCTGAAATGTAGGCGTTGCCCGACCATGAGCCGCCTGCGCCTGAGCTTATACTCCAAGACGTAGATGAAGTAACATTCCAACTGTTGCCATACTGGTCAGTAGCAGTAGCCGTGTAGCTCTTAGAAGCTCCCGCGTCAATAGATGCTGCAGCCGGACTAACCGTTACACTGATGGCGGTAGACAAATGAGTAACCAAAGGCTCAGATGTGTTGCCACTAATAGAACCAGCGTATCGTGAATCTCCACGATAAACAGCCCTAAAGTAGAACGTTCGGGCAGATGTCGGAGTATACTGAGCAGAAGTAGCAGAACCAATAGTCAAATTCTCACTGCTAAAATTCACAAAAGTAGTCCCATTGTCAATTGAGACTTGGAAAAATACCACGCCAGTGCCCCCAGGCGTAACAGTCGCCGTATCCGTGACAGAACCACCAAATGCAGGCGTAACAGTCGCCGTATCCGTGACAGAACCACCAAATGTAATTGTAGACGAAGAAAGCGCAGTCGTCGTGGTTGTAGCAGCCTTATTCACCGTCAAAGGCTCAGATGTGTTGCCACTAATAGAACCAGCGTATCTTGAATCTCCACCATAAACAGCCCTAAGGTAGATGATGCCACTAGATGCCGGAGTATAGGGGGCAGAAGTAGCAGAACCACTAGTCAAATTCATTGTTAGTTGAGGCTTGGAAAATTACCAGGCCTGTACCCGCAGGCGTAACAGTCGCCGTATCCGTGACAGAACCACCAAATGTAATTGTAGACGAAGAAAGCGCAGTCGTCGTGGTTGTAGAAATTGGATCGACCGCGTTGGCGTATCTCACTATTGTAGTAAGTGTCAGGGTGATAAATAAGATTGTGAATATTATGAATATTATTTTTGATTTGTTCATTGTTTTCAAACTTCTTCTTTTTCCTTTCTTGATCTAATAACTGTTTTGTTTATTCTCAAAGATTTCTTTCTGAAGGGGGAGAACTGCAAGATTTGATGAATTGCCATACTGGTTGGTAACTTCATTTGTTATAGTCACTCATGAGAGAGGCAATAAATTTGCTTATAAGCTTTTTGCTCCTAATAAAGTCCAATTGTTAGATGTTTTGTTCAATAAGCAGTACACTTTTTGCTGTTATGTTTTTTATGTTTTGTTGCTGCTATGTTAGCGCGCGGAAATCAAAGGTTTTATCTGTTTCTGAATTATCTCAATATGCTTTCCTGAAGTTATATCATCTCATGAAAATTTTATGCGCGCGCTTCCCTCAATCTATCTAAGTTGAGTTTCTGAATTCCCTTTTACAATTGCTGTTTTGTATTGATTTGGCTAAAACATTTTTGGCTATTTCTATCCTATGAAGATCTAATACCTAATTGTTTGCTGTTTCTGAGGCTTTCAATAGAACTTACCTCTAAAAGTTACTTTCACAAGGGTTATTTACTCTTGCAACTGAGTTTGTCAGGGAGAAAGAAGAACTCATGGGCGTCAACTAAGCGTTTTGCGACAGCGCGCGCAAATCCTGCAATAGAAGAAATCCAACATAAAATAGAAGAATGCCATAAGAAATTCGATTTACCAAATAATAATGAATTATTTTTCGTCAGAAGCTGAGTTTAATCTGCGCCATCAAGCACAAATAGAACTAAAAACCGCCTTGCCATTAATTTAGGAACAACCACGCGCGCCGCGCCTTGTTTTTCCATGTAGCGTAATAGTTCGAAGATTTGGCTTTTTACTTCTTAAGGTGTGTTTAAGTGGTTTTCTTTCACGCGCGCGGAAAGGGGTGGGGTGTTCGCCGTCTCCAACGAAACAACCAAATCAAAGGTTCGATATAACACTTAAGGCTATCCAAAATCGTGAGTGAACATTTGCGTTTTGGGAACCATAAGCTTTTGATTCTTAATCCACGGCCGCAAAGCTAGCAGCATGCAAAAAATATGAAATGGAAAAAGAGGCATACGTGTTTTTGTGTTTTTGCCGTGAATTGCTGGTTATGTATCAGCGTTGTTCAAGTACACACTATTGTTTATCAATTAATAATGTTTATTAAGACTTGCTATACAAGACTTACCATACAACCAAGTAAGTATCAATATACAATAAATAAAATGCCCGGTCGCGGATTCAACTTGAGAGTCAGAACATGAACGCCAAAATCTACAAGCTAGCAGTTCTAGTAACATGCATTGGACTGCTACTAACAGGATTTTCAGCTGGTATAGTTGAAACAAACGTAACTTTATATTCTAGCGGAGTCATACAGCAAACTTCGCCGACGCCTACTGCAACGCCTACCCCAACGGGAACATATTCCTACATCATAAGCATCTCAAGCTCAAACTATCAAATACTAAATTCCGTTAACACCGTAATTTTTTCAAGCACAAGCTCTAGCATTGCATTTAATTCTTTAAATGGCGTGCTTGCATCTGGAAACACCGTTTACGTTGAAAGCGGCGCTTATTCAGTTGATGCTCCGTGGGTTATTAATGTAGCTGGCGTCACAGTAACTTTTGATGCAAACGCTATATTAACAGCTCAGAACAGTTTGAATGCTCCTGTTAATCCGCAGATTAACGGTAATGCAGCAAATCAAAAACAGCCTACAGGCGGGTGGACAGATCCTAACGGTATTTCTATAGGCGGATGCAGCAACGTAATTATTAACAATCCAACTATAACTAATGTTCGCTCACAAGGAATTGATATTTGGTACAGTTCCACACTAACTGACACCCAAAACACCCAGATTATTGGCGGTTCGCTTGAAGGCGGGTGGAATGGTATTACTGATGCTGGATACAAAACAATTATTTCAGATGTTACTTTTACCGGTGCCACAAGCAACATAGCTGTAAGCCTTTACGGCGTAGGCGCAACCGTTACAGGCTGTAACATTCACGACTTAACTGGAACTACAGGCAATGGTGGCGGCAACGCCCGTTACGGCATCGCAGTCGAAGGCAACGGAGATGGCAATCATGGCGCAAGCGCCAACACCATAACCAATAACATAATCAA
>JBEKNP010000129.1:0-4806 GCA_049522695.1 Bathyarchaeia archaeon | reverse complement strand
CGTAGTTGAAGTACTCAACGTCACCGCTGTACCACCCAAAGTAGCCGTCACCGAATGCGAACCAAGCATACCCGTAGCAGTAACCGTAACCGAAGAACCCACATTACCAGTAGTCGGACTCAGAGTGATATTTGGGATAACAGTGAATGTTGCGGCAGCAGTATTTGAACTTGAATCAGTTCCAGTAACCGTGTTAAGACCAGCCACTGAAGCGGGGACGGCAAAAGTGCAGCTAAACGTACCATAAGCAGTAGTAGTAACCGTTGTTGGCGAAGTCGTCATCGTTGACGAGCCATATTTAATCGTCATTCTGCTGTTGGCGGCGTAACCAGCACCTGAAACCGTGACCACAGTGCCTGTGATTCCGCTTGTAGGATTAAGTGTAATAGATGGAATAACTGTGAAAGTGGCATTTGCAGAATTGGTGCCGTCATTTCCTTGAATTGTCTTGGCGCCTGCTATGGAGCCTGTTACAGAACCTGCTGGAACTATGAATGAAGCGCTAAATGAGCCGGTGGTACTCGTTGTAACTGGAGTAGGTATTGTTGCAATTGTTGAGCCGCCGAGTGTTATTGTTACTGTGGAATTGGCCTTGAAGCCTGAACCGGAAACAGCTACGGTTGAGCTAACTATTCCTGAGGATGGGCTCAGAGCAATAATCTGCGTTATGGTGAAAGCAGCGCTGCCGTTGTTGGTGCCGTCCGAGGCCTGGACGGTGTGAGCGCCTGAAACTGAAACTGGAGCAGCAAACGATGCACTAAATGAGCCGACGCTATTAGAAGTCGGATAAGTTTGTACAGTTCCATCATAGGTTATTGTTATTGTTGAGGAGAATGCAAATCCTGTTCCTGAAACAAGGATAGGCGTGCCAACGTTACCGTTTGTTGGGCTCAGGGTAATTGTTGGGGTCACTGTGAAAGTGGCAGAGCCTATGTTCGAGCTTGCATCAGTAACTGTAACTGTATGATTACCAGCTGTTGAAGCTGGAACAGTAAATGTTACACCTGAAGGAATGGCGCCTGAACCGGAAGTTTTTACTGTTGCAGGGCTCGTCGTCAATGTTGTTCCGTCGTACTTCACGGTTATGCTTGAACTAGTGGCAAAATTGGATCCAGACAATGTGATTGTTGTTCCAACAATGCCGCTAGCTGAGCTTATGGAGACTGTCGGATTAAGTGTAAAAGCAGTGGATGCAGTGTTTTGGGTCGGAGTTGCAGAATCAGTGAATGTTATAGTTTTGCTACCTGCTGTCTGTGATGGAACAGTGAAAGTCGCAGCGGCAAATGAGCCGGTGAAATTGGTGCTTGTCGTACCGCTTAGCGTTACCCCGACGCCGCCAAATGTTGCAGTTAATGCTGAATTAGCTCCAAACCCGGAGCCTGAGACAGTGACAGATGAGCCGGCGACGCCCGTTGCGCTAACTGGGCTGGTTATTGTTATTGAGGGTACGACTGTGAAAGTGGCATTAGCATAATTGAACTTGCTGTCGAGAATGGTGACTGTGTGAATGCCTGCTGTAAAACCTTGTGGAACAGTGAAGGTGGCGCCGGACGGGATATTGCCTGAGGCGTCGGTGGTGAAGCTGAATGGAACTATTGAGCTATCAAACAGAGCATTAAGCCGGGAGTTGGGTGCAAAACCTGTTCCAGAAACCGTAACGACCTGACCGATTGGACCACTAGTAGGGGAAAGAGTCAAAGGAGTAGGAGGAGGTACCACTACCAATCTAACAGCATCCAAAATTGTAGCCCAATTTTCCGTAGAGGCAAAAGTGCAATTCACCGATAAATTTTTTACTGGCGTCTTCATTATTGCCCATTCGCTCCATACGGATCTGGGCATAGCGTTATCTTCGCCTGAGGCACCGTAGGAACTCTGTACGGGCATAACTTGAGCGAAACCTGCGCCCGGTGTTATTATAGGGTTAAGATTGTCGATTCCCAGGGCGCCTATTATAAAATCATTTGAGTAATGAGTAGTGATTGTATCTTGCATGGTAGTAGATTCACCTATAGAAGTTTGTGGGGCTTGACCTAGGGGTGGGCCATCAAAGGGGGAAGTAGTGTTGACATTACTGATTGCAAATGCTAATGCCGAACAATAATAATCACTTAGTTCATCAGCAGTCGAGTGGATGCTAATTGTTACCAGACCAACTGAAGGATCAATAGCATAGAAGGCTTTCAAAATGCTATCACCAGAGTAGGGGGAGGTGGCTGTGGTCAGTGATGTATCTCTCAAAGTCCAAACCATGGGAGGAGTTGTGGTAGGAGTTGATGTAGGAGTGTACAACGTATTCCCATCGTCGTATGATACCACCACATAAATTAGTTGATTTGCCTGAGTTGTTGTAAGAGACAACGTCATTGGGGTAGAGCTAGTTTGGTAAGTAGAGTTTATACTAGCTACTCCCGGGAAAGTTCCTGTTAGTGATATACCATTAAATTGATTAATATTTGGATAATCTGAAATAGTGTTTCCTCTGGCCGTTATAAACCAAACGATAAACTGGTCAGAATACGATGAACCAGAAACGGCAAGGGATTTGAAAAAATAAGAGTTGCTTCCAGGTTGAAGATCGACTGATGGAGTTAAAGCTATGTTGCCGACCGTGCCGGTGCTTACATCTCTAATCCATAATCGGTCTAATTGAACTGGAAGCGTGCCGTTGTCCGAAACAGTGCAACTTAGATAGACTACATTGTTTAATACGGCTGTTTCAGGGTTATTGATTGACACGGTTTCGAGTTCTGTGTATCGATCCAAATCCAGCTGTTTTGCCTGATTTGTTGTCTGTTCTAAACCGGTGTTTTGGTTAAGAACTATTACAAGGCTTGAGAAAACAAGCATGACTATGAGTATGAAGAATACCATTCCGAAGATTGTGCCGATGCCTTTTCTGTTTCTTCGAAAATTATGCGGTGAAATCATAGTCGAAATTGCTCCCGCTCTTAGTTACAAGCTGAAGTGTGTACGGAGAACCGGTGTTTAGAGAGGCCCCCGATAGGGTGACGGTAAAATATGCTTCTTGCCCAATGTTGAGACTTTGACCGTTACCGTTGATTAAAGTGTTCCCGCCTATAGTGTACAAATATGAAATTGGACTGGGAGAACCAGAGTAAACTCCTTGGATGTTATTGCTTGAGTCATAGATGAATACTGAGTTGATTTGTATGTTATTCGCGTTTCCACAATTAATTATGTAAACGGTTAATGCTGAAGAAGTGTGCTGCACATATTCAAACCCTATTCTTTCAGCAACAGCCTGCTGACTATTTGACGCTGTCTGAACATAATTGTTTGTTACAGTGTTAGTAAGATTACTTGAATAATAATAAGCAACTGAACCAAAAACAATTACAATTGCGGCCAATATCATTGTGGCGAATATTGGACTAAGACCACGCCGTCCAAAGAACCGAAAACTATGCTTGCGCTTACCCATTTGTGGGCACCTCACCAACTAATTTTTGGATTGGCCAAGCTGCGGAAGATTTAATGTTAAGATTAGGAATTGAAACTCGAAATTTCTTCCCTGTTTTCAGAGGCATCTTTGGGTCTTTCCTAGGTAGTCTACCGCTTTCTTACATTCCATTCATGCAGTGCATTAATAAAGTAGGTTTTTTTAGAACGTTAAATTTCCTATCAAGCGCTCGATAGACAAATAAAACAATTGATAGCTGTTTAGCTTTTATTTCGAGATTTCAAAATCTTCTACTCAAGCGTCGGTGAGCTAATAGTTAGGTATCGCTTTTTGTTAAGATTAGTGCCTTTTTTAGACAGAATTGTTCTTTGTTTTAATAAAACTGATACATAGAAGGACCTTGCTCTGCACTTTCTATAAAGTACATTTTGGCACAATCTTAATACTCTCTACCTATTTTGGAAACCCTAAAGACTTTTCTAATTTAGAATTGTTTCTATTGATAAGAAAGGAAAAGACCTTAATTTATCAGGGAAACTTGGACCTTTAAGACTGCTGTTCTTTTCGGTACATGTTAGTTAATTCTCCAAGTTTCCATTTTACCCAAAACAGCCTTTATCGTTGCCACCTTTAGAAAGTCAGTTTCTAAAAATATATTGCTTTAACATTTCTAACCCTACAAAGTAAATAAGGAATTTCCCTATTTAGCCAAGTTTCTAATAGCTTAAAACATTTAGGAAAATTTTGTTTGTAGGTATTTCTTGCTTTGTTCTTTCATTTATCAAGGCCGTTCTTTTTTGGTTAACGCTTGCTTTCTTCAATGACATAAGTGAAATTAAAATAGTTAAAGAAATAAAAATCAACAATTAATGACTTACCAAAATATTCTCGTAATCAAAAAAATGTTTTTTGTGGGCAAAAAACAAAGCCCAAACTGTTAAGTTTGTGCGTTTACTGATGATGAAACGAAACTGCCGCCTGCTGATGTTGTAATAGTAAGTGAGTATGAACTACCTACGCTAAGAGCTGTTGCTATTGTCGATGAGGGAGTTACGGTTACAGTGTACAATATTCCAATTGCTATAGTAGTAGAGGGAGTACCAGCAGCTGGGGCTGGACTAATGCTTGCAAAAACTATTGATGCAACACCAAGAGTTGTTCCCGCCGAGTTTTTAAAAATTATGCTGCTTAATGAGGCAGCTGGACCACCTGTCTGCTCAAGATATACTACTGTGTTTCCACTTTTTGAAATGCTTGCACCTTGCACTGTAACTTTTTCTTGTCCTGCTGTTCCTCCAGCTGTCATAGTTGCCAATGTTCCGCTTGTAAACATGTAAACAACCACACCAGCGATAACGGCAATTGCAATTAGAATAAGAGTT
>JBEKNP010000128.1:0-9551 GCA_049522695.1 Bathyarchaeia archaeon | reverse complement strand
GTTTGAGAAGGGCGGTTGGTGCAAAGAGAGGAAGAGGTCTTGTTCTCCTCAAATCTGCCCCCAAACCAGAAAATAAGACTTACAACCACTTTACACCAATAAAGGGACAAGCCAGCGCGCGTAGGACGTGTTAGGCGTGTTAGTGTGTCAGTGAGCACCAGAGAAAAAGATTAAAATTTAATGCACAAAAATTCACGAATTACGCTTAAGGCTTGTAATTCTTCCATGTTTTCCAGCCAGTTCCAATCTGCGGTCCAGCACTTTATTTCACCAAGATACAACGTATCATTCCCTAAAGGAATCGCTTGAACTAAACTGCACTCCAAAGAAACCGGGCACTCTTCAATCAACGGGCTGTTTTCAATCAGTTGTGACTATGTTTTTGTTCCAAACGCTTCAATCGCTCTTCAAGTCGTCTAGCTCGCTCTTTCTTCTCAAGCCCCGACAAAGGAGCTATGGCAAGAGCAGTAAGACCTCGCTCAATTTTCTTGAGTAAATTCGTGAAACATTTCGCCTCTGGCTGGCAAATCTTACGATTCCATGTTTTCAAAACGAGGCTCAAAATATAAATGTATCGTGTATAGTAATATTTATTACAATATTTCTAATCTGAAAAGCGTAGAAATAGCCCAACATGGAAAAACCTAATTTAGAGAGGTTATGGGAACAAAAAAGAAGAAAAATCATTTGCTAACACAAAAAATGCTGACTTATTTTTTTTATATATATCTACATGTTAGCAAGAATTAAATCTCCATGAGGCAAAGAAATAGAACTGATAGAGGATAAGTATGACCAAAAATAAAGTGATTGGCTTTATAGAGTTTTTCGGCAAAGTAAACGCCATAGTAGTTAAAGACCAAACAGTTGAACTTCAAGAAACCAAAATAAAAAAGTCTGATTGCTGCTGGATAGATTAGAAAAAATAATGTTTTGTCACTCGCAGTATTTTAGCCAAGTTTTCATTGATGATAAATTTTAAATCTGCCTAACGTAGAAATAGCCTAAAAGGAAAAAGGTGAATGATATTGGATTGGAGCCAATTTGAAGTAGTATATTTCTTAGTGGTTCTTGTCGTATGTGTTGCCCTATTTTTCGGTCTGTACGCAAGTATAGGAGTTACTGACGCTGCAATCTTAACTTTAATCGTTGCCTTCATTACGGTTCTCTTTGGCTACATTTTGTTCGTCAGAAGTGCAAACAGATAAGGAAAAACCAAAAGGAAGAACAAAACAAATCATCAACAGATTGGGATAAACCTCAACGCCCTCAGTTAAGATTTTAGTTGCCTTAGTTGTACGTGGTAGAGATAGAACGTGGAATATTCAAAATTTTCATGAATGATAAGTCTTAAATCTCCTTGTAAGGTTTTAAAATATTGTCCTTATGGGTATCTTGTTGAACAATTCCCTTTAGGAGATATGTTAGGGGATAATTCAACTTTTAAGAAAAATAAGAATGCTAAAGCTTGTTTTATTTTTGGACATGATTGTCCTTGTTGGTATGTTGCTGAATCAATTGAATCTTATAATGATGGAATAAATAAATTTCCAAAAGGAACAACAATCAAGCGAATACAGAGGTTAAATAAATAATGACTGTAATGTGTAATAATCCAAAACAATTTTTTAATAAAGTTATAGTGATAAATAATAATTTACCCAATGGGTTAAGTGTTAACATAAAAAAACGTGGTTTTAGTCTTGCTCTGAGTCTTGCAAAAATACAGACTTGTGAAGGTTTTACTTCTAAATTATCTAACGGTAATCATATTATATTATTAGATTATGATAAGTGCAAGGATAAAGATGCCATTGAGCGTGAGCGTGAGCTTATTGAATTTAGAGAGAAGTTAAGAGTAATTCAAAGAAAATATAAAGATGTTAACGGTCACAGTTTAAGCAATTTTTATTTCTTCTCAGATTTAGAAGGTAGCTATAGAATTATGTGTTTTAATGAAATTAGTTTTAATGTTTATACTAAAATATTGCTTGAAGTATCTGATTATTTAGATTCACTTTTTGTTTATTATACAATTAGAAATAAAAAAGCTACAATCCGTATCTCTGATAAAATAGGGAGAGAACCACAGAAATTAATTGATTCTTTAACTTTAGTTACTTATTATTTAAGTATTCCACTTGAAAAAATGGAAAAAGCTTGTTATGACACTGTATTAAATAAAAATAACATAAAAATACAGTTAGGGAACAACGGAAAAATTTGTTGGGGATAATGTTATTATGAGCAGAGAATTTGATGTATTTTTCCGTAGATTTGAAAATAAAGTAGATATTAAAAGTATGAATAAAGATTATGCTAAATTACATACTGCTATTGAGGCATATTCTCCTATTAGATGGACTAATTCACCTAAACAGCAAGAAAGTTTAATTGAAAATGCAATTAGGTTAGGTTTTAAAAATATTACAATAGATGAATGGGTACCTAAAACTAAAATTAAGAAATTATCTGCTCGTGCAAGATGGGAAAGAAGAGCACGTATTGGTAATACTGCACCTGCAAGAAAAGCACGTAGAGCTTATAAATCTGCTAATAAAAGAGCAATAAAAGTTGAATTGATTAAAGACTACGTTGATAGAAAATATAGTTCTAATAGAATCCAAAAAGAGCTTAAAGCTGAAAAGATGGGTATTCGTAGAACTGAGCTATTGAAAATAATTAGAACTTATAAAAATAGAGAATTGAAAAAGGATTCTAAAAAATATACACCTTCTAAATATAGGAAAAAATGAGGTAATAGAATGACTGAAGCTGTTAACGAATCTGTTAACGAATCAATTGAAGAATGGAATCAGCTTCAAGAAAAACGCAGTAAAGAGCTAAAAGCTGTTATTAGTGAGGTAATTAAATAGTGAATAAAGAACAGAAAATAAAAGAAATAAAAAACTTAAAACAGAAATTAGCCAAATTAGAAGAATCGGTTAATATCGAAGGTACTCTGAATAGTAAATTAGAAGATAATAATAAAATTACTGAGGAAATTAATGTAGATTATAGTTCTGTTAATAATCCACATTATCGGTTAGATGATGATGGATTAGACAGAATGTTAACTGATTATGTTTCTAAATATTGGAAAGAACATCCTAACAAAGATATGACTAAATGTTATTTTGTTATAGATTCAACTGGGAAAATTGAGAAACATAAATGCGGTAAAAATGCAAATATGGAAACGGTAAAAGATGAACCTATAATCAGTAGAGGTCATAAAAAGAAACACTGGTATGACTAATATGGATAAAAGTTCTATTGACATTTATAAAATCTATTTCAGTATGATGCTTAGTGACTGTAAAACTAAAGAAGAAAAACAAAATAAAACTGTTGAATTAATAAAAATTATTTCTAATTTAACTAATTTAAGATTTAAAGAATGTGATTTTTATATAATTATTGCTCATCAAAAAAATAAGAAGGTGATAGAATGACTATGAATGTATTTTCTGATTCTAAATGGAATAATCCTAAAAAGTTAAATGCTAAAGTGAATGAGTTAGCTGATGCTTTTATTGTTGAAAATGGAATTGAATTAAAACTCACACAAAGTATGATAAATGATTTCTTGTTATCTCATGAAATAATTGATACTACATTAAGTTACAATCTTTATGGCAGAGTCAATAAAAGAATTAGAGATTATTTTGGTAAAGCTAAAGTTATAGAGATAAAAAAGGGTTGATGTTTTGACTGATGCCTAAAAAAATCTATAGGTGTATTTGTGGATATGCATTTCATTTTGGTAAGCCTTTTCGTAGAGAGTTAAAATGTCCTAAATGTAATTCTCATAGAGTTATTGTAGTTAACGGTAAAATGCTAAAAGGTTTAGTTGTTAATGAGGTTAATTAATGAAGTTAAATGTTATTATTCCTTTAATTGTTTTTATTTTTTTGTTTGTTCTTATTACTACTATTATTATTTCAATATGGATTGGAATAATTAGTGTTTGCTGTTTAGGTTTATTTCTGATTTGGAAATGGAGAAAAACAAAATGATTAAAGATAAATCTTGTTTTAATTGTGAATATTCATTCTCAAAATTAGGTTATTATTGTTTTACTGATAAAAATATTAAGTGTCCTTATCCGATGAATGAAGAGAAAGAGATTAAAAAAGGTTTAGAAAGGACATGACTAAAGAACAATATTTAGCGTATTTGGAAAGGCAATCTAAAATATCTAATAAGTTTTCCCCAGAGTAAGAGGTAAAATAAAAAATGAAACTTTCTTGTATTGATGCTTTAAATTCTGGTTTATGTTCTGGTATGTGCTGTAAGTGTTCTGATTGGTCAATAGAGATTAAGGCTTTAGTTACTCAAGATAATTAAAAGGATTATTTTTTTTGAACGATCTGTTCTTAGTTTCATATTATACAGCAAAATAATTTAGAGGTTAAATATTCTTTTTTGGAATATCGTTGTATGTTTAGCCATAATTTTTAACCGTGAGTGTTAACCTTAGTGTGTTAGTGTAATTAACCGTGCTAATTAGGTGTGTTATCGTGTGTTTTTTTAGCCGTGAGAATTAACACACACGGGGGGGAAGCTTAAATTTTAATCCAACCAACTCGCGTGCTCTTTTTAGGTTTGGAATGTAGAGAATGGCACACTTATCACTTGAGTTTCAGTTCTTAAATTGTAGAAGCTAAGCACGCCGAGTAGACAAGGTATCGTGTAATATTGTATTTGAGAAAAACTTTTAGCTTCTAGCTGTCTATCTTTGTTGGAAAGAAATTGACATTAAAGGAAGCTCCAGACGAACTATATTCCGTGTTAGAGGCTTTTCGCCCGTTCCTCAAAAGCATCGATATGAGGACAATCGCCGTAAGGTCTCCAGCTAATGGAGAATGGGAAAACCTAGTTACATCTATTATTGCCAGCGAGAAAACTGTCGATAAAGTGAAATGCCTTCATGACAAACTTCCCAAAATAAGAAATAATCAGATTTTGCTCTTTCTCGTCGCGGTTCCTTTTGACTATTCCGTATTTGAGGGATTTTGCCAAGGAGAAATTGGTCACGGAAATGTTTTGGTTTCGAGCGGAGGAGTTGGTTTCGGAAGACTAAGGATTAGAACAAAGCAATTTGACCCTTTAAAACTAAAAGTAATGTCCAGACACAGAAGAGTAGAGGGTTCTTTGAAGTACGCGTTAACCGCAACAAATTCAAACTCGAACCCCGAAAGAGAGGGATTATGGGCTGTAGCCCAAAATCAAGCCATATTAACAAAACAACTAGGCTACGCGAGTGCGGAAGACCTAATCAGGAATACACTTCGATTAGAAGATGTTAGCCATAACAAAGATTTTGAACTAGTTATCTCAGACATAGCTCAAGTCAGTGGCATCATTTTCAACAAGTCAACTTTTGATGTCGAAATCTCCAAGATTTCTGGCTTGAGAAATTTACAATTGAATGTCATTCAAAGTAGGACGGATAACTATGGTAGCTACTACCCCATTTGGAGAGGAAGCATCCTAATAGACGTAAGAGACGAGACATCAAAGGAGCAAATGTATGTTGTAAAAGAACCCATCCAACCGCCTGACCTACTGCCTTTTGACCATTTGGATTTTGAGTTAATTCATCGAGACTCAGCTTTGACACTGGATGCAACTTGGAGGAAAGTCCCACTTCAAAATGTAGTTGAACCGTTCTTTAAGGCATTGGATGCGTTTTGCCCTCTTGCGGAGTTTAAGGAAATGTTACTCGAGCCAGAAAAATGTGGCGGAAAAGACCCAGAGAAGAGATTTGAAAATGCTGTCGCATGGCTTCTTTCATTAGCTGGATTTCATACAATCTATTTGGGAGCAAAAATCAAAGTTTCTAAGAAAAATAACCTGGTATCATATGATGTACTTAGAAATGAAAGTGGAATCCCCATTGGATGCTCTGACATAATTGCTTATGAAGAAAATGAGAGATTGCTACTAGTAGACTGCGATATCGGGGCTCCAGACGAAAAGAAAATTCATGAACTTATCGAAACCCGACGATATTTTGAAAATATCAGCAAGGATGGAAAACTAAGAATTCTTCCAGTTCTGTGTTCTCCAAAAAATTACGGAGAGGCAGCGAAAGGTCTTCCTATAACAATTGTTGATAAGAGTATTTTGGAAAGTATGTTGGAAGAAATCGCTAAAGGATATAGAGAATCGGCTCGCTCTAAGATTACAATCTAAAAATCAAAAAATCGCAAGTTTGAATAAAGTATTTCAGTTTTGGGGCAAGAGAAGTAATAAGAAATTAATGGATGTTGAGAAAGTGAAAGACAGGTACACGCCTGGAGAAGTTGACTATGCGTTTGGTGGTATGAATGAATTAGATGAGGAATTCAGATGTATCGTTGCTAAAGCGATGGCGAATTTACCCAAGAATATTGTTGACTGGGCATCTGTAAAAGTGCTTTTTGTATCTTCAAGTGAAGAGCGCGTTGCCTTCTCATTAATATTTAAAGGATTGAAGCGACAAGGCTTCATTTTTCTCTCTGAAGCGCTGAGAAAGAAACCTGAAAAAGAAAAGACATTTACAATCGCGCATGAATTAGCCCATCAGAAATTGAGACATTTACACCCTGCCATAGAGGGCTTAACCTATGAACAAGCAGACGCTCAAGAACAAGAAGCTGACGATTTAGCACTTAAGTGGCTTTCTCCTGAATACAAGACCCAATGGAAACGGTCCTTAAAATTCAGGCTTAAAATAAAAAAGGCGATTGATGAGGCGAACGCGAAACCCGCAGCGTAAATAGATTTACCGTCAAAGTGAATTAGCGCCCGCTCCTGTCCCAATTAGATAGTCAGTCAACAATTATCCTCAAAACCAAACTGGCTGTCTGATTACAATAACTAACTTATTCCCGAGTTTTTTCAACAATGAATTTCTTGTGAGGATGCAATTTCTGATTATTTTCTTATTTTTTGTAGTTTTTAATGTGTTTACTCGATTCCGATACTAAATATAGTATACCTTAACCTAATGTGATATGCATATGCCGAACTGAGTAAACACCTGCAACCTTTTTGTAATTTTTATTAATTTTTTCTTGGTTGGTTGGATTTAAATTTTTATGCCCCACGAAATTCACAAATGACGAAACAAGACTCAGCCACATGGAAAACGGTTGCAAGTGCTTCAGTAGACTGGGTCGTCGGATAATGAAGATTTTGTAACATTCTTTTCAAGTTTATATTTTTCTGTGATTGAAAGCACCAAACTAGCAAACCATTCCTCAGCGTAAGGAGAAACGTACACCCTCTGAACCAAAGTTTCTAAGTCAACAGGTATTTGCTGACCTTCTGGATAAACGCCAACTTCTGCAAGTTTTTCAAGACTAATGCTACCACTCTTTAAATCCTTCTCAGAAATTGGGTACTTTCGTATCACTGCCCTCAGTTCTTTCTCATAATCATAACTTTTCCTCTTGTAAACAAAGCGATAATTTGAGTTATCAGATGGCATTTTGTCCTTGCTATAGTCAATATATTTTACTAAGCCTATCCACTCATCGTATTCACTTTTGCAAAAAGATTCGCATAAAAATTTGTATGTTGTTTGAACGGCTACACCTTCATTGCTCTTCAAATACAATTTCCACATTGCGGCTGATTCGACTTCGTTCATGTGCCAACAATTAACGAAAGTCCATCTTCTCCGTGCCATATTTATTGTTGAAGCTTTCTTGTTTTGTTTTAGTTCATTTCCTGATTCTTTTATGTAACTTTGGTAGCTATCTGGAAAATATTCTTTCATCAGTTCAATCGTCTCAGGAGACGTCGAAGGGTAGAAGGAATTAGGAACTGAGCCTTCAAACTTGTCATCCAATCGGTCAACTCTGGCAAAATACAACGATTTCGTATCTAATAATGAAACGTATTTTGTGAAATCTATATATCGCCATATCTTGGCGTTTTCGTCTTCAGGTCCTTTGAAAACACGATGTCTCTTGAAAACCAACCGCAAACCCTCCCCTCATTATTTGTTAATTTCAACTAAAAAGATTTTCCAGCTACAACGCGTTATTTTTTCTTTTTTTTGTGAGACTAAAATTTAGTCTTAACCTGTTCGAATTAAAAATAAGAAAGATATGTTAAGGCGAGTTGTAGTCTGTGGTGTTGCTAATTTAAACAAAAAGGAAGGTGTTTTGTTATATTTGTTATTCTCTGAAGTTAACTATTTCTTTTCGGCTTTAGGCTTACGTTTAAGTTTGTTTCCGACCTTTGTAAAATCTTTTTTAACATCTTCTTCGACCTTTTTAACGTCTCCTTTAAGCTCTTCTTTTTTGGATTCTTTTTTAGGTTTTTCAGCTGACATGTTTTTTCACCTCTGTTAACTGTTACTTTAAACTAATTCCTCGATTTAAATTAGTTAAATAGGCATATACTTGTTTTTGACTATAATTTTCTTGCGAGGGGTAACTTTTCTTATATTTTTTGCCCCTAATCGTATTATTTTTAATTTATTTTACGAGGGGTAAGTTTTACTATATTTTTTACTCCTCATACCATACCTAACTACAATGTACCTTAGTGATCTATCTTACCTACCTTAGAATTAAATAACGTTATTTTTTTTTTATTAAATTTTAATCACCACACGCAACAACGACACTTTGCATAGGACTTTGGATAGGTTCTAATTCTTGTTGACAACGTATTTATTTAGGCGAATTATTCACAAGTTTCAAGAGATTTCGTATGTTTGCCATAGAAGGAGAATAAAAGTGAAACCAGCCTTACTCGTTACAGACGTACAGAACAAGTTCTTTAACCTCAATCAGGGTTGCTCAGATTCCCTGAAGTCTGCTATTGAGTACATAAATGTGGCAATAGACCTTTTCAGAAAAAAGAATTTTCCAATTGTCGTCGTACAGCACAAGAATGAGGAACAGGGCCTTGTGCCAGGTAACACAGGTTTTGATGTGCCTCAGAATGTGAAGCTTGAGCCTCAAGACATACACATAGTGAAGACATATAGTAGCTCTTTCACCAAGACAGGACTCGCGGAAAAACTAAAGGAATTTGGGGTTGACACCGTTATTGTGTCAGGTTTTTGTGCAGAGTTTTGCGTCTTATCCACCTATAGAGGAGCTGAAGATTTCGACTTCAAACCCATAATATTGAAAGGTTCTCTCGCATCTGATAATTCAGAGCACATAAGATTCGTGGAAGAGATTTCAGAAACAATCTCTTTTGGCGCTTTGAAGACATTGCTCTGATTAGCGCGCAGCGTGTTCCTAAATTCATCTTAAAGGTTAAAATTCATTTTTTGTGTCTTAGTCTTATGAATTATTTTTCGTTAGAAGCTAAGTTTAATCTGCGCCATCAAGCACAAATAGAACTAAAAAACGCGTTGCCATTAATTTAGGAAAAGCCACGCGCGCAACCTAACTAAACTTCACAAGCTTTGTTAAGTTGACTTTGCAAAAGCTGCGTTAAAATTGACAATTAACGTTAATGAATTTTTCAAAAAGTTATATATTATGTCGTGCGACAATAGGAATCCAACATTCAGGAAGAGAAAGAAAAATGAA
>JBEKNP010000127.1:0-2512 GCA_049522695.1 Bathyarchaeia archaeon | reverse complement strand
TAACAACTTTCTCATCTATTATGTTGATGAGGCGGGTTTCTCCGACTTTCCGAATGAATCTGCTGAGGACGCTTCGTGGGTAGCCTTTTTCGGCTGGTTTGATGAGGCACAGTCGTCTAAGCCTTGGGTCTGCGTCGAGGAGTCTGGTCATTTCTCTTAGGCTGCGAACGCCTCTCATTTTCATGACGATGAAGGTTCTGAAAAGTCCCATTGGGTTCCTGGGCGGTCTGCCGGGACCATCGGCATGGAAACAATTGTGCAGCGCCGTTTTGGCAAAGCTTAAGTCTATGTTTTTGAAGAGGGTTTCTAGGGTCTCGTGTTCATCTTGTCCCGCTAGGACTCACCTCCTGAGCTTGGACGTGCTTAGAGAATACGAGCCCCAACTGCATTAATTAATTTAGGGACAAACCAGCGCGCGCACAAGTTGCACATGTAACTCTCCAACATAGCTCTTGCACAATCTCAACCTAAAAAAAGCCTAAATCTCCAAGCTTTACCAAATTCAAACCCAAACTGGCCACTTACAATTCAACCTAATCCCCTTAAATTGCAACTTTCTTGCAAACATGCTTAACCTCCAATTTCAATTAAACTTGCCAAACAAACATCGCTGCAAAAACATTAAGCTATTATTCGAAGGCCGCTGCAGTTGGTTCAGAGCGAGTTCGGGATTCCAATGGTTTACCCTATTCATCCGTGTGCACAAAAGCAAGCGCGCGACTAAAGATAGCGATTATTTCCAACATAGCGCCGATGTGGTTTTTTTAATAACAACTAAAATTTACTAAATACGTTAGGATCCACAACACAAGAAAGAAGCATCAGGAAATTGATAAAGACCGCCTAGGTCTTAGCTGTCTACTAAGTGTGCTGTTCCGTCTGGGCAGTATACTTTTTCGCCAATTGTAACTAAACAGTAACGGCTCTTGCACTCGTGGAGTTGTTTGGAGCATCCGTCGCAATCTTTACTTAACATTTTATCGCCTCAATTATTATATCGTAAGTATTAATACAGAACTTCCTTAAAAAACTTGTTATCTCAAGATCTATTCAAGCAGCAATTTCCTATTAGGGCTAATGGATGTACTTCAGGGAGACAGAAAGTCTTTTACGGCTAAGACTACTGCTTAATCCACTGTTTATTTTTGTGTCGCCTTTTCCTTTGCTAGCATGTCCAAAGCGAGTTTGGGGTTCCGCGCGCCAGCTTGTTGCTAATTCGATTTCTTTGTGTTAACGTCTGTTTACCCTTACCTTGCGAGCATGGTGATTGATCTCGCTTTTTCCGGCCTGCCTAGCCTCACCGCTACCACGCCAGTGAGCAGGATGGCGATCATGCAGAGCAACGCATGCGTAGTTACTCGTTTCAGACCTCTAGCCCTATGCCTTTCAAGACAAAGCTGCTCCTTCTGCCTCGAATTCACCCGCACAACCTTTTTTTCTTAAATTTTAGGGTTTGACAAGGTATTCGTTATGATTTCAGTTTGCATCTTTCGGGAATCTTTTAACAACTCCATTCATGGGGAAAAAAATAAATCCAAGCTTTATTCTGATTCATAAGAGAGCATCTTCATTGAAGAGAAGAACTTGAGTGAATCAGAAAAATTTAAAAAGGAACAACAAATTAAAGTTAAACAACTGCAGAAAAGCTGTCCACCAAAGACAATTAAGCAATTGCGCAATGCTTGCGAGAGAACAGCTAATTATGAAAAAGCAACCAAAGAACAAAAGTCCTCGTCAACCGAGCAATAGTAAGTTTAGAAAACCATCGTTTTTCTTTGCTTGCGTTCTCTATCAGAATTTTCCATTTCTTCTGTCGTAGGAAACTATTTTTTTATGCTCATTTTTCTTGACTTTTTTTACCGCTGTTTCCACTCCTTTTTTCCTTTGTTTTTTGTTTTGCCTTTTACTTCGTTTTTCGGTTTGTTTTCTATGCGCTGAAATGTGGAGCTATAATATGAATTTACAGTTCACATCGCTTATTAGATCTAACATCTGTGACTTAATACACATTATTAGTCTTAAGAGGTAAAAAGTGTGCGAAAAAAATTATTAACCAGTTTGCTTATCGCATCGTTTTTGGTTTTACTTTTCGTTTCCATGTTTGCTGTCTTCGTTAAGGCAGACGGTGGTCCTTTGACTGTGAGTGTGCCTTCTTCGGCGACTGTGGATGTTGGTCAGTCTGCGTCGTTTACTGCGACTGTTTCTGGCGGTACAGGTCCTTACACATATCAATGGTTCCTCAACGACGCACTTGACTCAACTCAAACTGGTTCAAGTTATGTTTACAATGCTACAACCGAAGACGTTTTCGCTCTTTCTGTTACAGTGACTGACTCTGCAAGTAACGTAGTTTCTTCCAATACTGAGACGATTACAGTGGATTCTGCACTTTCGATATCTGTTGATCTTTCTTCTGTAACTATAGACAGCGGGCAGTCAGCTACATTGTCGTCTACGGTAACTGGGGGAACTGGATCATACTTATGGCAGTGGTATGATGATAGTAATCCAT
>JBEKNP010000126.1:0-2749 GCA_049522695.1 Bathyarchaeia archaeon | reverse complement strand
AACAAATTGACAAAAACAAAAAACAAAGGAATCGGCAAAGGCGTAAAAATAGCCATAATCGCGTTAGTAGTCATCTTAATCATCGGTGGCATTGGAGTTTACCAGTTCTTTTTTGCTTCAGCTAAAACCACATCGACACCAACACCAATAGGCAGTAGTGGACCTGGGCCTACGGTTGCTAGCGTTTGGCAAAACCTCTATATCACGAACACAGACGGCTCGAGTTATTAACTTGGAAAGTCTATTAGGGTCTCAAAGCGGAACAGGCGCCGACTTCAACACAGTTTCAACAATCCAAAACAACTTGTACATGAATGTTGCTGAACCGGGAGTTACAGCTTATACTTTTAGCTGCCAAGAGACAATTCAGTTATGGGATACTTCTGGAAATGTTGTTATGACTGTGGCTAACGCCTCACCGGTCACGATCACTACCACTAGTGCACCTAACGGTCAAGCCTTTATTCAGGGTCAAAGCTACTGGATCACTGGGGCGACAGTGAGCGCATCCTGTCTACAGAACATACTCGGCGAGCCCACCGGAGACTATTATTACGTCATCACTTTAGCCAATTTCCAAATGACCTTGACCGTCAACGGCCAACAGCAAACTCTAACCGCACCTACACCAACAAGCCAAAACATGCTGCAGTGGCTAATCAAAATCGCTTAAGTTTAAGTTCCATTTTTTTCTACATTTCTAATTATCTTTTGAGCTTTAGGCATTTTTTCACCAAGAATATCATTAAATATGCACTGGCTATTGCATTATTTGACTACGATGCTGCACCAAATTGAATTCCTTATTGAGGGCTATCTATTGCCATCAACTATAGGGCGGTTGAAGATATCTGAAACTCTAATTTTTGAACAGGTTTGGGGTAACGGCAGAGAAAATCCAATGGCTGCTCTTGCATACGTTGGCGTGGACACACCAGTTGAAGCGAACCCATTTCCCATCGCAAGGGATTATTTAGATTTCTTTCTCCTAATATATTGTTTAGAGTCGGGACAGGCAGTAACTGAAACAATGGGGATCGGGACAGATTTAGACGAAATCGCTTCATTAGGTACAAAGAGGGCAGGCTTTTCAAGCTTTGGAAGAATTAATGTGTTGGGCGAGTACAGAGATGGTCCTCTGAGTAAGCCAATTCTCGAAGCCAAAGAGCGTTTTCTTTTACTGTTACCCAACAAACAGGAAATAATGGAAAGTCCTCTCGGATTATCGTTAACCTATTATTACTATGCTGTTCGTGCGAGTAAGAGAACTTTAGAGGAAGCAGTTATTCACTTGATGATAGCTGCCGAGGCACTCTTAATCACCAGAAATGAGAAAATTCAGTGTAACCTTTCGAGGCGACTTTCTGCTCTAATTGCAGAAAACGAGGTGGAGAGAGCTGAGATTTCAAAGAAAATGCTTGAGTTATACGGTCTGAGAAGTGCCATCGTTCATGGCGGAGGAAAGAAACCTTCATTGAGCGATGTTCTCATTCTTTTTGACTACGTTAGAAGAGCGATAGAAAAAGGTATATCCTTAAGACATCTTTCAAAGAATGAACTGGTAGCCAAACTACAATGAAAACTTTACCGCATATTTCGTATGACATAACTTGCATAATTTCATCTTCGGCGAACAATACAGCCTTCATTTCGTAGCGCGCCGCCAGTAAAAACAATTTTACAAAAATAAATCATCCAACGCGCGCGACATGGAGCATTCCTTGTCAAGCATCGTCTCTTGTTAGCCTATAGAATCCTTGCACTGGTTGAAAAACTATCCCGGCTGTATTACATTCATCCAGCAATTGTTGGGTTTCAAGCGGATCAGTCTTTGCTTCTCTAATAATATCCTCGCGATTAACACCTGGAAGATGAGAGGAGCTGTATTTTCGAATTATTCTAATTATATCTCGATATTTGACGCGCAATGAAGCTAACGTCTTTTTGCCAACTAGAGGCTTTGCTAATAGGTCTTCCCATATTTCATAGATATATCCAAAGTTCCACTTGAAGAAATCATCAAAAACTTTCTTTGTAAACTCAGGAGTCACTATATCAACATTTTGCGCCCTGGCAAAAGAAAGCGAATTACGTAAAACAGAAGTTGGCCTTGCATTATAATTAGCATTCAAGAAGCCATACTGGGTTAGCTGTATGGGGTCTAACGCGTAATCATCAGCTAGTTTTTCAATATTGTCTGCAACTTCAGTTAGCGAAGTTGATAGATCGCTAATTATTGGTGCCTTATAGTGATTCATAATTATAAAATTGAATGCGTCAAACGGGTCAATACTCGGTATGGATCGGAGAATTGAGGTTTCTTCTGGTATAACTGTTGGAATGTCGCTTAGCCGGCATGGCGCATCCTCGATTGTAACTGGTTTGTCTTTTGAACTGAACATTGAAATTGAGGTTTCTGTGCAGGCAGGCATGAACCGCGAGAGCTGGTGAGCAAGTAGATCTTCAGTTTTAGGGGATAGAGGTTTGTCTGCATCTTCTGTAAGGAAGGCATATTGGTACCCTACTTTAAAATTTCCGTAGTTAGTTTTTATTGTGTTTGTGGTGCCGATGCCTTCGGGAATGGCTTTTTGCAGCTCTTGAGCGACGAGTTTTGGAAGACCTGACTTAGTCGAATCGTACATGGTCAGGTTTACTCCGCCAGCGTTTTGATAGAATGCCGGAGTGCTAATTGCTGTGAAGGCTAGAAAATCTCTTATCTGAGGTTCTAATCCTTCAACTCTGGATGTTA
>JBEKNP010000125.1:0-2784 GCA_049522695.1 Bathyarchaeia archaeon | reverse complement strand
TTGGGTTCGCCGTTTTTAAGTGCCGATAGTATGCGTTGGTCAAAAAAGTCCATTTCAGGCTCTAATTAGCGAAATCAGACTTATAACCATTTTTAACCATTTTCGGGACAAACCAGCGCGCGTTCTTATTTTTGTAATAACTCTCATTTCGGACAGGACTAACGGTGCTGTAACGAACAATGAAACAAAACAGACCCCTTCTTAGACCAACATATAGCGTATTAGAATTTAGTAAAGTTTCCATATACATTAAACGGTTAGGGCTATTACCGAGTACATTCAAGGGTTACAAATTTGGCTATGTGGGCAAATACCATTAGGCTATGTTAAAAAGTCTTAAATTCTGAATAGGGTTTAAACAGCTAAGTATGTCTGAAAACGAAGTTGAAAAAGGCTTAAACCAATTCGATAAAGAGTTGGCTCAAACTTCAATAAAGCGAAGAAAAATTTTGATTGCTTCCATAATTATAATAGTGATTGTTATCTCTTCAATTGCCACATTGATTGTGTTATATCGTCAGTCATCAGCCGTTAAGCCATCAAGTACAGTAATCTACGTAAACATTGCATTAAATCAATCAAGCGTGATACAAGGCAGCAACGTACAAGCTCAAGTTAACGTAACTTCAATAGGAAAACCTGAAAATGTAACTTTAAACAGTAACGTCGGTTCAAGTGGTATAAGATGCGGTTTTGAGCCTGCAACTGGCAGGTCAAACTTTACGAGTCTTCTAACAATGAATGTACCGAATTCTACTCCAACAGGTAACTATACACTTACAGTAACAGCGTTTGGTAATGGGCAGGAACAGAACGCTTCTTTTGTTGTTTTTGTTTATTCTCTAAGTGCTGGAATAACAGTATCAGGCGAAGTAGATAGTATTCCTCTATCTGAACCATGGCCATCAAGTTTGATTGAGATTCAATTTACTGATGTTCAAACAGGTTCCAGCACCTCTTTCGATTTTTCCAAGAATTACCCTCCAATAACTGGAATAATCGGTGGTAACAGTGCCATCGGAGATTATTCTGTTGTTTTAATAAATGAACATACCTACAACGTTACTGTAACCTACTATTCTGGCCCCTCCGCAGGTAATGTTTTAATATCAACAGAATACATCGGCAATTTCACTGTTGTTGCACCTGCTGGAGAAACAGCAATTTCTAAAGACTTTGTCTAATCTGATTAAATTAAAGCAAATAGACCTTATCCCACGGCATACGTGAAGTTTACATTAAACGGTTGGGGCTATTACCAAGTACACTCAAGGGTTAAGATGTACTCAGCAAATCTTTATCGAAATAGCTCGCGCGCATCCTGCAAGTATGAACACACCCTGCATGTGTATTAGAGCAAGTTTAAACTAAATTTGTAAACCAGTATTTTTTGTGGATAAATTTTAATCTTTTTCCCCTCTGATTCTCACTAACTCTTACTCACTTCTCTCCACTCTCTCTCCTTATACACACAAGACAGACAAACAGATAAACAAAAAAGAAAAGAAGATGTTTAGCTAAGGTCTCTTGGCGTGTCGCTTTTTTGCTGCCAATTCAATCGTGCAAAGGGTCACAGCCACTGCTGCAGCCGCAACTAAAATAAGCGCTGCACTGCTGAACTCAGGTACTTTCGGAGTAGAAGTTGCAGAAGTTGTCGGGCTAGCGGAAGCAGATGCAGTTGGGCTTGATGACGCAGACGTAGTTTTAACGTACACGTTTCCTGTTAGAACTGCGGTGAAACCATTATTTGTGATTGTAAAATAATTGTTTAGAGGTACGCCTACTACACTATATGTGCCTTCGAAAGTGGTTGAGTTGATTATAGTCCATGTGCCAGAATATGTACTAAATAGTCCCGTGCCATTTGCATAAAGAATTATAGTAAATCCTGTTCCGCTCGAAGTTTGTTCGACATACGTACCAGCCATACTTGACATAGTAGGTGTTGCACTTGCGTTGGCTGCTGACAAAGCAAAAATCGCAATGAGCATTAAACCTAAAAGCTTCCAAACTTTGACTTTCATGTTTATCCCTTAATGTTTCTTCGGTAGAGCACGCTATTGATACGTGCCTTAACTCGCTCAGTTTGTTTCAATAAATATAAAAAACTTTGCTAGAAAAGCCTGAAGTAGCCCTATTGCGCGGTAAGTTAGACTAAATGAAAAGAAGTAGCGAGTTGCTTAATATTTTAGACTTTAAGCCACGCTTTCTTTCTTCGTAAACCGGCTTTGTTGTGAAAAAACAGAGTCCTTGCTTGTGAGGGCGCGCCTATGTGAAGTCTGTTTATTAGTCTTTCCCTTTTTCATTCTTATCCATCTTCCTCTTTTTCATTCTTCACCGTGACTTTCTTTCATTCTTTCCTCGCTGATTGATAAAGGGCACGCGCCTATTCGCCCACAAAGGGGCACTATGGCTCCGCATCCAGACCCTCCTCAATCGCGCTAACGTCCACACCAAAGAGACAGCGCTACAACGAGGAAGAGCTTAGGCCTGATCGTAATACGGCTTCCTATTCTTCAACACACTATAGCTGCACATCAGAAGCCTCCTGGCAACCGCAACAACCGCAATCCTCTTGCCTCTCTTCTCCGCAATCCGATTATACGCTCGGGTAATCGAAGTATCATACTTGTGAACATGCACCTGAGCTGCCTCAACCATAACCCAACGCAGCCACCTGCTTCCCTCCTTAGTGATGCCTCCATGCCAAACCGTTTTTCCAGAAGCATGCGTAGAAGGCACCAACCCAGCATAACTACAAAGCCTCTCACCAAAAGGAAACCG
>JBEKNP010000124.1:0-2862 GCA_049522695.1 Bathyarchaeia archaeon | reverse complement strand
AAGCATTGATTTTCGATTTCGGAGAATTTATCCAGCAACCGAATGGAAGCTGTTTCAATTTTAATTTCCATTTTACAATCTTAGGAATTATTAAAGCGGACGGTCAATTTTAATTTTTTCAGTATTCACCGAATTCGATAAAGCAGGTTTAAGTTCAAGCCATTGTTGTGCTCCAAAGCCTATGATGAAAAACAGCCACAGCGTTATTATTCTTGTCAGTATGGTAGCTGTTGCAGCCAAAGCTCCAGGGATACCCATGGAAATGTAGAGAGTAGTCATCACTGCTTCTGGAAGACCTACTTCAAAAGGTATACCCACAGGGATTGACTTAACTGCAAGAAATATGGCTGAAGTCACAATTATTATACTTATTGAAACTGGATGATTCAGCGATATGAAGACAAGGTATGGGATGCTGAGACTAAAAAACCAGGAAATAATCAAGTAGGACAACGAAAAAGCGACAGCTTTAGGGGTATGGCGAAACTCCTTAATTGAATCGTGAAAATGCGCTGCAATTTCGACGCCTTCCTCCTTTAATTTTTCAAGTTTTATTCTTCCACGGCTGATTTTCCGCGCAAAGTCTGACACCCAATTTATCCCTTTTAAAGTCCAATCCTGCTTGAAAGACAAAAACGCCATCAAGAACAGGATGCCTACGATTACAACTGCGACCAAAATGATCAAATTAAAGACAAGGGGGTTAACGTTGCCGCCGAATGAAAGCAAAACTAAACCTGCTATTAACGCAATAGCATTTAGTGCAGTGCCAAGGAACCTGTGAGTGTAAAGTGACGCTACAACTTTTCCGAACGGACCGCAGTTATCTCTCGTAAGCAGATATGTTCGGGTTACTTCTCCACTAATTGACTGGGCGGGAACGATTGTGTCAACGTACATTCCATACCAGACATACAGGTAAGCTCGAATCAAACTCATTTTGATACAAAGATGATTAGTCAAAACTCGCCAAGAAACGGTAAAAAACAGCACTTGAAGCAACCCGAACAATATGGCTATTGAGTAAATGAGAGGGTCTGCCTTTTCTGCAGTAGCGAATATGCCGCTAACATCTACCTTGAAGAGGTAAATATAAAGAAAAAAGCCGATGATTCCTAAGAGAGGAAAAAACGCCATTTTCCACGTAAACTTCGGCTTTGGAATCTGCATTGGCCTGCTGCACCCTAAAGTAAACCGTGAGATGTGGAACTATTATTATATACTTTGCTCAAATCCAAGCCAATAATCCTTAAGACCGTAAGCGCTTAAAAGCAGTTAGAAGCTCCGCCCTTCAGTTTCAGAACAATCTTTTGAGATTTCATTGTTAGATTTCGCGAAGAAATGTAGCTGCCGCTAGCAACAAAACTAAAGGATAAAAAGGTCAAAAAAGAGTTAGATTTGTTTTCTAACATTGAAAAGCTTAGTATCTCGGTCTGTAACCGCCGCCACCGCGACGATCCCGGTTGTCGCCTCTGTCTCTACCGCCGTATCCGCCGCCGCCACCGTAACCTCCGCGTCCTCTGTCGCCTCCACCGTATCCGCCTCTTCCGCCGCCTCTGCCTCTGAATGGTCTACGTTCCTGCTCATATGCTTTGCTTGACACGTTGTTTTCCGTGTTTACCTCTACGCTTAGAGGTTCTTTTGCTAATTCTAGCTTGCCGTACTTGCCGATGTTCAGGCGGATGTTGCCTTTGAAAAGGGTCACATACCCGTTTTCTACGCGAACTGTGTCTGCTTCGTTGATCTTTTCAATGTTGTCGTCCCAAAGTGTCAGGTACACAACGCCCGTTTCGTCACCGACCAGCGCGTCGCTCACCTTATGTGGCGAGCCGTCTCTGCCCATTGGAATTTCTCTGACTTCTGTTTTAGATACAACTTTGGCCGTAACGTTAACCGCTTTAGATTGTGGGGTTAAGTCGCCGACTTTAGCTTCTACTGGTGTCTTTTTGTTTTCGAAAAAACCTTCAACAGCCAATTGGTTCAACATCCATGTATTTTGGTTCTAAAACAAAACAACAAGCTCTCTACACTTAAGTTTTTCGCTTTACCAATCTTTTAGACCATCTGCCAAGGACTTTTGACACAGTCACTTATGATTTGAAGCGAATTGTCAGTCGGCGAAGTTTTGAGTTTATGCATATCGCGAAGAAATACTTAGGCATAAAGCATTAAACCGACAGGCCTTTTCGGAAAAAGAAAAAAAGAGATGATTTTAGTTTACCCTATATTCCATCTCTTAGCTACCTTCACTATGAGGAACACGATAAGGGCCACAAAGATGAAGGTAATTAGCGCCACCAAGAAGTCACCTATTCCAAACGACTGCTTCGTAACCGTGACTGCGTATGTAGCCAAGTTTGACATGCCGGGAATAGCTAAGCCTAAGAGAGGAATAATGAAGTCTGCGACAACCGCTTTAACAACAGCGCCAAGATACAAACCTAAAACAAAAGCAACAGCTAAACCCAGAACTTTGTACGATGACAGGAAGTCTTTGAATTCATTCCATAATCCTTTGGGCGGTGTTGGCGGCGGAGCTTTTTCAAGGGCTTCTCTAATTTTCTTCAACTCTTCCAGAATTTGGTCATCATTTTCCATATTGATTACCGAACGCTAATATGTCTGGTTTTATTTTAATAACTTTCTGTCTTGATTAAAAAAAGTCATAGAATTGCCAATTTTCCTGTGTCCAGTGTGCCCAAATATCGGAGGGAGACAAATCTAAATGCACAAAATTTTTGACTCGAGCCAAAAACAACTCTTAATTAGCGCGCGCGCAATATCATATACTAATATACCCGATGCTATTTAGATTGCCATATTTAAAAGTATCGACTTCACACTCACCTAAGAAACAAAATT
>JBEKNP010000123.1:0-2906 GCA_049522695.1 Bathyarchaeia archaeon | reverse complement strand
CCCTAACACATGGAGCAATAACGGACAAGGAAACTATTACAGCGACTACTTGACACGGTATCCAAGTGCCACTCAAATAGGCAGCACAGGAATAGGAAACACGCACTATTACATTTACCTATCATCAGGTGCATTAAGCACACAATATGACCCCAACCCGCTGTGGGCACCTTAAGCCTCAGGAAGCAACAACGCGTATACCCGTTCCGAAAATGGTCAAAAACCGTATTTATTCGCATTTTGCTCTGTTAGCCTGTTCCTTATTTTCGTTTGAAGCCCAATCGCCTTGAAGCTACGCGAAGATCAGAAAGAGAATTTTACTCATTTATAGCCATTTTGGGAACACCATGCGCGCTAGCCGAAGTTCTCTGATTCCGCCTTCATAGACAGATCGTGGAGCACCTTCAAACCCATCATCGCACCTGACCCACTTATGACTTAAGTTTTGACACTGGCGACTCCGAATCTTGCACCCAGTAAATGTAGCTTAAAGTTTTCTGATAAGTGGAGAATTTTTATTCCAAGTCCGAAAAGCGGCGTCAACATACGAGAAGGTATCTTGCGCACAATTTTAGGCATATTGTGTGCTATGATGCTTTGGCCAATTATAGCTGGATTTTTGGAATCATAATTTGTTATTTTCAGACCGAATTCAGAGAAGTAGGAAATTAGTTCTTTTGGGGTAAAGCGCTGTTCAAAGAACGAGTCAGGTTGGAGAAACTTTTTGGAAGCCATCATAATGGTGCCTAAGAAGAAGATTTTGTTCGGAATTGTAACTACTACATGTCCATTGTGTTTGGTGACTCTTGAAAACTCTTTTATGGCTTCGCGGGCGTCAGTTTTAGAGGGCAGATGATCGATCACTGAGAATGAGGTAACAAGGTCGAAAGTTTCAGTTGAAAAAGGTAAGGCTGTGGCAGAGGCGCAGATAAAGCTGATCTTGTGTAGTTTGATTTGTTTTGTTTTATCGCGTCCACGCTTTAATGATTTGGTGTCAATGTCTATAATTACGCCTTGAGCACCTGCTTCTGCGAATGGAATAGCGTCAATTCCTCCGCTTCCACCAACATCGCAAAATGTGCAACCGGGTTTTATAAAAACTGAACTTAGTTTGCGGTCAATTGACTTTATGTCATAGGTATCTGGGGGAAAGTCAATCAGTGTTACAGGACGGTTGTTATGGACCATTTTGGGGTTTGCTCCGCCTTACATATTGCTTGTATTGCCTTAAAAACTTAAGTAATTTTAGCGCTAAAACCCTAATTGATACTAAGGTCTATTGTTTTCTTACATGCAGAATGTATTTATTAGGTAAACTTTTTGAAAAACAAAATTGGATCTATTACAAATATTCTTTATGAAAACTAGTAATTTACAGTTGCAATTTAAAAAAATTGTAGATTTAGCAAAATTGTCAATTTGACCGCAAGTCTAGCTCTTGATAAGAACCAGCTTTGCAGGGTATTCGCGAAGCGTTGACACAGTAGCGTAAAATCTTCTGATCCCGCCTTCATAGACAAGTGGTGGAGCACATTCAAACCCATCATCGCAACGGACTCAATACAACCAAGTAACGAAAAAACAAACCCAAATCACTTTTAAAGCGTTACCACTGGCATAGTCACGACTGGCTAGAAAGAAATATCACAAAAAACGTTTAAAAGAAAACATACGGTTTAAGCTTTCAAAAGTTAACCCTTGGCACCTGCCAGAATCAATTAAAACAAGTTTAGCCTGCATTCAAGTGGCAGCAGAAGACAAGCAGTCTAAAGGCTCAACTAGCGGATTCATTAGTGATTTCAGATAATTCGCTGTTGTAAAAGCTAATGTTCGGCACACCCTCCTCACGACTGTAACTTTATTAATTCTAGTTTTCTCGATTTGAAGCATCTATTTCGCCTTTGGTGGCACCTCAATTAATATCTTATATCATCAGTTTTTTCCGCTGCAGATCCTTGCGAATTTGCCCAGAACCGATAGTCGAAATTTCACTTCAGCCCCGAAAATGCAGTCTTTCAACTCTATCGTTTATTCACTTAGCGGATAGTATTCAATAGTTTTGTTTGCGCACAAGCATTAGAAAAACACGTGCATAGCTAATGGATGCTTAACTTTGCAAACATTGTCAAGTTGACTTTGCAAAATTCCTGTTAAGTTGACAATTACCGTTAATGGATTTCTCAAAAACCTATAAAATAGCTCGAGCGATAGGAAGGTTTCAAAATTCAGGAGAGAGAGAAAATGAAAAGACATAACTTAGGGAAAACGCTTCACCCTAAAGACCTCAGAAAACTCGCAAAACCAGTAGTTCTATTCATCAGCGTGCTCTTCATCATTAGCATGCTATCAACGTTCTCGCCAACCACCGTTCAAGCTAGAGGTTCGCACGGATACCAACAACCAACACACACCCCAACACCAACACCCACCCCAACACCAACACCCACCCCAACACCAACACCCACCCCAACACCAACACCCACCCCAACGGGAACATATTCCTACATCATAAGCATCTCAGGCTCAAACTATCAAATACTAAATTCCAAGCTCTCAGTTATTTACACAAGTACGTCATCCAGTAAAGCATTTAACCACATGATAAGTTTATGCAGCAGCGGAAACACCTGTGACGTCCAAACTGGCTCATATACAGCAGATGCTCCTTGGGTTGTTAATGTAGCTGGCGTCACAGTAACTTTTGAATCATCAGCATTACTTACAGCCGCTAAAAGTCTTAACGCTCCATGTATAGAAGTTACAGCAGCAAGCATTACAGTAAACAATCCGCAGATTAACGGTAATGCAGCAAATCAAAAACAGCCTACAGGCGGGTGGACAGATCCTAACGGTATTTCTATAGGCGGATGCAGCAACGTAATTATTAACAATCCAACTATAACTAA
>JBEKNP010000122.1:0-3150 GCA_049522695.1 Bathyarchaeia archaeon | reverse complement strand
TTGTTGGAAGTTATTCGGACCCAAATGGTAATACATGGTTTGATGGTATGGCAACCGATGGCTCTTACATCTACATCATAATTTATACTCAGCCAAGTGACCTCTATTAT
Organism: Bathyarchaeia archaeon; assembly: GCA_049522695.1. Classification (GTDB taxonomy): domain Archaea; phylum Thermoproteota; class Bathyarchaeia; order Bathyarchaeales; family Bathycorpusculaceae; genus Bathycorpusculum. Next base: position 3,040 of record JBEKNP010000122.1, on the reverse strand, counting down.
GTGGAGAAAATAGCCTCGTCAACTATGACGCTTGTTACTTCTTCAATTGCCTTTGACAGTTACATGGGAACATTAGCCTGCGCTGATGGAGTTGTTTACGCATACTCTTACTCTGGGACTCTTTATGCTTTTAATCCAAATAACCTCTATCTTACTTCCTCTACTGACTTCAGCAGCGCTATAAACTATGACTTTCAATACGTAAGTTCGATTGGAGATTGCTACGCTACGCTATGGGGAGAATACGGTACAATCCTGTATCAATATAACACTAATGCCGTTTTGACAGGTTCGTGGAATGAATCAGCGATTGGAGCTGGGCAAGGAGACGGCGACGACTTAGCCTATTGTGAATGCCATGGCTATCTTGTGTTAGGTATGGAGCCAGACCAACCTCTAATCTCCGTTTCAGTTATTGACCAAGCAAGCATGACCTCTCTTGCTTACGCCAGCGCACCAAACGATTGCAACGGTGGCGCTTTCGCAATTTGTGCCTATGGAAATTACATCTATGCGGCATTCTTTAATAGCGAAACAGATGTACCAGAAATCGCTCAATACGAGTTAACCACAGGCTCTTCACCTACTCCAACGCCGACTACAACGCCGGGAGGTGGAGGTGGCTCACCTCTTGGTGGCGTGCTTCCAGGTTACCCATTCACTCTGACGAGCCCGAGCCCAGTTCCGACACAAAGCAATCAGAGTTCTCCTTCGCCCACTCAATCCCGTTTGAATAGCGGTGTCCTGCTGTTAATTATCGTCCTCATTGCCGTCGCGGTTGCCATAACACTGGTTTTGTCTCGACCTCGGAAACATCGGAAACATTGATTTTTCTATTTTTCTATGGCTCCATTCATCTCTGATTTTCTTTGAACACTCACAAGGCGTTTGTTCTAACATGGGGAATAACTAAGAAGTTCTTTCTGAATACTCGGATTATTCTTGATTATTATTTTCTTGATCCTTTCGAAGTACGATCTACCCATTCTATGAGTTATGACCCCCTGAAGTATATGGTTGGAATACTCGGCGTCTGTTTTAGCCCGCTTTTCCTTATTAACAACTACGTAGGAAATCGGAATTAGTGATTCAGAAACCACTGAAAACTTTTCATTAAGCCTTTTGACATCAACATTAACTCTTTTATATGCTCCTGAGTTTACTCCTTCTACCTTATCTAGTTGTTTTAGCATTTCATCAGGAATTTCATAAAGGCAACCTATCACATAGTCACATATGCCCGCTTCTACAATGTCAGCAGTTCCCACCCCATCCAGGTTCGTATGGGTAAAAGCTAATTTGTGTCTTCTTTTGACAGCCAATCCTACGAACTTAGCTGTTCCTTTGAGACGGTCAGGATCATTGATTCTTTCCTCATCCATGTTTGAACCATATTGCCAAACAAGTGTCATACAATTATAGCTCCCGTGGAATTATCTGATGATGAATTCTGTTAAGAGTTTCTGTCAGTGAGAGAAGACACACACGTGCGCGCATTTCAGTTTTACCTCAATGACAACTTTATTTTGTCCATTTTATAATATTTTTTCGCATTTGACTTGAGCAACGAAGTTAATGGATAGAATGATAATTAGAATTTGTCCATTTTTGTCCACAATGGACGATGGTGGACAAGTGGACAAGTGGCTTATTTGTAATGACGCTGGATTAGAACATGTTTTCTACTGCATGAATTAGGCTAGGGTCGATAAAGTAAATCTTAGTTTTCCCTCTGTCCTTTGACGCAAGTATTGATCTTTCATGTAGCATTTTCAAGTGCCTTGCAAGAGCGCTTTTTTCTGTGCCTGTTGCTTTACATAGTTCTTCATCTCGAGCATAGGTTTCGTGGTTCTGAAAAACATAAATGATAATCTTATAGTCTAAGTCGCCTGGACTGAGCGTTTTGAGATACATCTGCTCTGCGTCCTCAAGGCTAACTTTGTTGTATACCGCAGAATCAAGTTTCTTGATTTCTTGATTTGGCAAAACAGATAAAAGCAAATTGGAAAGTTCATCTAAAATGAACCTTATGCGACCTTCTTTTTGTTCATAGATTTCGCACAATAGATTCTTGTCTACAAAATTATAAAGTGAAATGCTAGGATCAATGGAAGCATTGGCGTACATTTGGCACAAGAAAGCAAGTACATCCTCTTGACGCGGAGGGAGCACTTGCTCGTAGTGAAAAATGTCTGGATGAACTGGTTTCAGTCCATTTCTCCGTTTTAAAACTATAATTAAATGAGCCAAGTTTGCGTTCGTATAAAAGACATCTTTAAGCAATGTCATTATTGTTTTCTCGAATTGTACGTTTTCGAGTTTATCTGCCTCATCTAGACCGATGATTACCCCTCGATAGCCTAATGTTTGCAAAAGAGCGAATCCGCGTCTTAGCAAATTGACAAAAACTGTGTGTGAGAGAGTTTCGGTCCTGGCAACTAGAATCTGCTCTTGTTCTTCCGTGCTTACTTCAGCTTTTAAAATGGGGATTCCGACTGTTGTGGAAAGCCCTTGTGTTTCTATAGTTCCATTTGTTAGCGTAATTTGATCAGAAGCATAAAGAATAGCTAAGAAGGAAATTTCCTCGAGACTCTTGCTCGTTGAATATTTTCTTTCAAAAAGTTTTTTTAAAGTCCCAAGCATGCTTGAATTACGCGAAGCTTCTGAACTGATAGCGAGACCAAAAGCTCTGAGCAATTCGCGCTCTACACTTCGAGCATCCTTTATCTCTATAGGAATTCTATACTTTATTGTGAAGTATTTGTTTTCAGACATAATGTAAAGTATCTTGTTTAGAAGCGAAGATTTGCCTACGCCAAAATCGCCATGTAGAACAACCCGATAACTCTTACTGAGGGCGATGCCGTTGCATATTTTTTCAACGATTTCCTTGCGATCTCTGAAAAGGCTCTCGTCGCGCTTTAGGCTCTGCTTATTGCTACCCTGTTCAAAGAGTTCAAAGACCTGAAATGGGTTTTCTTTTAGATTGAAGCGGGATAAAGCTTTGATGCTTGCTTCAACACTAATGTCCATCTGTCCG
>JBEKNP010000121.1:0-3336 GCA_049522695.1 Bathyarchaeia archaeon | reverse complement strand
GATGGCTCAAAGGCAAAATAGGCGAATACAGAGACTGGTTTAACAATTTACGCTTTCACAGAGGCGTAAAAGCGTTCCCAGCAGACCTCTACGAGTGTAACGTTGGAAAGTTGACATGACAAATAGCAAAGTGTTATTTGAGGTAAAAATGAAATGCCAATCGTTCAGCTTTCTGTTTGGGAGGGCATGACCCCTGAGAACAAGAAGAAAACAGTCGAAGGAATAACTAAAGTTTTTGAAGATTTAGGAGTTCCCAAAGAAGCAGTCGAGATCGTCATTTATGAAGCGCCAAAGAGCATTGGGCAACGGGTGGACAATTACATTCAGAAAGACACGCCCGTACGCCCTCGTTATAAGCAGCCCGCGCGTCGCGGTAAAATATAAATACATATCCTACATACAGGATAGCATTGAATGCGCCATTCCACGCACAAACAGGAGCAAAACGGATGCCAACCCAGTTCAAGAGAATACACATGCCCAAACCACTCTACGAGGAAATCGAAAAGTCCGTGTCAAAACCAGACGCGCCATACAAAACAGCCGCCGAGCTATGCCGCGAAGCAGGCCGAATGCTCACAGAGCACTACAAGCTGAGGGAAAAATATGCCTAGAAACAGGTCTAAAAGCGAGTTCTACAAAAGCGCCAGCATCCCAGCCGACGACTATAACCGCATAAAGAAGTGGGTAGACAGCGGACAAAGCCCCTACGTCAGCGTCGACGAAGCCTACAGAGACGCCATAAGAAACATCCTCTACGGAAGATGACCCGAAAAACACTAAAGAATTTCTTTGGTTCTTGGTGATTCGCCCGATGAGTCACTTTCTGTATATTCTATGCTAAAAAGGTATAGTTAAGACAAGATCAGAATCTTTAAGAGCCACTTTTAGCGCGCCTATGTGAAGTCTGTTAATTAGTCTTTTCCCTTTTTCATTCTTATCCATCTTCACTTTTTCCATTCTCTCCTCGCTGATTGATAAAGGGCACGCGCCTATTCGCCCACAAAAGGGGCACTATGGCTACGCATCCAGACCCTCCTCAATCATACCATCGCGCTACGGAAACCTACATCAATATTGAGAAAATGGTTTTTATGGCTCAGGATGACGGCAAATTCGATGTTAAGGTTGCTGACACTTTAGATGATGCTATTAAACTGCTTGAAATTGGTTTTGAATATCACTGCGAAGTGGAAGGTCACAAACTTTCCTACCGTATGGCTGTGGAATGGGAAATCGACAGATGGAAAGGCTTTAGAGAAGCCCTGCCAAGCGAGGAAGAATAACAAGCCTTTAACGAGCTTATGGATAAGTGCAGAAATTTAGCGTCAGCAGGAAGCTGCGCGACCAACCCTATAATCTTTGACCCCATGGCCATGTCTATCCTTTTAGCTCAACAGAAAAAGCTGCGAGACCTTGAGCAAAAACTAACTGAGGCGCTGTGGGAAAAAACCTGTGCCAAGAAACCATCCAAAAGCCCCTTTGATAAACCTTAGACAACCAAGATGAAAAAACTATAAATCACTGATGAAAATCCTAAAGGGAATAAGATGATTAAAAAACAATCAACGCTTTTTCCTGAAAGCGAAGTCACCGTAATCCCAGAACTGGACCTGAAAGAAGCTGAAAAAATTGCGGCTCAAGTCAAAGCCGCAGTCGAGCCTCTGTGTGAAAGACTTGAGGTTGCAGGAAGCATAAGACGACAAAAAAGCAAGGTACATGACATAGACTTTGTTGCGGTTACAAAAAATGATCCAGAATGGCAAAAGATAAACGAAAAACTCAAAAAACTAAAAGCTAAACCCAACTGCTCCGGAAACAGCGTCATCAAAGCATTTCTGCCATGCCCAAATGGGCTTTTCCAAGTGGACTTCTACCGTGCAAAACCCTCAACATTTGGCATTCTTCTGTTTGTTCGCACTGGATCAGCAGAACATAACGTGTGGCTTGCAGGATGCGCCATTTCAAAAGGGATGAGAATCAAGTACAGCGAAGGCCTAATCAAAGACACCAGCGTAATCGCTGGGGAAACCGAGAAGGGAGTGTTTGAAGCCTTAGGCTTACCCTGCCCGTTGCCTTCTGAGCGGGAGATAGTGGACGGCAAACCCGTTTGGATGCCGCCTGAAAAACTGTAACACTCCATCATGCTATCCGATGAAGTTTAATATCAAGACCACAGAGAAAGAAGTGCGGGGTTGAGTATGGTTAAACTGATTTTTTACGGCGGCGGCAACAAGATTCACTTGGAGGATAAAGGAACCAAAATATTTCTTGACTTTGGGCAGTCTTTTACTTTTGGTTCGGAGTTCTTTGCAAGCTGGCTTCAACCCAGAGGCATTAATGGTCTGGGCGATTATTTCGAATTCAATCTCTTGCCAAAGATAAGCGGTCTTTATTCCAAAGAAAATGCTAGCCTCCACCGACCTCCCCTACGTTGAACCTGAGGTTAACGCCGTGTTCCTTTCACATGCCCACTTTGACCACATAACACACATCGAGTTCCTGGATCCAAGCATCTCTGTTTGCTTAGGCGTCGGAACCAAACTATTCATGGAATCTATGGAAGAAACAGCCTGCTCCACAAGCTACGGAGAACACCCATGCAACAAGTTTAGAACAGGAAACAAAATCAAACTCGACAACCTAACCATCGAGCCCATAGCCGTAGACCATTCAATTTCCGCAACCTACGGATTCATAATACAAACATCCGAAGGCCCCATCGTCTACACTGGCGATTTGAGAAGGCACGGACCCACGGGAATTGAACCTCAACCAAGGAGAGTGGGAAACTAAATAGTTCCTAAATAGTTCCTAAATAGTTCCTAAATAGTTTTACAAAGTTATTTCTTTGGGCTCTTTTGTTGGGTGTGTTATTTTTTTGGATGGCGAGTACCTTGGCGTTGACCTCGATTTTTTGTTATAGCTCTCTTGGGCAAGGGAAATCCTCACATGATAAAATGATGGAAAACTAAATATTTAGTTCTATAGCTTTATAGTAGGGGTATCAAATTACATTTCTACTATACTAGCCCTCCAAAAAGGCAGTTTTCGTGCACGCGACTATTTAGTTTTTAGCCTCTCCCCATTCAAATCCATGTAAAAACGGTGCGTTTAGGTACCAACTAAACGAACATAAGGAAACTAAATATAAATAGTTCAAAAATTTTTTTTGCAGTTTTTAAACCCCTATTTAGGCGACTTCCATGGAAAAAGCGCGCGGGCAAATTAAATAATTGCTTCTCGGCTACAGAAGCTCTTCTTGGACCAGCTTTTTGACAACAATTTAGCCTCAGAAATGTCTTTTCACAGCCAAATATTAAAAAAACTTGAAAC
>JBEKNP010000120.1:0-4951 GCA_049522695.1 Bathyarchaeia archaeon | reverse complement strand
CGTTTAAACCGTCGTTTGCGCTCACGAGCTCTTTGACTATGATCTGTCTCAAGGTTAGGTTAGAAACCAATCCCAAGTCTAATAACAAGAAAAGAAAGAAGTTTGAAGGGCTCGTCCCGAATTGTAACGTTTTAATAATTAAACTTGAAACATTTCAGGTTATGAGGTCAGCTTTCTCAACTGACCGTATGAGGACGAAAGGGAAAAATGAAAAAGATAAACCTAAAGCGAGTCTTAACCATAATTTCCGTTTTTGGCCCTGCAGTTCTCGTATCAGTAGAATTATTTGATCCTGCAAGCATCGTTGCTGCAACAGCGGCGGGTGCAGCGGTTGGCTTGGCAGTATTATGGGCAGCCTTCTACTCAGGCGTCTTGCTGATTGGGATACAAGAGATTAGTGCTAGACTAGGCGTAGTCACTGGAAAAACTTTAGCGGAAAACATACATCAAAGGTTTGGATCACGCTATTCCTTTCCACTCTTCACAATTTCGATGTTTCTGAACCTCGCCACGCTAACTGCTGAAATAATGGGTCTAAGCCTCGCATTGTCCTTCTTGTTCAAAATAGCCTACCCAGTAGCAATTGCCATATCGATTCTGCTAAATATTATTCTAGTTTACTTAACCTCATACGACAAATTAGAGAAAATCTTGATAATCTTAGTCACTGCAATCTTCTTATCCTACGTGTATTTTCTCTTCTCGCTTCACGCAAACTTTGGCACTATAATTTACAATTCGTTGGTTCCTTCCTTGAAGGCTAACTCTTTCTACTACGCTGAGGCGATAGTAGGGGCCTCGATTACACCCACCTACGTCATCCTTCACAGCGGATTAGTTTACGAAAAAGGATGGGCTCATCATCACGAGAAAGGAGTGGAAGACCTAATCAAGGAAAACAAATCCGTGAGAGATGAAAGAGTCGATTCTTTTGTCAGTATTCTCATGGGCACAATCCTCACCATTATCATAATGGCCAGTGCTGCACTACTGATTGGGGGCAAATCGGTATCTAGTTTCGCGGATATTGCAGCCCCTTTCAGCATTAAATTTGGTATAGTGGGGGTGGAAGTTTTCGCAGTTGCCTTTGCCTTCGCTGGAATATTAGCTGTGGTTACTGTGGGCTTAGGCACCGTTTACTCTGCCTTCGGATTTTTGGGCCTTGAGAGCCGAATTAAGGCAAGAAGGTTCCGGCTCGTATTCGTCATAGCGCTCGTAATATCTGCATTTTTCGCGCTCATACCAAATCAAATTCAAGTTATGGTCTTCACCCAATACCTAAACGGACTCCTGCTACCATTTATCCTCGTGCCTCTGGTAATTATCACCCGAAACAAGGAGTTAATGGGCAAATACAAACTCGGAAAAGCCACCTTGACTTTAGCTGTGGCAACGATCGTAATAACAACGATTCTCTTCATTGCGAGCATAGCATCACTTCTGTAAAGTTCGATGGATTAGCACTAAAAAAATTCGAGAAATTCAAAAGAACATCGAGCACATAAGCAAGATTGTGGCAGACCTTCAAGATTTTGCAAGGTCACTCTTCTACTAATAAGCGAACCTTTCTTCGCAATAAGTGAGCCGGACCGGGCTTACCCCCGAAAGGGGCTGAGTCCCTATGCTTAAACTTGAAAAGTTAAGTCTTTTTTGAGTTTAGCCCATGTTTTGGAGCCGCTGGCGTGTTTTGCTGTCAGCACCCGAAAAGAAGTAGCGAATTTAACGCTGTTTTTTAAAGCCCCCAGCTTTGTGCAGCGGTTTGGTGAGGCGGCTCTTTCTCTTGTTTCTTCTTTTTCTCGGTGACCTTAAACCTGTTGATTTTCACGGTTGTACCTTCAACTGAGACCCAGTGAGTGAGGTTTAGGTCTCGGTGGTAAACAAACTTGTTCACTACATGCTCCAGTTCCACTACAGAAACCTTTTCTGAATTCACCAGTACCTTGTCCTCAACTTGGGAAACGGGAACTTTGAGGTGTAATTGCAGAAAGCTGGTTAGGTTTTCTTTTTCGTTTTGCAAATCGCCTAAGTCTACTTTGAGTTCCATTTGAGATTTATTTTTGTGTCCAAAAAACAAAAATGCTCCCTCCACAAGGGTAAGCTATTTTGATATTAAAAAAGTTTGAGTAACACGCTATTGATAAAGCAATCTTGACAAAAACCAGAGCACACCCACGACAGAACTAAGAATCCATCGCAAAATAACCGTTTTTAGACCCTTCTCTCTGCGTCGGGACGCTTGCGATACCGTTTTCTTTTAGCTCTGCTTCTCACGTTACTTTGTTGGATTTTCTCCTTTTCAGCCTTCCGCCTCGCTTTAATTTCTTGTATTTTCTCCGTTTCAGCTCTTGAAATCAATTGATTTAAGTTTTCCACGAGTTTCTCGGCATCTTCTTTGCGTTCAAGCGGAATGACAATATTCCGACGATGAGAGAGGCTTACCTTGATTTTTCCGGTCTCATTCATATGCACCGAATCTATATCGCTTACGCGAATGTGCAAAGGAACAAAAACGCTAAGCATCCTGCCGATTGTTTCTTTGAGGACAGGTTTATTTTCAAGTGCCTCTTCGAGGTCATTCTTGAAACTTCCCCTCAAGTCTATTTTGAGTAGACTATTGGAGAGCGTAATTGTAAAATAAGGATCCTCTAATTGTAGAAATGTAACTGTTTTAGGCATCATATGTCCTACCTATTAAGCGATATAACAGATTGACGTTGAAGACTTTATACTTACTTCTCATGCTACTTCTACTAAACTGAGCTTTTTTAAAATCGTAAAGATCGGTTGAGTTAAGACACATACAGTGCCAGAAGCAGGTGGCTTTTGCCTCATGTCGTCAGCGGTAGAAAAAGGTTCTTGGATGAAACGTCAAAAAAAATCTTGCCGACCTTCTTGTGAAAATAACATTTTGGAAACAGATTGCAACTTCTCACTCTGAGCCCGATGCGCAAGGACTAAATAACACGCCCTCGAAACGGATACTGTGAAAAAGCTTAGAGATTATCTGGATTTTTTGGTATATTCACCATTTTATATTATCAAAGCCATTTGGATTCAACTTATATTATTGGCATCAATGTTTGCCTTAGGCGCCCTGATTTTCATACACTATCAGGGCCTTGACCCTTTGTCAGCTCTTCTTGGCGCCGTCTCAACAATTACGACGATCGGAATCTATGCGCCTAACATAGTCACAATGCCTGTACTTGAAAAGGTACTTCTAATAGTAGGCATCATAGTTAGCGTAGGGTCAGCAGCGTCGCTTCTTCAAGCGACGTTTACTGTCGCAATGAAAAGAGAACTACTCACCCAAACTCTCTCAACAAGGAGGATAAACAGAATGAAGAATCACGTAATCGTAGTCGGCTACAAATTCCTAGGCAAATACGTGGTTGAAAGCTTAAAGTCCATAGGTTCAGAGTTTGTGGTAATAGCAAAAGATAATGACCAACTCGAAACGCTCAGAAAAGAAGGCGTTGAAGGAGTTGGCGGACCAACTACACATATCTACGAAACCCTGAAAAAAGCCGGTGTAGAAAAAGCGTCCCATTTAATAGCCACTTTTGATGACGACGGAGACAACATGCTTACCATCTTAACCGCAAAAAAACTAAACAAAAATATTCATGCAGTTTCAATAATCAACGACAAAGAACTAATAGAAAGCGCCAAGGCAGCCGGAGCAGATTATGTGGCGCCCATCTATGACATGATAGGACAAATGCTTGCATCTTCAGCAGTTTCGAATGAAAGCGCAGCCTTAGTTTTTTCCGAGAGACTCAAATCTAAACACGTAGTTGGATTCGAAATAAATTCTCAAGGCATAAAATACGGAGACATCGATAAAGGCGACCCAATTTTGTTAGTTTACAGAAATAATGAAACAATTCATAACTTGACAGCAGACTTTGAACTCGAAAAGGGAGACTTCGTCTATGTACTTGCCGATAATCAATCCGCGGCATCTTTCAAAAAGAGACTAGACTCATTTTCATCAAAAAACAAAAGTACAAAGCAATAATCAATATCTTAGTACGTTTGAATTTGTTGGTCATTCTATCTAAGTATCATTTTTGAACTTAGTTACGCCTGTTTTTTTAGAAGCCAAGTATGAGGTGGATACGCAGGTACGGCAAACGCGACAGAATCTTTGTTTGAACTTAATAGTATTGCATTAATGGGTTTCGTGGGTCCGTCGCTAACTTTACAGAAGATGGGACTACAACGCTTCGCCAATCTTTTTCGGGTTTGCCCTCTTCAGCTTCGTTAACATTGACGCTGTGTATGTGAAGAGCGTACTCCATTGCTTTGTCCTGAGGATTCTCAAGCTGAAGCATCTGCTTGAGACTTAAGTGTTCGAAGACCCGTCTAATAGGGCGCATTGAATTGCCATGACACGAGATAGCCACATTGCCCGGATTCTGTTGAAGCCACTTTTCAAGCTGCACAATAAAGGGCAAAGTGCGGCTTTCAACCATCTTCAGGCTTTCACCTTCAGGAGGCGCAAAATCGTAACCTCGATGAACTTTGGCAAACCACTCAGGTTTTTCAGCAGCAATCTCGATCTTGCTTTTGCCCTGCAACGTACCATAACAACGTTCAATCAGGCGGTCGTCCACGAAAACTGGAACATTGAGGTGAGGTTTTAGGACAATTTCAAGGGTTCTTTTGGCTCTCAAAAGATGTGATGTAAATGCGTAGTCAATTTTTTCTTGTTCCAACTGTTGAGCAACCTCTTTTGCCTGTAAAAGTCCTTTTGGAGTTAAGTCTGGGTCACGCCAGCCTGAAAAAATGTGGTCGCTGTTGTCAGTAGTCTCAGCGTGTCTAAAAACGAACAGATTGCAGATCATAATCTATTTTCACCAATAGGTCGTCAGCGCCGTGGAGGATGCAAATTCTCTTAACTCTTTTATGTTATGTATCTCTATTGAGTTGCTGGCGTGCTCCATAG
>JBEKNP010000119.1:0-3722 GCA_049522695.1 Bathyarchaeia archaeon | reverse complement strand
ACAATGGTCATGGAACCCGCAAAGACACCAAACCAATGGTATACACGCGTACCAGCCCAAACCTGCTCAAAGATAACTTAGCTAACAAACTATAAAAAACGAATTGTGCACACGTCTATAAACTAATATACCGTTTTCTCATTATGCTACCATTAATTTCGGTGTGGTCTTTGCCAGAAAAAACATGCCCAAACCAAAGCGGCTTACCAGAGCAAACTCGTGTTTCAACAGGCACTGCTATAGTTCTTGAACTGTTAAAAGGCAAGTTAGATGCTGAGCCTACAACGGCATATCTGATGACTTATAAAGAGGGCAGGTGCACGGCTAACTGCGGTTTCTGCCCCCAAGCCAAAGGAAGCAAAAGTAGCACAGAACTACTGTCTAGGGTTTCATGGCCAGCCTTTTCAACCTCAAACGTCCTAACAGCACTCGACATCGTGGTTCGGCAGGGAAAAATTAAGCGCGTCTGCATCCAAGCCCTAAATTACCCCAGTGTCTTTGTGCATCTCCAATCACTGGTGAAGGAAATAAAGAAGCAAGCTACGGTTCCGGTTTCAGTTTCTTGTCAACCGCTTAATGTTGTCAATATTGAGCTTTTGGCAAAGGCAGGTGTTGACAGATTAGGCGTAGCATTAGATGCGGCAACTGAAGCTTTATTCGAAAAAGTTAAGGGCAAAGGCACAGGCGGCGCTTACGGTTGGGAAACCCAGTTCAGCATGTTAAATAAAGCAGTAGCGGTTTTTGGAGAGGGAAATGTAAGCACGCACCTGATTGTTGGGTTAGGCGAGACAGAAAAAGAAGTAGCCCAAATAATTCAAAAATGCGAAGACATGAGTGTTCTGCCAGCTCTTTTCGCTTTCACGCCTATTCGGGGCACAAGATTGGAAAATAATTCTCAGCCTCCGCTTGAATCATACAGGCGAGTGCAGCTTATGAGGTTCTTAATGGTTAATGGTTTAGTAAGGTATGAGGAGATGCATTTTGATGAGGAGGGCAAAATATCAAATTTCGGTATAGCAATCCATGGATTAAAACAGATAATTGAAGACGGAACGCCCTTTCTTACCTCCGGCTGTCCGGATTGCAATCGACCCTTTTACAATGAAAAACCAAGCGGGCCAATCTACAATTACCCAAGAAAAACAAGCCAAGAAGAGATAGAAAAAATAAAAAAGCAACTGAAACTCTGTTAAGTTATCAACTGATCAGCTGTTTGCCGAGATTGCTGTTTGTCTTTGGGCAATTTGGGTTTTTGTCTTGTTACCTGTTCGACTAAACGCCAGAACTCTTCCATGGTGTAGCCCTTAAGCAGCTCCTTCATGAGTTTTTTCACTTGATAATAAATCATTTGGGCTTCGCCTTTATCTAAGCTTTCCTGCGGACCCTTAATGCGCCTGAAAAGCTCGTCCATTTGCCTTGGAGAAGCCCTTATTCCTGCTTTCTCCAAAAGTTTCTGAATGAGCGTTTGCTCACTATTTCTTCCTACGAAAATTGTTGTTTCTCTGCCCACGATTTCAGGTGGGAAGGGCTCGAAAACTAAGGGGTGAGCCATCATTTCCTCTACATCTTCTTCTACTTCATGCGTGAAAATGTTTTCGCCAATTATGGGCTTATGGAATTGAATAGGTAAAGCAAACGCTTTTTCAGCTGATTGCGCTAGCCTGTAAATTTTTCCTAAATCAACGCCTGTATCAATATTGTAGAGGAGCTCTAACGCTGTTACAACTTCTTCAAACGGAGCTATTCCAGCGCGTTCACCAAAACCCGCGATGCATGTGTGTATGTATGACACGCCTTCTTCCACAGCAGCCAGAGTGTTTGCAGTTGCCAACCCGAAATCGTTGTGACAGTGAATTGAAAGCGCTACTTTATTTTTCACAGAATCAGGTAAACCATCTCGAATGTGCGACATTAAATAACGCATAGAGAGTGGTCTTATGAATCCAACACTGTCAGCTATAGCTAACCTTCTTGCCCCCGCGGTGGCTGCTAGTTCAAAAACTTGTAAAATATCTTCAAGCGGGGTTCTGGTGCCATCCATAAGAACAAAGTTCACGGTTGCGCCATGATTTTTTGCGTAATCTATGCTTTCAACTATTCTTTGTTGGGCTTGCTCTTTAGTTAATTTCAACGTGTATTGCAAATTTAAACCGTTAAAGGGTGTCTCGATGGTTACGTCTTTTATACCGCATTCTAGACAGGCGCCTACACTATTTTTGGTTGCCTCAGCCGAAGCCGTAAGCTTTACGTTTGAGAAACTTTCATTTACGATGCGTTTAACATTGCGTTTTTCATCTTCGGACAAAGCCGGGAAACCTACGTTAATCTCAGCGACGCCTGCTTCATCCATTAACTTCGCCAGCCTAACTTGCTCAACGTAAGTTAAATAAACGGTTGGCGCTTTGATGCCTTCCCTGAAGGTTTCATCCCAAATAAACACTCGATCAGGAAGTTTAGGAGGCAGATTCTTTCTTAAACGATTATAATTCGCAATTAGCCCTTGCGCTTCAAGCTTTTTAAATATCGTCTTTCTCATTGAGACACAATCCAACAATATGGAACTGAACGATTATGTTTAATTTGCTAATTCCTATATAAAACTGCATCTATTAAGAGACACCAAGCCATAGCACCATCAAGAAATAAAAGAAATTGACCATTTTTCGAAAAAATATAATTTTATAATTGCTTTATTGCAAAAGTCTTAATCGCGTGCAGATTAACTACTACAGAAGCAAATTCTATACAGGTATATTAACAACTGAGATAAAGATATTCTGCTAAGGAGAAACAGAAAATGAGTAACCTCAAAAACACGATTGAAAAAATAAAAAATTTAGAAGCGGAAAAGAAAAACCTTTTACTTGAAATTGAAGAACTCCAAAAAATAGCAGACACAAAGGCTACCGCCTTAGAAAGTGAAGTTGACGCACTGAGGGATGAAATTAAGTCGCTGAGAATTCTGATGGGCGGGTCAGAACCAGGCGTAGACCGGAGACTCAAAAAATAAATTTGTTTGTAGAGTTAGTTGAGCGCTAGAATAATTGAGTTTGTTAGTGTTGGTTGTTGTTCACGCGATACGGGAGTTTTTCCTATGACGTTTGTGATGGGATTCGGGATATTTCTTTTAGAGCCAAGAGAATGCAAAGAAAATTGTAGTTTTTTGTTAGCTTTTGGCATGAAGCTTATTGCGGCTATTTTTGTGAAATTCATGGTTTCTCCGTCGTAAGAACTGAACTGATTGTTAGCTTGGGATTTGAGGGGTTAATCTGTAGATTAACCAATATAGAAGCAAATTCCATACAGATATATTAACAGCAATATAAAGCGCAATTAAGTATTAATCAGCGTTCATTCGAAGAGTAAAGTAGGAGAAGGTTGGACATGTCACTTATATCGAAAAATTTGACTCGCCTAATATAACCAAACAGATGAGCCCCCTATATGGTAGGAGGCAAGTCTAAGTCAACAAGAAACATCAGGAAAAAACATGAAGAAACTACAAATCCTAATAATCGTATTTCTAATTTCGTTATCAATCTGCGCACTCGCGAGTATGCAAGCCAAAGCTCACGGGACTGCTGTTAGCATCACAGTTTGTCCTGCTACAGACTCGATTACCGCTGGAAACTCCGTGACCTACACGGCTACAGCTACAGACGCTTATAACAACAGTTGGGATGTCACTAACTCAGTCACGTGGAGCATAAGTTCTGGCGCTA
>JBEKNP010000118.1:0-3770 GCA_049522695.1 Bathyarchaeia archaeon | reverse complement strand
TGGCTCAAAGGCAAAATAGGCGAATACAGAGACTGGTTTAACAATTTACGCTTTCACAGAGGCGTAAAAGCGTTCCCAGCAGACCTCTACGAGTGTAACGTTGGAAAGTTGACATGACACTAGTAGAAAAGTTATAGTAAGTATTTGCCAATTCGCGGTAGGCTTTTCAAACTTAGTTTAAATTCGCAAAAGTTAAAAACTAAGGAGACTGACAAATAATGACAACTGTGATAAACGATTCAATAATTAACGAATTCCTAAATTCGCAAAAAGAAGGCACAAGAACCACTTACAAAACTCAAATTAAATCTTATTTGGAATACACCAAGAAGTCAGGTCAACAACTGTTAGACGATAAAAAAGCAGTTGGCGAAAGTAAGTTATAAGCGAATTAATTTCAACATTGTCGAGCAAAAATAAGAGAGAGCGTTAGTTCGCTCGTTTTATTCTTCCATCATTATCAGCGTTAACGTTGACCTGACTCTGCTTATAGTTCTTACTTTCCGTGTTACCGTGTCCCTAAGTTTTTCCATTGAAGCAGCTTTTACCTTGGCTATTATGTCGTACACACCATAAGAGTAGTATGCTTCTTCTACGCCTTCAGTTTTTTTAATTTCCCCAAGAACCTCTTCTTCCGAACCTGATTCAACGTTTATCAATACAAAGGCTTTAGGCATTTCTATCTCCACTCATACTTAGTAGGTTTGCAATTAAAATATTTCTGCTATAAAGGACAAATTTTCAATTAAATTTTTAATCTAACAATTTTATGAGGATTATTTAATAGATAAGTTAGGAAAAATTGGTTCATTGTATAAAATGTGGCAAATTAAGCCTTAACAGTGCTCCCATTGTTATAATTGTTTGACTCTGCTTTATGGCGTTGGCTGGAGAGCAGACCTTGTTGGCTTGAGCATCGATATCGGTATTATAAAACGAATATGATTATGTCAAGGAGGGCCCAGTAACTGTGGGCTTTCTAATTTCAGTTGTAATAGTAATTCTTAGCACGTTACTTTATTTTTTAGCCTTTGATTATTTTTCACGGTTTTTGGGCCTATGGGGCTAGTTCTGATTAGTATGCGGTTTACATGGGGAGGCGATGCACAACTGCAGGTACTGGCAACCGGCACCTCATTAATCTGCTTACATGTTTTAAGTAAACCATTCTTGATTGCACGTTTTTGCAGCTCCGTACACAAAAGAGTTATATTAAGTCAGCTTGAAAGGTGTAGGTTATTGTGGGGGAAAGCAGTGGTTAAGTATATTTTCGTGACAGGCGGCGTGTTAAGTTCTGTCGGCAAAGGTATATTGACTTCTTCCATTGGTAAAATGCTTCAGGCTCGAGGATTAAAGCCTACGGTTGTAAAAATCGATCCTTATGTGAACGTTGATGCGGGAACGATGAATCCGTATATGCATGGGGAAGTCTTTGTGACTGACGACGGCGGAGAAACCGATTTAGATTTGGGCTGGTACGAACGCTTCTTAGATTTAAGCCTCAAACAAGAAAACAACTTAACCACTGGCATGGTTTATAAATCTGTAATTGAGAAAGAGCGGCGAGGTGACTTCTTAGGAAGATGTGTACAAATTGTGCCGCATGTAACTAACGAAATTAAAAATCGCATTAAAATCGTTGGCAAAGCTACATGTGCCGAGATTGTTTTGACCGAAGTTGGCGGAACAGTTGGCGACATTGAAGGGTTACCGTTTTTGGAAGCTATTCGCCAGATGCGTATGGAGGAAGGTTATGAGAATACACTTTATGTACATTTGGCTTTGGTACCAATTTTAGATGTTACTGGTGAAATGAAAACTAAACCCTTACAGCACAGCGTTAACGAGTTAAGAGGAATCGGCATTCAACCAGATACTATAGTGGCTAGAAGCCCCAAAATGATTGATGCTGAAGCCCTCAGAAAAATAGCACTTTTCGGCACCATTCCCGAAAGCGCCGTCTTCTGCTCCTATAATGCTGAATCCGTCTATCAGGTGCCACTTATTTTAGATAAGCAGGGCATGGGAGATTTCATATGTCAAAGATTAGCTATTAAATGTGAGACTAAAGATTTCGGTGCGTGGCAGAAGTTCGTTGACGGGTTGGTAAATCCAGAAAATGAAGTAAAAATAGCGTTAGTAGGCAAGTACGCTGGGTTAACTGACAGTTACGTGAGCATGTCCGAGGCGCTTCGGCACGGTGGTGGCGCATGCAAGACCAAGGTTTGCATTTCGTACTTAGAAGCTGAGAAACTTGAACATGAACCTCAATGCGTAAAAGACCTTGCCAATTTTGATGGAGTTTTTGTTCCTTACGGATTTGGTCCACGAGGAACTGAAGGTAAGATTGCTGCTGTCCAGTTTGCCAGAGAGAATGATATTCCATTCTTAGGCATTTGTTACGGTTTCCAATTGGCAGTTATCGAGTTCGCTCGAAATGTTTGCGGCTTAAAGGATGCAAATAGCACGGAAATTAATCCTGAATCTCCACATCCTGTCATAGATCTTATGCCTGAACAGCGTGGCATAGAAGTTAAGGGGGCAACGATGCGCTTGGGTGCCCACAAAGTGGTTTTGCAAAAAGGTACGCTTGCCTACAGTATGTACGGGCAGGAAGAAATTTACGAGCGCCATAGACACCGCTTTGAAGTTAACTTGGACTATCAAGAAATGCTAAGGAACAAGGGGTTATGCTTCACTGGCAAAAGTGCTGACGGCAGAAGGATGGAAACCTTAGAGTTGCCAAACAGCTACTTCTTCTTTGCATCTCAGTTTCACGGAGAATTCAAGAGCCGGCCTGGAAGACCTTCACCTGAATACTTCGGGTTTATCCAAGCATGCATTAATAAGAAACTTGGAAAACTAAAAGCCATTATTTCTTAGCAATTAGGAGCAATTAGTAGAAAAGGCTATAATGCATGATTGATATGAGACGGTAAGGATTGGTTAAAAATGACTGAAGAAGGAAAATGGGATTCGAACGGTTTTGACAAGCTGATGAAAAATAGCAAAAATGAACTTTCAGACTTACAGAACCAACAGCAAAATTTAATGATGAAGTTTTGCTTGCGTGCCCTGAGAGTTTATCAAGCTACAAGACCAGAACCGCTAAGGCCTAATGAAGTCTCTTTGTTAATTAAGAACGAACTGAATAATGTTATTGCTGACCTTACAGCGCAGACAAACATAGATGACATTACTAAACTCGTAAAGGAAGAGTGGACTAAACAGCCTAAACCATAGGTTAACCCTATTTTTGAAAAATAAGACAGCAAAAAATCTCTATTCTACCGATGCCCTCAGTATTATCTAGTTTCACTAGATAAAAATTAGCCACCCACCTCTCGTTTTACTAAAAATTTTTGATAATAACGAATGAATGATGAAATTGCCCTGCCGCTCCTCGCTTTTTGAAACGCTGAAAATTTTGCCTCTCAGCTACATAATAATAGGTGATAAAGGTTTTAATCAGCACAAACGCAAAGATGTCCACCGCCCTCCCTACAGACTTATAGCTGAAAAAACACAGCTTAAAGATTGATGTCTGAATGTTCAAAGATTGAAAATTGAGCATAACCCGTATTAATTATATGTGATAATACAGCCATTGTTTGTTTTTCAAAAAGTTGTGGGTAAAAAAGAGTTATAGGGTCTGGGTATTATTTTGTTCTGCAGAACTCTTCCATCGTTGACATTAAAGATGGAACCGCGTAGATTACGTCCCTGTCGTTGAGCATGCCTATGAGGCAGCCGTTTTTGTCAACGATTGG
>JBEKNP010000117.1:0-4185 GCA_049522695.1 Bathyarchaeia archaeon | reverse complement strand
AGGGTTTCCTCTTCGGTTAGTCTCAGCTGGAACTATCGCTTTGTTGACGAAAAGCCTGACAACCTCACAGGCTTCCATAATAGAACATGATCGGGGGCAGCTTAAATTCTGCACACCCCTATTGAATAAACAAAAAATTGTTCCAGTTTAACAGAGCAACAGTAAGAGGGTAACAGATACTCTTAAGAGAAAAAAAGCCGTAGACAACATCAGGAGCTTTGAAAAACATGCCACCTCAAATTTTAAATGAGGTAAAGCAAGAAATCACTCAATTGCTTGGAGAGTTAATACGGATAGACACAACCAATCCTCCGGGAAACGAAACACAGGCAGCCACTTATTTAGCACGGTACTTAGCTAGTGAAGGGTTCAAGACAGAAATTATCGAGTCAGCGTCTGGAAGAGGCAGCCTAATCACGCAACTCAAGGGAACAGGTGAGAAGCCTAGCTTGCTCTTATTGTCGCATTTGGACGTTGTTGCAGCTAACCCAAACGAATGGACCGTTGACCCGTTTGCTGGAGTAGTCAAGGATGGTTACGTTTATGGCAGAGGCGCCTATGACATGAAATGCATGACAGCCATCGAAATTATGGTTATCAAGCTTTTAAAGAAAAACAATGTTAAGCTTAAGGGCGACATCGTTTTGGCAGCCACTGCGGACGAGGAACAAGGCGGAGAAGAAGGGGCAGGTTACCTTCTGCAGCATCATCGAGAGAAGGTTTGGTGTCCATATGTTATCAATGAAGGCGGCGGCCTAGCTATCCCGTCGAAAAAAGGCTATGTTTTCCCAGTGCAAACTGCGGAAAAAGGGATTCTGTGGCTCAAAATAAAAGCAAAAGGAACCCCAGGCCATGGTTCCACGCCAAACATGGCTGACAATGCTGTGTTGCGCATGAACAAAGTCATCGATAAACTTGGAAACTTCAAGCCACAAACCATCTATGTACCCACGCTTAAACAGTTCCTAGCTGAAATGGCAAAGCAGGACCCAGAACTGGAAGAGACCTTCTCACGTCTGCTTACCAATCCAGGGCAAAGTGAACAAATATTAGATGAGTTGGCAAAGAAGGACAGAGCGCTAGCCGAGGAAATCAGACCTCGAATCAAAATGACTATCACACCAACTATGATTCGTGGAGGGGTTAAAGAGAATATTATCCCTTCGGACTGCGAAGCAGTGTTTGACTGCAGAATTCTTCCTGGGCAAAGCGTGACTGAAACGGTTGATTTAATCAAAGGTTTGCTTAAAGATGTGGGCTTGGATAAGTTGAGTTTTGAGTTTATACAAGCCCATGGCGGTTCAGAGTCAGCTTCAGACACACCACTCTACATTACCATTACAAGCGTTCTAAAAGAGTTTGAACCAGGCTGCGGAGTAACACCAACGTTAACTACTGGTGGAACTGATTCACGCTTCTTTAGGGAAAACGGCAGCATATGCTATGGTTTCCAACCGATGATTCCCGATGAACCGAACGATGAATTGGAAAAGCGAATGCATGGGATTGACGAGCGAATAACTATAGAAAACCTTGTTTACGGAACAAGCATACTCTATGAAACCGTGAAGAGGTTCATGAGCTAACAGAGCCCAATTTACCCTTTACCTCTTTTTTGATTAGATCACACTTGAGCTTTCTCAAACATTTAAGCGCTCAAAACCTCACAGAATGCAAAAATTTTTTACTAACCTCGACTATTCTAACAAGTAAGATAGCGCCGCTTTGGTGCTAACAGCAAAATGAGTAGCATACAAACAATAACTAATCGAGAGATGGCAAATTTTGAAGCCGCTAAAATCATCGGGTTAATCTCTGATACTCATGTCCCTAAAAGAGCCATAAAAGTTCCCCAAAAAGTGTTCGAGGTTTTAAACGACGCAGATTTCATTATACATGCTGGTGACTTGGTGGAATTATCAGTAATTGACGAATTAGAGGAGATTGCACCAGTTTTGGCGGTTCATGGCAACATGGATGACCAAGAAGCCAGCGGCGCTTTACCTGAGCTTAATTCACTTAAAATTTTCGATTGGAAAATAGGCGTAATGCATGATCCGAACGTTCTTCAAGGTTCAGGTAAGATGGTGAAAATTGCTAAAGAGAATGACTTCAACGTTTTTGTTTATGGGCATACGCATAGTGCTAAAATAAAATGGGAAGAAAAAAAGCTCTTCATTAACCCTGGAAGCCCTACTGACCCAGCATCTTTCATAAATAAGCCATCGGTTGGATTGCTAAAAATAACAAAGCAATCCATAACGCCGCAAATAATTAACCTTTAACCACTAGAACAGCCCAAAAGGATTGTATACAACATTATTTCCAAAAACAGCGATGCAAGCCAAACTATTATTGTTGCAAGCATAATTCTTTTTTTCGTAAAGCAACGCTTCAAATCATGAAAGCGTCAAGAAGCAACCAGCCAAACACCAAGCGAAACTGCTAAAGTTTCAGTAGCTGCTATAAACAAAGTGGCAATAGATGTTATTCATAGAGATCTGGAACAATAAAGTCTGGGAACACCGCAAGAACAAAATAAGGAAACATAATCACAAACACCATTGCCAAATGCAAAACAACAGCGCTTAACATGGCGATTCCGTGCTGTTGAAACCTCAGCTGTCTCTTCAGCAAGTAACTGTAAATAAGCAAAAATAAAACAACGATTTGAATGGTTAAACTAGCTGTGGCAGCAAGTGTAAAAAGATTATTTAAAAAAGACATTAACGTCAACTAACCACTTCAAATTCTAAGCGTATGAAATTTTAGTTTCACTGACCTCTCTCCTGCTGCAAACAGTAGTTTCTGCAACCACCTTAAAAGCGCTAAATGCTAAAGCGGTATTTCATAGGTAATATACATGGAGCATTGTAAAAACCCTTGGAAAGATGACTGTAAAAGCGAAAACATTAAACTATACATTCAGATTAAAGGCGAAAAATTACCTATCTGCCAACAATGCTGGAGCAAAATAGCTGACCAAGAACAAGAGTGGTAAAAAGGCAATGGAGAACTTCAGCGTTAACAGCGCCAAATCTTACATTGGAAAAAACGTTAACCTGCACTTAAAGGATGGAGCCGTGATAATAAACGTTCAATTAATCGGAATCCATAAGGGCTCAGGAAAAAACAATCTCATCGAGTACTCTTCTTATGGAAACCGCAGAATCACACGCATACCACTAAGGAATGTCGCCTGGGCTGAACTGTTGAATTCAAATTTGCTACCAAGAGCAGCCTAAAATGTTGCACATAAGATAAAGCAAAAATATAACCAAAATACTTCAAGCTTATGCGTTGTTCAAATTGCGGCGTCTGTTGCACAGAAACTGAAATGCTTCTATCCGAAAAAGACATCACTCACTTAGAAAAGAAAGGCTTCAGCAAAAATCACTTCGTAAAATACAACAAGCAAGGCTATGCACAACTCAAAAACCGAGATGGCTACTGCGTTTTTTACGACCCAAAGAAGGGGCAATGTAATGTTTACACTGATAGGCCTTCAGGCTGTCGAGTATACCCTGTTATACTGGATGAAGAAAAAGGAATAATTTTAGACGATATCTGCGATTCACGAAACACTATCACAGAAAAAGAAAAAAAAATAAAGGGCAAAAGAGTGATTAAACTTTTAGAGAGAATCGATAACGAAGCAGCAAACAGGCGTTATTAAGCTTCTTTTAAAAAACATAGGTTAATTTTATTGTTTTGGGCATTTTTGCATTGACAGCAACTAGTTTGCCACAGCAATCACAGATAAATTGCACTTCAGCAACACGGTCGTTAGATTGAAGAACCTTAATGGGCACACTCATTTTCCTTCTTTAGCAACTCTATCCTTAGAAAGCAAAAATTCTATGTATTCTCTCATATTGCGGTTAGTTTCTTGGGCTCTTTTTCTGATGTGCTCATGAATTTTGTTGGTGACTGTTATGCATTTGTATCCTTTTCGCGCAAAAACTACATTCTCCTGTTCCGTACTTTACCGTATAATTGAATATATGATTAACGATGCTATATAATTAACGGTTTCCCCATATTGTGAAACCTTAAATAAATATACGTTCGCTAAGTAGCTTAAGAGGGGAACAAAACGCCGAAAAAAGGCTTTAAAAGCATCACTGTAAAAGTTGAAGTTTACGACTATTTTTTTAACGAGTGGCTAAAGGTCAAAGAGGAATA
>JBEKNP010000116.1:0-3934 GCA_049522695.1 Bathyarchaeia archaeon | reverse complement strand
GTACCTATCTGGTTGACTTTTATTATGATGGCGTTTCCAGCGTTAATCTTTATTCCATTATTTAACCTTTCAGTATTTGTTGTGAACAAATCATCCCCGCAAATCAAGCAGTTTTTAGCTTTCCGAGTTAACGCAGCGAAACTTTCAAAATCTTCCTCATGGAATGGATCTTCCACGTAAGCAAGATGATATTTCTCGATTAATTCAAGCATGAATTCAAGCTGTTCAGCTGTGTCACGCTTTTTACCTTCATTATCGTAAACGTATTTTTCTTCCTTAGGCTTCCAAAGCGAGGAAGCAGCAACATCAATGCCAAAACCGCATTCAAAATCCAGCTCGTTACCAACCTCTTCGCATCCTTTAGCGATGACGTCGAACGCGTCAACAGTGTCAATGTTTGCTATCCACGCGCCTTCGTCGCTTTTTCCACCGTTAAACTGGCTGTTTTTCTTTCTTAGAGCATCACCAATTTTGCGGTGAATCTGAGTGTTGGCTGTTTGCGCTTCAAGAAAAGTTTCAGCACCATGCGGCAACGCCAAATATTCTTGAATGTCAGGCGCTTTGCCTCTTGCATGTTGACCGCCGCTTATGCAGTTGCCAAGAGGATAAGGCAACGTTGTTGCGGCGTTTCCTCCCATAAACTGGAATAAGAGTAAACCATGAGAGTTTGCCGCTGCTTCGGCATTGGCTAGAGAGATGGCACAGGCGGTATTTCCGCCGATGTTTTTGAAGTCTGTGCTGCCGTCCAGCTCGTGCAACGTATTGTCAATTTCTTCTTGAAAATCAGAGTTTAATCCTGCAAGTTCAGGAGCGATTAAGTCGTCAACTTTTTTTACGGCTTGCTCCACTCCGCCTTGCGGGTAATAAACCACTTCAGCTTTTCCGCGGCTTTTTCCCGCGGGAGCAGATGCTCTTCCGAAACCACCAGTGGTGATTACGTCAACTTCTATTGTTTCTTCTCCGCGATTGTTGAAAATTTTTCTTGCAATGAGGCCCTCGATAATGGATGACAAGCTTTTAAACCTCAAATGGCTATAATTTTGTTACGAGCTTATTTTAGGTTTCGGAACCACAAAAATACGCATTCAAGAACCAATAAGTATAATAGCGCCTTGCTTATTTTTTGAACAAAAAATCTGGCTATGGCATTAGCCTTGACTACTGTGTCAAAACCGCAAATTAACAGACGCTAATAATGCCTACCTAACAAAATAAAGGTAGGTAAACATGAAGATGATTGAATTCGTACTCTTAGCGGTTGGCGCAGTACTTGGAGTTTTTCTGCGTTACGTAATCGTTGATTCTCCAAAAACCGTCGGTGGACTACCAGTTAATGTTTTAGCAGTTAACGTTATTGGCAGTTTTACGCTTGGAATTTTTTCGGTCGTAGCGCTTGCTTTAAACTTGGATGCAAATTATACACTGCTTGTGGCTACTGGATTTTGCGGTTCATTCACAACCATGTCCTCCTTCGCTCTTGAAACCAGCAACTTAATGGATAGCAGCCGCTTTAACTTAGTAATACTGAATATAATAGCGAACGTGGGATTGTCTCTGGTTGCCCTTATAGGTGGAAGAGTTATAGGCAACGCCATAATGTCGAGGATATTATAATGCGGATGAAAATGTGGAGCGTAATAATAAGAATCAAAAAGAATGATCAAGTTGGCGGCAAACGGCTTGCGCCCCTTGTAATGGATTTTCTAATTAAGGCTGGAGCCAGCGGCGCCACGGTTTGGACAGGCGTTGACGGGTTTGGGAAACGCGGCAAATCAACATTGAAACTTGAAGGCGTCACAGTTAACATGCCACTGATGATAGAAGTTATTGATGAGCAATCAAAACTTGAGCCACTTCTCCCAGAACTAAAAAGAATAGTGGGGGACAACGGTTTAGTAAGCATACAAGATATCTACGTAATATAAAACCAAACCAAATTAGTCAAACATCATCATCCTACTGACGTTAGGAAAACCATGTTTTTCCTAGTCTTGGTTGAGTGAACCACTGTTGCACCGAATTTGGATTCTGGTCTATTCGCTTCTCCGTGGCTTCTATGGCACTGCACACCCATTGTCTTCTTGTCCTGCGAGACCCAAACTACACAACCTATGGTTGCACATTCAGGACACTTTCTCTGGTCACCGACATTAACCATAAATTAAATCCCCCGTTTTCGCTACTTGTTCTTTGCGAGAACTTTCCCGCTTATTTTCTCTCAGAGCCGAAGCCCCGCTCTTAATGTACATGTGTTTTTTCCCTTCTTATTGTTATATTAGAAAAGAATCAGTGACTCATCAGGTCAGCCAGAGAACAAAAGAAACTCTTCAGTTACATGATGAAGCCTCACGCTTATAAACGCAAACAAAAAACGCATTTCTAAACCTACACTCCAAAACTTTTTGAGCTTCGTTCAAACGAGAATAAACTTTTGGGTATATGAATAAATGATTAAAAGCTCTAAAATCCTTTTAGCAGTTTGTCAAAAAGAGCTTTGCTTTTTGCGATTTCTTCTATCGGAGTTTTATGGTCTAGTTCCAGCGTTATTGGACCATCATAACCGTAACCATGAAGGCTAGCGAGGAAAGCTATGAGTTCTGGTTTTGGTTCAGTGAAGGGTTCATGCGATTTGTTAGCCATGTGAACGTTGCAAATGCGCCTTCCATACTTCTCAAGAAGGCTGTCTGTTTCTTTGCTTTCCAGCGCATGGCACAAATCAAACGTTATTCCCATGTAGCCATCATCAATAACGGTTAGCACTTCCTCAAGCTCTTCGACGTTTTTGCCAAAACCAGTCGACTTATACGACAAGTTCTCCAAAGCCAACTTGATGCCTAAGCTCTTAGCAAACGGTTTGATTTCGCCAAAAATTTCAGCCAAACACTGCTCTTTAACAACCTGAGGCAACTTTTTTGAAACATTTGAGTGCACGGTCATAAGCGGCGCACGAAGCGCACGGGCAAACTCAAGCGATATTTTCCCGAAGTAAACTGCCCTGTGGACTTCGACAGGGTTTCTTACATGCAGGATGGCGGAGTGAAGCGTTAAACAATTCAATCCAGAAGCAGCTAACGCTTTTTGTTCCCGATAAACATCCGTATCTCCCTCTTTCTTTACGGCTTTCATGTTAAACTCAATGTTCTCAAAACCAAGCTGCTTTACGGCAACAAAGTTCCCATCTAAGCTTAGCTTGCTAAAAATCCCGTTAGACAAACTCAACTTCAAGCTCGATGCCTTCTGTGCCTGTAGCTATCATTTTATTTAAATGGGCTTTAGAACATAAACAAGGCGGTCATTTTACCTTTTCAAAAAATACAAGATTCAAGTTATCCGTGACTTTCTCAACTTTGAACGTCTTGTAGCCAAGCTTTTCATAAAGGTGAATGCTTTTTTCGCTTCTGTGACCCGTAAAAAGCTCGAATCTGGAGCACGATGGAAATACGTACTCAATTTCCAGCAGTAGCTTGGCGCCGATACCTCGATTCTGAAAATGGGGATGAACCATCAGCCTGCCTATATAGCATGTCTCATTTTCCTCAGATGCTCTGACTGAACCGACGATTTTTCCATTAACCATCGCCTTCAGGAAAACATGGCTCTTAAAATTGTCCTTCAATCCGTCAAGCGTCTCGACGAGCGGAGGAATGTTATAGTCGCTGTATATCTCTGCCTCGCTTTGGTACGCCAGCTTTTGAAGAGATAATATCTCTTGAGCATCCTCAATGCTTGCCTTCTTGATAATCACGCAACCGCTCATTTAGTATCTCTAACCCGCTTAGGACAATAGTTAATTTGGCTATAAATCATATGAATGTGTCATGTCAACTTTCCAACGTTACACTCGTAGAGGTCTGCTGGGAACGCTTTTACGCCTCTGTGAAAGCGTAAATTGTTAAACCAGTCTCTGTATTCGCCTATTTTGCCTTTGAGCCAT
>JBEKNP010000115.1:0-4012 GCA_049522695.1 Bathyarchaeia archaeon | reverse complement strand
ATCATATAGCGAGTATAACTGTCAATGATCAGTCAGTGTCGGTAACTGACTCTGCTGGTCAAAGCTACGAGTTTAGTGCTGTTTCAGCGGACGGCTCTATCACCGCAACCTATGCAATTAACGCGTCGCGCGCGCAATTCTACGTAACTGTTGATTCTGCTCATGGTAGTCCAAGTCAGAGTTCTCAATGGGTTGACCAAGGAAGTAGCTTCACTGTTTCAGTGACTAGCCCAGACGTAGTTACTTCAGGTGCAGATCAATGGGTTGTTACTGGCCCAAGCAGCCAAACTATTAGCGATGTCGAATCAGCTCAAACTTTAACTTTCAACTGGACTGAACAATTCTACGTAACTGTTGATTCTGCTCATGGTAGTCCAAGTGAGAGTTCTCAATGGGTTAATGCTGGCAGCGACTTTTCCACTACAGTTACTAGTCCATCTGATGTTGTTTCAGCTATTAGCCAATGGGTTACTTCTCAACCTACTCTGAGCATTACCAATGTCGAATCAGCTCAAACCTTAACTTTCAGCTGGACTGAACAGTTCTACATAACTGTATCTCCTGTTTGGATTAACACGCGCGCGATCACTGTGACTCAGTCTGCTCATGGTCAGATTAGCCCTGGTACGAGCACAGTCAACTATGGCAGTAGTCAGACTTTCACTATAACGCCGAATACTGGTTACTACATTGCCTCTTTGACTGTTGACGGTTCCCCAGTGACGGTTGCGTCATTATATACTTTCAGCAATGTTCTGACATCTCACACAATCACCGCAACGTTTACACCAACGTCCACTCCAACTCCGTCAGCAACAACTGTGCCAGTGACCACAGATGATGGCGCAACAGTTGACCTTACAATCAACGGAAACATAACCAGCACGCAGATGTCCGATGTCACAATCGCAACAAACCAATCCGCCACAACAACAACGGTGTCTTTCACCGTTACTGGCGCAAGCGGCACCACAGGCTTTGGCAACATAACCATCCCAAAAAGTGCAGTGCCTTACGGAACAACACCAACAATATACATTGACGGACAACCTGCCCAAAACCAAGGCTACGCACAAGACGGCAACAACTACTACCTATGGTACACAACCCACTTCAGTACACACCAAGTATCAATTGTGTTCACCACAACCTCTCCTTCTCCGAGCCCTGCAGCGAAGTCAAATTTACTTCAAGATTTAATCTATGGATTGGCGATTGGCTTAACTATCGTTGTAATCCCTATAGTCGTACTTGTACTTGTATTAAAAAAAAGGAACAGAACTTACATAATTCCGTAACGCTTAGCCCTGACAAGCGCGCAAGAAAAGCAAAAGCTAAGACCCGTAATAAACTTGAAAACTGCAAAAAGCAGCTAAATTCGCTTTCCGCAATAATCGCAAGGTCAGGTCAAGCATGAATCGCCACATTGAGTTTCCAATCATGTTTAATCTGACAGAATAAAATGTCTGCGGCGCGCACGCTATATTAATAGCATACCTCTAAAGTTTGGTCACCACAACTATTTGTGAACTTGAATTGTCAATCCTTTTTGGTAAACTCTAAGCAGACAGTAGCGTAATATAGTCTTCAAAGCCAAGAAAACGCAATTAAACTTTCTTTTTCAATTTTTCCCGTTGACGTTTGCACTTTTTTTCTTCGCATTCCGGGTAGCCTTCCTTAGTGTGAATCAACTTCAAGATCTCTGAGGCCTTCAAATCCGCCAATGCATCCAAACATTCGCTCCCAAGCAGATCTGTAAAGCTAAAATGAATAAAACCTATGTCTTCAAACTGTTCCTTCAACTTTGCCAGGATCTCTTCCGCGCTGACTTCGGTCTTGGCTAACTCTTTAAAAGCTTCAAAGACAAGCTTGAGTCTAGGCACGACAAACTGTTTATGGTAAGCCTGCTCGCTCCAGAACACGCCTCCCTTTGCACCAAACCCCACAAGAGATACGTTCTTCTTCATGATAACCGTTATAACTCTATCAATGTACTCATCCTCGTTTTCATCGATAAAATCCAAATCCTTTTGGGTGAAAGTTGTTACATACTTATAGTCAAACTTCTTCGGCCAGGGGTCACTAAAAAAATAATCACTATATTTATCCATAAGCCTCAGATATCCTTTGAAGATTTCCCTGGCTTTTTTATCCTTAAAATATTCGCTTGCTGCCCCCTCAGCCGCAGAAGCCAACTGCACCAAGGCAACTTTAGGAAGTTTCAGTTTTTTTCTCTCCAACCTTCTTTCCCTTCTTCTCTGCACTCTTCAAAACCGACTTAAGATTAGGATAATCGTTTTCCCACATCGCTAACAATTCGCTTCGCACAGACAAAGCAGGCATCCTGCGCATCTTAAGGTCCTTGTTTTTTAACGGAGCATTTTTCTGCTCCTCGCGCGTGAACTTGCGCATTACGTCATTCAAACTAACAAGCATTTCCCCGCCTTCAAGCTTCATTCGTTTTCCCCTGCTGATCGCCAAATCGTTAAACAGGCCCCTCAGAATGCTATCCAACCTGCCAATGTATGTATCCCAATAAGCAGTCTTCTCATTCATACCCACGGTGGCCTCGTACGCTTCAGCCCGCATAATATGAATCAAATACATACCCGAACGCTCAACCAAAATCTTATCCGCTACACCGTCCAAATCATACTCCTCAACCAACTCTGCAACAGCCTTGTCAAACGTCTCCTGCTCCAAAACGCATTGATTTCCAGGCTTAAACTGCTCACATTTCGCATTTGAAACGCATCGGTCACAAAGCATAAACCCAGAACTGAACAACCCATGCTTCAAAGCACTCACTTACGGCACCCTCTTCTTAGCCCATTCACCGTCGCCACCCTTCTTCAAAACCTCCACCAACGCCAAACGAACATAATCCCCATCCTCCACGCCAAACCGTTCGCGCAACTGCTTCGGAACCGTAACCTTACCCCCGGTAAAAACCCTAGCCACAAACTCCTCCACAACAACCACCAACAACAAAAGACAACCAAAAGTACTTAAAAGTTACCAAATTACCCCACCAAAACAAAAACACACCAAACCACTCGATTTCCCCATCCAACGCTTGCTGAGAAAACAGCATCTTTGATTTTGGTTAGTGTATTGCTTGTAAGTTTGTGTTAGTTGGTAGTTAATTTTATGAGAAGTCTTTATTCGTGAGGCAATTTAATTATGCCGAGGAGCAATGTGATGGTGAAGATTTGCGCCGCGCGGGAATACCTTTTTTAAGCATTAAAAAGCTCAAAACATTGATTTACATAGATATTGCGATTTCAAGTTTAGAAGTCAAATGAGGTTCATTGTTGCAATTAAAGTTAAAAAGTGAAATTTTAGCGTTTCTTTTTGGTGTGTTCATAATTCTATTAAATTTCGGTGATGATCACACAGGTCCCACAATTGGTAATTTGGACACTATTTTCGGACTGCGATTTTGGCCATTGATGGACATCATCTATCCTTTAGCCACAATCCTTATTTTCCTATCCTACGGAAAAGCAAAGGGCAATGGAGACTTGAAATTCAGCGCCAAAACGGTAACGCTCTTGATAGTTTTCTTACTTGGCCTTTTTATAATTAGTATCGATGATGTTTCTCAGGTTTTGAACCTTGGATTAACCTTTCCAAATATATATTGGATAGCGATGATGTGGCTTTACCCTATCATTTCATTCCTTGCCTTCTTTAGCTTTGGTGAAGCAAATGAAAAAGCAAGCTAAGGAAGAACTCATGAGCGTGCCAGTTAAATAATATCTACTAAGTAGCAGATATAAGCTATTTAGTGTTTGTTTCCTAAATTGACCGGTTTAACATTAAGTTTTGATATTTAGACCTTAAATTAAGGCTGTTTTGTTTCGTAGGTCTTCATGTTTAGCGCGCTGGCGCGCGCTGGCTTGTCCCTTTATTGGTGTAAAGTGGTTGTAAGTCTTATTTTCTGGTTTGGGGGCAGATTTGAGGAGAACAAGACCTCTTCCTCTCTTTGCACCAACCGCCCTTCTCAAAC
>JBEKNP010000114.1:0-6183 GCA_049522695.1 Bathyarchaeia archaeon | reverse complement strand
GCACATCATTCAAACCTACCCTGTTCATAATTCTGCCCTTATCCTTTGATGTTTCACAGAACCGGATAATATGAGACACAATTCCTAATCTACCACTAAAAGCCATTTAGTTCACAAGTATTGATAGGTTGGGTAGCAATTAAGCATGTGTGACTGTTGAGCAACTGTAACAAGTGATCAGCTGTAACTTTTCCGCAATGTTATCGTAGTTTTGGTTGAGTTGGTTGGTTGGCGCCCGTTTGGCTCAGGGTCAATCAGTGGTTCCTCAAAAATTGTATGTTGTAAAACCAGCTTAGATTCTATGTTAAATCATGTACATCCTTCAGAAAATCCTTCGAGAATCTGCCTTTTATCTTCCGTTTATTGATTCTTTCAGATTAGTGAGAGTAGTACAAAAAAAGTCAGGATAGTAAATCCTTGTAATTATAAAAATCAACGAATAGAAGCCATTTATCCCAATCTTTGCTACCTTATCAAATCATCTGAATGCTCTCTGGGTCTCACTTTAATTACGACAGCGATAGCAACTGTTGCAGCAACTGTAATTGCTACTATAATGGCTACCGAATGCTGTTGATAGAAGGGCAGGTTTGAATTAAAAGAATCCAAAAAAACATAGTGTAAGATAGTTACATTCTCATTCTCAGATGCACCGGTTACAATTAACGTTCCATCAGGCAAAAGGTTCCATCCATCGCCTTCGTCTGTGAGAACACGAGTGCCAAAAACTACGTTCCATTCAGCACTTGCGCTCAATTCTCCTTCTTGGGAGCCAAGACCAAGGTTTAAAATCTGCTTACCATGCCCTTCAACGACATAGCTTAACAGTAGGATGTTAAAACTTGTTGTGTTAAATTCTTGGTAAGAGAAAATCGTAACGTTACAGTTCGGGGCTGAAAATTCAAGATTCTCAATCGGCAACGATCCATTAAGGCGCAAGTTCATAAAAGTCCAAGTGCCATTTTCAAGTGTTGCATTAGAATAGGTGCCATTTACGGCAAAACTGACAGTGCCATTATACGCTGGAAAACTAAATTTATCTGCAGGGCTAAAGAATACGTTTGTTTGCGCTTGCAAATTAGGGCAATTACAAGAAAAAATAAACACGATAACGAGAATAACAATTATGGCTATTTCAGCTGAGCCTTTACTGCGACTAATTGTTACCAAGCCTCAATAACTTGTTTTACTCCATCAATTATTGCAGTCTGGTTATAAGGATTTTCAATTTGTAATGTCAGGTTGCTTAAACCAGTATCTATGGAAAAGATTAAAGAGGAGAAATTAATGAATTACTAAGGCGTCTTCTATTTTTTCAATTTTCAAGTTACGCTTTTCCACCATAGACACAATAATTTTGAGAGATTTATCATAGAACTAATGCGAATTTCTGTAGGAATGTGGTCAAAAAAAGAGCAACGGCTTAAGTTTTTGATAGTTACCCATTAGGTTTGTATCTTGACATAATTGTGATTGCGGTTGGCTTCGTTATTACCTTAGTGATTCAAAAACTTAAAACTGTAATGCTAACAAACGCCATTAATTAAAAGTGGGAGCGAAGGAATATGATTGAAGGACAGTTTATCTTCGGAATAGGGTGCTTAGTTTTGGAGTTGGTGTTATTGTTCTTTATTCCAAAAAGAATGGGTCAAGGACAATTAGCGTATTGAAGTTATGTGGTGAGATGGACCTTGCCTTTTTTTAAGGGCTCTTGGAATAGGTAGTGTCGCTTATTCTTTGATAGTTTAAGTGTTAAGCAGAGCGCGGGCTCAAAGAAGTCTTTTTATGGAGATGAACTCATATTTATTGGGATTTGAAATGCTTGTGAGAATAGCAACTTTGGAAGATTCAGAGCGGGTGGCTCGACTCAACAACGACTTGTTTCTTTGTCACGTTTCTTATCATCCGCTGTACCGCCTGAAGGAAAACGCGTCTGAGCTAAGCCTTGCTTATATAAAGGACAAAATTGGAAAATCCACGTTGGGAGACGGTCTAGTGCTCGTCGCCCAAGAGGAAGACATAGTTGGATACCTGATGTGCAGTATCAAAGATCAACATCCGAGTATTGAAATTAGGAAGATGGGTCATATTGGACCGGTTTACGTAATTCCAGCATATCGCCGTCGAGGAATCGCTGCGGCACTAATGAAAGAGGCTTTGAAATGGCTGAAGGAACGCAAAGTCGAATACGCCGACCTAAACGTCTGCGTTGAAAACGCCATAGCTAATGCCGCATGGACAGCGATGGGCTTCAAGCCACACCAGCGCAACCTCATCAAAAAATTATAAGCGCGCTAGCTTGACTGCTTAACTACGTAACATGGACAGCTTGGATGAACGTTACACGCGAAAGTATCTTCGGCAACCAAATGCCAAACGGGATAATAGCGCTGCCTCAGTTCTCACAATATACCTAAGGTAAGCTTTAGAAGGAACTTGGCAGGTCCGCGCGCGCGAGAGAGAGGTTCGCAATAGAAACTATCGTGATTATTAACTACAATGGCATCGACCATATCACTCTGACTCTTTCCGGCTCAGGTGCATCTTGGGCTAATTTTGTTGTTGGTCAAAGTGGACCACTTGTATCCAAAATTACCGTACATG
Organism: Bathyarchaeia archaeon; assembly: GCA_049522695.1. GTDB lineage: Archaea > Thermoproteota > Bathyarchaeia > Bathyarchaeales > Bathycorpusculaceae > Bathycorpusculum. The sequence goes on along the minus strand of JBEKNP010000114.1, from coordinate 3,579 downwards.
GTTATGATGCTGTTTTTCTGTTGGTGAAGGTACCCAATAATGTCCAAACGGGCGAGTACCAAATAACAATAACTGGTACTAACAGTGCAGAAATTACAAGAAGCCTCAAATATTCATTCAATCTAACTAACTAAATTTATTCTTTGCGCGTTAGGACAATGCAAAAGTCTTATTAAGAAATTCCTTCGAAAGCAATCTTGGTGATTAGGACGTGAATTTCAACTGGAAGATATTTGGGGCGTTCTTGTTTTTTCCTTGATCATGGGTTTTCTATATGGGTATGTGCAGTATTTTGAAGTTCACAACTTTACCGTAAGCAGTGCCCAAGCTTTTGCAAATTGGCTCAACATTATTGACGGAGGCATTACCGCTGTTCCATTGGTACTTTTCATTTGTTTCTATTGGCTCGGGAAAAGAACTGATGTAGTTACTAATCTCAAAACTGTACTAATTTCTTTACTGCCAAGGAGTGCAATAGGATACTTTATTGGTTTTGGACCGTTTGCGTATTTGTTCATAACTCCGAGCGGACCTAACATGAATATTCTCTACTCGTTCGTGCTTTCTGGGGTGCTGTCCATTTTTGGATGTCGTTTTGTGTTGGGCTTGCAGCTCTCTCTGTTGGATACTTATTAAACAAAAATTCTCAAGAGACCTAAAAAAACGCCGTCTACCGCAAATGTTACAGCAAAAGAAATGGTCGAAGAGCTCGCCGCCGAAAGGTATAATTATATTAGGTACCTAAAATATTTTAAGTAGCGCGCGAGCGCACGCTTTGGAGGCTTCTTACGAGATATGAAGAATAGAAAATTGACGTACTCTCACTGGAGTAGGGATAATATTATCACTGATGTCTCTACGGTTGCTTCTAGAAACGCAGAGGAAACGTGCCAATCGAATTTTAAGCGTGTTGCCGGACGCTTGCCTACAGTTAAGTATGAGTGCGGCGCGGAAATCTTGTTTCTGCCTGACTTAAGGGCTATGGACCACGAGGTTCATGAAGCACTGCATATGCAGAAGCTGAAAGCCCCTGCGGGTGCAGCTACAGAAGCTGAACACGTTCGAGACACCTTAATCACACAGGTTTTAAGCAAAGCAAGCAAATTGGAAAATGATGGACCTCATGAGTGAGGGTCGAATTAAAGCTGAAGCGCAACGAAGAGAGTGTTTGATAATGCCTGCTGGAGTAAAAAGTTAAGGTTGAAAGTGTTGATATATTTCCATTTTTTCCATATCGTCTTAAATAAGAACTGAGTTAACAGATATGATTGCCCAAGAGCGTGGATTATAAGTGGAGAAAGGAAAAGTGCAGGGTACCCCTTCGACGCAAGTTATCATAGCTGCTTTGAACGAGGAAGAAGGCATAGGTCCAACTATCATTGAGCTTAAGGCTAACCTTGCTAGTCCACGTGTTGATTTAACAGTTGATTACGTGGTTATCACAGACGCAGATTATACGTACCCCGCTGAACACGTTCCTGAGATGATCCGAATACTTGAGAAGAATCCGGAAGTGGGTATGGTTTGCGGTAACCGATTCAGTGGTTACTCCGACCTGAAGGGTTTGAATGGCTTTTTTTACCTTGGTAATCGGCTGATAGGTTTTACTCAAAACTTTCTAAACGGCGTCTGGTTAGCCGATCCGTTGACAGGGTTGCGTGTAGTGCGTGCGGAAATTCTTAGAACCTGGAAAGTGAAATCCAAAGGCTTCGACGTCGAGGTGGAGCTTAATCATCATGTGAAACTGGAAGGTTTTTGCATCGCGGAAATTCCTATTCAATACCGCGAAAGATTAGGCGAGAAGAAACTAAGTGTTAGGCATGGCGTCGAAATTTTTAAGCGCATAATGTTAGAAGCAACGCATTAAACGCTGACTCAATTCAATACTTATACATAAGCCCATTCTACAAGCAAAACCTCGGTTGACACATAGATGTTGCTGTGGCTTCACAGTCACACATACTTAAGTCTGCAATAAACTTCCTTTAGATGGAAGAGGATATGAATGCTTGAAGAGAAGAAAAAAATTGAAAATGCTGCTGAAAAAACTGGAAAAGCAGTCGGCAAAGGCATCAAGAAAGGCGCTAAAGCCGTAGAGGACCTTGGGAAAGGAATAAAGAAAGAACTCAAGAAAAAAGAATAAAGCGAGCAAGTGCGCGCTGCGTAAGCACGCACGTTTTCTATGATAATCGAGTTTATATGTGTTAAGAGAAGGGGTGATTGAACAAATGGGCGGTGTCAGCGGATTTCTGGTTTCTGCTATTGTCGTAGTAATATTAATAATAGTTTTAGTTGTTGTCCTCAGAGTACTTTTTCACGTGATATAAGGCAAGCTGAAAGAAGAAACAGTTGGTTTTGTTTTGGCACTTAACGTGCATGGATGTTCCGAAATTGGTCAAAAATGGTCATAATTTTGTTTTTGCTCTCTGTCCTACGTATGTTGACCATTCATAGTTCACACTTTGAAACGTGGCCCAAAAGCAGAAAGCCGATAATTTTGTCCCAAAGCATTGATGTGTCATTTGACGCTATTGCTTTGAACCGCTGGAGCTTTTATCATGTTGATGTGAAATAAATTTTAAAACTCCAAACAAGTGATAGTGTCTCTGGGGTTTGCTATGGAATATGAAGTTATGATTGCAGGAGTTGAGCCTAAAGTGACAAAATTTGAATTTCACGATGGAGGCTTGGAAGGTAGATGCGACTACGAGTTAGAAAAGTACAAGTTACCTCAGTTGGTATCTCATAAAGCTGATTATTTGGCTATAAGGGGCACACATTCGTGTCACATTTAACTAATTGTTAAAATTGATCAATCTAAGTCTGATTTTGAGAAGGGACTGTTAATTCCAGAGGGTAAAAAACCCATTAAGGTTCTTATCCATCTTAAGGATGAGCAGTTAGCGGATGGAATTTGGTGCACCTCTTTTCGATAATTGCTAACACATAATTCAACGGATGAGTAAGAACGCCACTCACAAATTGGAAAAATCCTTTTGGAAACCGAATTAGGTTCCATGAAAGCGCTAAAGTTACAAACGAAATAGAAAAGAACAAAAGTATTGGAACAAAACTTGCCAAATGTTCAAACCCTAAACTTACCATCAAAGCAATTGCGGGTAACACATAAACCAGACAGTGCAAGTGAAAAGTTTTGGGCTTGAAATAAATCGTCTTTATTATCTTTTCTCTGAGAATATAACTTCAAGTACTTTCTACTTTTTACTAAGGCAATTGCCATAAATATCAAGAAATAAGCTAGCAGTAATCCAAGCAATACGTTCTCAACAAACAAACCGTTTTCCCTCATTTCTTCTATTCTACGCTATGTAGATTTAAGACTTATCTTCAATGAAAACTTGGCTAAAATATTGCCTTAAGGATATAGAAGTTTTCCACCATACATAGGGCATTCAAGTGGAAGCTCACAGGTTCTTTTCCACAGGCGTCGTACCACATGTGACTTTCGGCAAGACTAAAGTTGAGAATACTTGATAAGTCAAAACACAATGTTATTAACTTATTTTAATGACTATATCAAGGAGATTAACTTTGTCTAACGACAAGAAAAAAACCAAT
>JBEKNP010000113.1:0-4270 GCA_049522695.1 Bathyarchaeia archaeon | reverse complement strand
GTCTTGGCAAGCTTTCTGAAGGCTCCCCTAATGTCAGGAGATAGCCTCACAACATCACCAAACAAACAATTATGCATGCACTAAGAATAAGAGTGTAACGTTAGCAAGTTGACTTTACAAGATCCTGTCCATTGTCGAGGATAAAATTAAAAGCCACAGCATGGGACTCTAAGGTCATTGCTTAACCGGCTAGGTTGGACGCTTTGTCGTTGACTAACTTTTCGACGGAGAAATCGCCAGCTAAAAGAGAAGCTTAGACGTTGGCTTTCCTTATGAAGGAACGCGTCAAGTTAAGGGCGAAAGTTAAAAGCGTTTTTACTTATGAAGAGTTGAAGTGACCATCTGATCAGGGCTATTCGCAAAAAAGGTGTTGAGCACCATTATGGCCGGAACCTTTATTCGATAGAGCCCTACCTAAGAATTCTTAAGCAACTGGATGGAGGAAATCAGGCTTCCCAGCAGCAGCTTTATTGAGTAGCTAATGAGCAGACGATATTAAGCTGTTGATGAATATTCCGGAGATTGTCTATTACTTTGTGGTGCTCATGAAAAGTGAAATCGGTGACCCATGCTGGTTTCCTTTGGAGAGGCTTTGCAGTTATGCTGGTCTTGTGTCTTCTCCGCATTCTTCTGGAAAAATCGTTAGGTATGGAGGAATCACAAAAAAAAGCAGCCGTTGGCTGAGTGGTTATGGCTGTGGCAACTCAGACAAAAGTTCACAGGTGTGAAACGTCGATAACCCGAGTGTTCAGCTGAGCAACGGAGACGAGAGTAAAAAGGATGGTCGTCATTGCAACTGATAGGCAGCTGTTGATTTGCAGCTATTCTGTGTCGAAGAATAAGAAACCGTATTACCACCAGGCGTAGACTTCTCCTTGATAGCGCGTTGTCCTTGCTATGAACGTCTGCATGATTGAAGAGTGCCTAGATGCGTCATTATAGTGACCTCTGGTGGTCGAATAGATGCGTGCCGTTGTTCTTACCGGTGAGGAAGATGAAATGTTAGAAATGGGAGACAAAAAAACAAGATGAAAGAATAAATAAAGGCTTCAAAGAGGTGCGCGCTGGAGAACCACAACTAACGTTTCAACCAAACATGTAGCTGTTTATGACTACGCCATACTGATTGCAGAAGGACGCCGAATTAATCGACCAGTGAGCGTCCTTGTCAAGTTTCCAGAATTGACAAAATGCCAATTGAGTAAATAAATTACTCGAAACTTAATTTATAGAGTTTGATCTCTCAGCAAAAATCGACGTTAGCCTTGGCATAAGGATTGGTCAATGCGAGGGTGTTGTCGAGCGCCATGAACGATTCGGTACCTAACCCACCAATGGCAACAGGAAACTTTGAAGAACTTAACGAAGATCAAGCGAGATAATTATCGTATCCCTATGTTTAAGTTTCCACTGGTGAAGTTAGCACCATTGCCACCATTGGATGTTTGAATTTGCACAAGATTCTGGAAAGATATGTTTACCGTGTATGAAGTTGCGCCTATGAACTCTATCGATGTGTTGGTAACGACAACGTAAGCAACCCCGTTGACGCAATTTAAATGACCTTGCGGTCCATTGCCTCCTCCAGTATTTACCCAATAATAAAAGAACGTGCTATTCACAAAGTTTACATTCCAAATCCACAGATTAGAATTAACATCATTCAACGAACTTTCAGCTAATATGCCTAGTTGATCTGGTTGAGCTCCGACAGACATAGTATCATTAAGTGTAACGGTATAGCTGACTGAAACGCTTTGATTCCAGTAATCAATCTCGTTTCCTGTCATCATTGTTGCGTAGTTAACTATGTGTGTGTAAGAAAGAGGAGCTGGAGTCGGCGTTGGTGTTGGCGTAGGAGTTGGTGTTGGCGTAGGAGTTGGAGATGGCGTCGCCGTAGGTTTGGGAGTGGGCGTAGGTGCTGACGTGGGAATTGGTGTAGAAGTTGGAGATGGCGTTGATTTTGCTGTTGGAGTGGGAGTAGGGCTCGGGGAGGGTGAAGGCGAAGATGTGGCCGTTGCTGTGGGCGTCGGTGTAGGATTCAGGGTTGACAAAGACGAAGGTGAACGTAGTTTAAGCGCTACGAAGGCTGCCACGACACCACTAACAACGATAATGACAACCAATATGATAACTACCATTCTCGTCACGGCTGATTTCGAAGAAAAAACGCGCATTTTGTTTTTCAATCTCCCATTAGTTTTCTTGCAGGATATGGGCTATGTAATCTTAACTGCTTTTTATCTCTTATTCCCAAACTATGAATATATCATAGCAGGCGCTTGCTGTTAGAGTAGGGCGCATGACAGAAAATTAAAGTTTAAATCCTTCTAAGAATTAACCGCCTTTTCCAACTCGTTTAAGATGGCTATAATTTTAATTGTAAAGCGTCGCATTTTTTAAGGTTCCGCCTTGAAATAGAGGATGTATTTACTATTCTCTTTTTAATGTTTTTGAGAGCACTTTACAAACTGTAAACTAAGTCAGCGCTTTGCCCAAGGCGTGCTTGGGAGAGAGTTTGTTAGAGTTTACGGTTTAGCGATCCAAACACTCTATAATACTACACGAAAATTGAAAAATAAATTTTACAAGGCCAAAGTTAACGCAAAATATTTTGCTTCCAATTTTGGAGAAAAAACTGATATCAGTTTTCTATTTGGGTTTTATGGAGTCCATATTACGAAATCCGATATAATGAGACGAACGAAACATGACTTATAACAAGAAACCGGCTAACTCGATTATAGAAAACAGCTCTAGAAGAGGAACACAAAATGACCTTAACATTAATCGAAAATTCTCCAAAAAGACGTGACAAACTCATCATTATGGCAGAAATCGTAAGCATCGCCAAAAAAGGCACTTCGAAAACCCAAATCATGTTTAAAGCCAACCTCAGTTTCAGCCAACTCAACCAATACCTCTTACTGCTCTCGCAAACTAGTCTTCTCGATAAATCAGCATGCAACGGAAAAGCAATCTATAGAGCCACACAAAAAGGCTTAGAGTTCATGGAAAAACAACAACAAATAATGGATCTGCTAAATGAAGATGTGCGTGTCTACAGAAACGGCATGAAAGCTCCCCTATTCGACTATTAACACTTCCAAGAAGTTAACCTTCACACACTAACTACACAAAAATCATCAAGCGCCTCAGAAAACGCATAACTGGACCTTTTTGCAACTCAGCACTGACAGACATGGAGAGGTATAAAGCTTAAAAACAGATAATATTAATTATGATAAATGTTATGCAGCGGATTTAGCCAAGTGCTAAAGAATTGACGCTTTAAAACAAATAGGGTTCTTGGTTTCTTGTTTCGTTTTCTGCTTCTTCGACTATGGGAAGCGCTTCTTTGAGTTCTCTGAACTGTTTGAGCACTGTCACGGCGAGTTGCGTGATCGCGTAAACTTTTCTTTCTTTTCCAATGGTTTTCGCTTCAACCAACCCTTGCTTAGTCAAGAAGTCAAGGCACTCCTTGAGCAGGCTGCAGTTGACGTTAGCCTCGTTCATGATATGCGTCAACTTCAACGGCTTCCCATGAGCTAAGACACCCAAGATATCTACACACATTTCTAGTTTAGACCGTCTCATCACTTTAGCCTTCTCTTGTATGGCAAACTCAATTTACGTTGGCATGCTTGAACACGATGAGTCTGTTCTCAAACGCGGTAGCCATGTCGTCTAGCAGTATTTTTTGCAGTTCCACAGAAAGTCCTTTGATTTTTTCACTGAAAACCGTTGCCATCTTTGCTTCCAACTTTTTTCTACCTTTAACTGATAACTGTTTGCTCAACTATTTTCCTCCAACCATTTTGCTGACAAGATAAGGTTCGAGGCACTTAACTTGTTTATGAAAGACAAAATAACATTCAAGATTTGAATTGTGAATACACGTTGAAAACGGCATGATTGTGCAACTGGCCCAACTAAATGAAACGGGAAAGAAAATAACTCAAGGTCTATGACACACCCATTTAACTGAAGGATCAACCAAAGATTTTTTTTGCCTCCTAATATTTCAAAATAAATGTTGCTTATGGAAAAAGATTAGCCAGTTTTTTATGAAATTAAAAACAAAAATAAAAAATTCTGGTATTGTTAAACTTTTAAGTCGTTCTGAATTTTAGATAGAAATTTCTTTAACTCGTGTTTCAATAAATTCGGCCACTTTTTGTTCACTAAAACTCTTTTCATCTTCCTGTAATTGCAGCTGCTCTTTTACCATATTAAGTAGTTTCTCAACGTCAACGGGCTTAACCAAATA
>JBEKNP010000112.1:0-4330 GCA_049522695.1 Bathyarchaeia archaeon | reverse complement strand
AATAGGCGAATACAGAGACTGGTTTAACAATTTACGCTTTCACAGAGGCGTAAAAGCGTTCCCAGCAGACCTCTACGAGTGTAACGTTGGAAAGTTGACATGACATGACCTTGAAAGCAAAGCCAAACTTGTCTTAGCCGACTGAGGCGGGGTGCAAGAAGAAACCTGCATCCTAGGCGTGCCCTCGTTAGAAAAGCACTAATACCTGTAAATATGACGCTCGGTTGCGTCTTGCCTCCCGGTCTTTTGTTCTTTTTGGGAGCTTTGGATTCCTATTTACAGCCGCCCGCCGCTTCAAGGTCTCTTTGCTAGGCTGGCCTTGAATGTTTTTTGTGTCCATGTTAACAGCTCTATAATACAATTCTTCTCAAATTGATTTTTTGATTGCTCTGATTTCAACAGATCCTTCTTCAATTAAGTTTTTTAAAGTACGACGAAATAGGCTCTCTGGGGTTCACCATCTTTTTTTCAGAAATAAATATAAGGGGCGGAAACGCAAATTAATTAGGTATCTCCATGATATTCTCTTTACAAGTCGCTCTCCCGCCAGCAGGTTCATTCTGGTGGCTCGCAATAGTCTTCCTCATAATTGCTTTGATAGCGGTGATAGTCATCGGCTTCCTCTTTGCATTTCCCATCGCGGCCTTAGCAGCCATAATAACATATTTCTTAACAGGCGGCAGCATACATTCCCTAACAGGTGGCAGCTTACTGGACGCAGGCATAGTATTCCTAGTTGTCGCGTTAATATCAGCAGCGGTAGGAAATCTCGCGGGCTATGGACGGAGACGCGACGTAGTAGTCGTCCACGATGATTAACATAATTTCACTGGGCCTCTCAGTCACAAGTTATATAGGTATAAATGAAAATTTTAATGTGAGGCAAAAAAATGAGGGTTGGAGCATTGGCGGTTGGCGTTGCTGGGACAAATATCACAGTCTCTATCCCAAGAGGTTCGGAATAAGGTTGCTCAAGATAAGTTTATGGCGGTTGGCGGGGGCTTCGTGGCGATCATCGGTTTGGCCGTAACAATTTATGGTTTAGCCGCTAATCGAAAAAATTAAAACCAAGTGAGTTCAAAAACTCTTTTCTTATCATAAATTGACACGGTATTTTGTTTCAGTAAAGCGTGCAGTCTGACTCTTCAAGTGAATAAATCCCACAAAAAATTCTTTTAGTTGGATAAAAATTTTACACGGCGGCTTGTTTCCCAAAAAGTTGGGAAGCAGCTTCTATGCTGCTTAGCTAACGTTATACTCTGCGTCCTAAAGCCAATCGGACAACTATTATGATGATGGCTATGACAAGCAATAGCCATATGATGGCGCCAAGGTCGAAGACAAAGCCAAGAAGCCACAGCACGACACGTATTGCAGCAACTACAAAAAGTAAATCAAGTAAACCCATTCTCACAAGCCTCACTTAACCCTAACTTAAAAACTTCTATTTTAGGACGTGTGACTATGAACAAACAGTTACAGCTTCATCACACTTTCTATTTCAGCTTCTAGAAGAACACGTGCGCGCTTTGAATTGTTATTTTAAGGTTCAGTTTCTTTCAAAACATCAGCGTACCAATTTGTTTATTAACCACTTTGAGAGTAGGTTTTTTGATGATTTTTAATGAGCAAAGAAGAAACAAAGGGTAAAATCGAGAAAACAAAAGGCAAAGTTCAGGAAGGAGCAGGCAAAGCTAAGAGAAAAATAGAGCATAAAGTGCCTGAAGAGAAGAAAAAAGTTGAAATCGCCACTGACAAAACTGCTGCTGAAAGAACTGGAGAAGCAGTCGGCAAAGGCATCAGAAAAAGTGCCAAAGCCGTAAATGACTTTGGAAAAGGCATGAAGAAAGGCCTCAAGAAAGAAGAATAAAGCAAGCAAAATTCCCCGTTCTCTCAAAACAAAAAGAGTACATGTTTTGTCCTATGTGAATTCACAGATTATGTTTAAATGATTTTGGAAGATGGGACGGGTTTCCAACTATTTCTGGGGAGAAAAAACGTTCGCCAGTACCTAGAGGCATTTTGGTTGAGGACGAGAATCTATCGTGGCTTGATCTCAAACTTATTTGATTTACGGGTTCCGCTGTTTTGTGGACATAAGTTAACTTACAACTGCAATTTCGTCCTCCGACAAATGACGCAGGATTGTACGTCAGAGTGTGGGTGTGCGCTCACAGTCACACACGTTTAACCCTGCCAATGACCATTTATAAGGTAGCTCAAATCACGGCGTAGAAAGGAGGGATAGATAAGTATGAGTGCGAAAGCGAAAAGTAAAGAGATTTTGGATAAAGAGTTATTTGCGATAGATGAGAAAATCGGCAAAGTCAAAGAAATAGAAATAGATCTGGACGAGTGGAAAGTAACGCGTCTTGAAATCGAATTGGAAAAGGACGTAGCTGAGTCGGTGCTTGGCGCAAAGAAAGGCGGAGTACGAAACATGTTGAACGTTTCAGCCCTAGAGAAAGGGGTTTTACGCAGGACAGACAAGGGACTGCTCTTACAAGTATCAAAAGATCAACTTCACATGTACCTAAGACCAGTAGACGCGACTTAGTTGAAAAGTTTGCTGTGAATAGCGAGCTACCTTGTCCCTTTTTTATGTGTTGAAGTAGGTTGGTGAGACACGAACTCAAATGGCTTCAAACATGTAGCAATAGATTTCAAAAATAAAAGCGTAGACTCGCTTGGAGAGAAATAAACTGATGGATAAAAGAAAATATTTGCTTAAGCTTAAGTCGTTTTTACTTAAGAAAGCAAGAAGTTGGTTTGAAGATAATGGTTATGTTGAAGTTCAAGGGCCAATGTTGGTTCCTGCGTTCGGAAGCGGAAGCATAACGGTGCCCACTCTAGGCATAGGTGTTTGCAGGATTGAAGAATATTGTTTTATGTTCAGCTAGCCCGAAAATCAAATTATAAAAACAAGAAATTTTCAGATAAGTTCATATGAATAGTCGCAACTACTATTTCACTGGCGATTTCATGGTTACTCGTAAATACACAGTTCTCTTGGAAGCTGCAGAAGAAGGCGGCTTCATAGTCAAATGCGTGGAACTTCCAGTCGCCACCCAAGGCGAAACAAAAGAAGAAGCCCTCAAAAACATAAAGGAAGCAATAGAAGGCTACTTAGAAGTTAAAACTAAACTTTTAGGTCGAAAGATCAAGGGCGAAAAGGCTGAAGTAATTGTCGAAGCTCCCACTGCTCTCATGGCGTGAAGTCGTCAAAGCTCTCAGAAGAGCTGGATTTCAAGTTGCTCGACAAAAAGGAAGCCACCTGATCTTGGTAAAAAATGACATTGGGGTGCCTGTTCCGAAACATGAAGAAATAAAAAGAGGCTTATTGCTAGAAATCATCGCAGAATCAGGTTTAACGAAAGAAGAATTCCTGCAACTATCTAAATAAAAATAAGATTTTTTCTCTTGCTTGACGCAAAAACTTTTTGAGTTAAGAAATCACACATATACATTTTGTAAATACTCAATCAGTTTGGTATAGACTCAGGTAGGTTAACGCTGGTTGAGTCACTGGATTATTTGGCGTTTCTGCAGCTTGAAAGCAAAGCAAAACTTGTCCTAACACTCTCAGGTGGAGTGCAAGAAGAAAACTGCATCCTCGGAGTTCCCTGCATTAAGTTGAGAAATAACACTGAGAGGCCTGAAACCTTAGACGTTGGCTCAAACGTCCTATCCGGAACTGACCCCAATAAAATTCTCCAAGCAGCAAAAGTCAGCTACGCAAAAACGAAAGCGTGGGCAGTGGAGGCACTTGTAGAGTCGGTGTCCTGCTCGGCAGCGAACTAAATAGAACTATTTGCCATTATCCTTCTTAAGCATATTATCGAGGTTTATGGGTTCAAATGTGCTGTTGAGATATGGGATAAACGCATGCAAAATAACGATTTGCCCCTATTAGGACGACAAACTCGCTTAAGGAATAGAAAACTGCCTGAGAAAACTCAAGGAATTATAGGTTTAGCGAATCCTAAAACAACGTAATCAAGTTTTGATCCCGTTCGGTTTGGGAGATTTTTAGTGTCGACTATTTTGTTAATTACAGAATTGTCAACCTATGCATAGTGCGTGTTTTTTAGATGAATCGCTGGATGTGTATCCATACTTAATAACTTTTATTAAGACTTACTACACAAGTCAGACTTGCAGCACAAACTATAGGTGTGGGGGGGTAATTATGACAAAACGAAAACTCACAATAAAAACTGCGGTAGTAGCGTCAAAACGAGAGCTTCCAATAAAAACTGCGGTAGTAGCGTCAAAACGAGAGCTTCCAATAAAAACTGCGGTAGTAGCGTCAAAACGAGAGCTTCCAATA
>JBEKNP010000111.1:0-4382 GCA_049522695.1 Bathyarchaeia archaeon | reverse complement strand
ATTCAAAGGCTTGATTAGGGAAAGAATCTGACGACCAGAAAGATGCTTCTCAGCATAAATGATGTAGGTTTCACCGAAAACTGTTTTGCCGCTGGGAAAAAGCCACGGCGTTTCATCGTGGTAAGTTCTCAGGAATTCCAAGTATTCCAGAATCAGCTTTGCATACTTGTCTTGCACGCTTACGCCTTTTGCGCGTCGCTCCTCTTTTATCCTGTGCCCCTCTTTCGTTTGTTGCCATGCTCGCCAATTTTTGAGGAGAATGGCATAAGATTTATCGAGCAGAAAGTTTTGTGGGAGTTTTCCTTTCTTGATTTGCTTCTCAAGAATCTTGATATATTGGAAAAGCCCTTTCTTGTGTTTCTTTCTGAGGGTGAATATGATTTGTAGGATTTCAGATTCAACCTTGAGGTCTTCGCGTTTGAGCGCTGAGATTTCTGAGCGTCTTTTGCCGAATTTTTTGGCTAATGCGATGATAGCTTTCACTCGCAAACGGAAATATGTATCCTTAATCTCGTCGGCTTTCGCGAGCATCGCGTCTATTTCTTCGTTGGTCAGTATTGATCTGTCGCTGTATGTTTTGCTCGGATTTGTCATTTTCAGTTTGCCTCCTCGCTTGTACCAATAGGCGTGTTCAGTTGCGAGCGTGAGACTGAAATGCATTTTTCAGCGCGCTCAACAGCAGAGTTGTTGCTTTTCCAGAATGTCGAATCTTTCCCTGTTGGATAGCTTCCAAACGATTGATTAGAACGTTAATTGCGTCCTTCTCCCACATATTGAAATGTTGCTTACGTGCGAGTTTCAATTCTGCTCGTATCTCTCTCAGCTTTCCAGATGCGTCCCATTGTCCCTGATTAATGAGCCTGTTGCGTTGCACTTGTTCTTCTATTTCCAGTTGCGAGGTTTTCCTTTCAGCTTCGTTGCTTAGTTTCATTTTGGTTTCTTTAAGCTCTTTCAATCCCTCAAGCAACAAAGCAATTTCCCACTTTGTCAATCTCAAACGAAGCTGGAATCCCTCAAACGCTCTCGCTTTGTTGTTCAAAACGGGTCATCCCCCTCTGAGGTGGGAATGACCACCTTCTTATTCAAAAAATCATTAGAGCATCGCTCATTCAAAAACACTTTTTGCTCGTATGACAGATGTGAATAAAAAAGAGGGGATTGTGCGGGAGATTTCGCCAACGTCGCTTAAAAATAAACCTTTCCAGAAACTAAAGACTTCTGGAAGTTTAAAGCCTCCTTTATATGGACAATTAACCCCGAAACCAAACCCACAACGTTGACATATTTTGGTCCAGCCCAAAGAAAGTGCTCGGGCTTTCTACCTAAAAATACTGCTTGTTTCAGGAAGAACGGTTTGAGAAAACGGGTAGTTTTTCTTGAGCAGTACACCATCTGATTGAAATATGGAACTTTGAGATCTCTTCGAGAAAAGAAGAAAAGGAGGCAAATAACTATGCGCGTTGCCTTCTCAAAAACAAAAAGCGCTCCCAACAAGTTCATGGGTTCAGGGATGTTACCTGCTGGAGCGTATGTTACTTTAGAACACGAATTCATCTTGATTTTGAGAAAGGTAACAAACGAAGCTTCGTGAGTGATGAGGACAAGAAAAGAAGACAATAAAGCGCGTTTTTCTGGGAAGAGCGAAATGTCTGGTTCTCTGACGTTTGGGAAGACTTGAAGGAAACAAAACAGCATAGACAAAAAGATAAGGAACGAAGCGGCGATTATCCGTTTGAGTTAGCTTATTGATTAATCAATATGTTTTCTCTGAGGGAAGACACGAGGTTGGACCCGTTTCTTGGGACTGGGACAGCTACAATTGCCGCAATGGCTACAACCAGAAATAGTATTGGGGTTGAAATAGACCCCAATTTCAAGAAACATCTGTTCTTGAGATTCAGAAATGTCATTGATTTCTCGAACGAGGTTTTAGAAAACAGAATGGTGAGTCATCTAAGCTTTGTCCAAGAAAGATCAAAACAAAGGGCAGATTAGGTTATGATAGTAAGGTTTATGGATTTCCTGTTATGACCAACCAAGAAACTGAAATTACGTTTTTAACGATTTAAGCAAAATCAAAGAGAAAGAGTATGCAGTTGAGGTTGAATACAAAGAGAAACCCACATTCCAATTTGTTAAAGGCATTCTACTTCAAAAAGGCAAATCGCTGAGGGATTGGATTAGTCAGATTAGAAATCGCATTCTACCCTAATTCCATCTTTCAGTTTCTCATAATAAATTAGCTTAACATCGATATTTTCGTGCAACATGCCCTTAGTCTTATAGGTAATAGGTTTAATCGAAACTGGCATCTCTCCTATGTATCCATCAATAAACCTCGCTTCTTCTTCGGGAGTAGACCTGCGATATTGAACATGTTTACTTTCAGATATTGCTTTTAGTATGCTTTCTTGAAAACAGAAACCAGTAAAAGTTTTGGTTACGACCAAATCTTCGACCCAATTTAGCGCGCGCCTGAATGGATTGCTTTGCCTCTTGTTTACGATTGGCTCTGGATTGCTTTGCCTCTTGTCATTGATTGGTTCTGACTCTTCCATCAGAATTCTTAGCGACCTTATTTCGTCTCGCAATGCGTTAACTTCGCTCTCTAAAGCAATTGCTTTTGCGTCGGCGGTTCTGTTGAGTTCGTCAATTTCAAGTATAAGGCTTTTCTTTTCTGTTTCCAAACTTTTTATTTTTTCAATTGTGCTTTTGAGGCTAATCACTACACACGCATCCACTTCTTTCTACCCCATGTTCGAGAAAGTTCTTTCTTAAATCGCTTATTTTAAAAGCAAGCATAATTCCAAATTTGATATATCCTAAAAGCGCGCACGCCCCTCGATAAAAGGAGCTTGATTTAAGCCCCGATTCTAAGGATACCCCCTTCCGCTATCGTGGTAGTACTATTATGACTATTATGACTAATGCTTGAGTAAGTACTTCAAGAGTTATCGGCTAGGGTAATGCTTGAACATGGTTTCGTGCATGCTTCCTGCCTTGCGCGCGCGCCCTCAAACAAAAATTATAGTCGGAATCGAGTTTATGCTTCAATATTCCACGACAGGAATATTGCTTTTATTTCGGCATTATTCAATCATTAAGTTGGGAAGCTAGCACAAATCATTAAACCATGACGAAGACCATGATGGCAGTCCTAAGTCCAACATAAAGTTGGCAGTCTTAAACCCAGCTTTTGAGCTGATAGACATAAGACCAACAGCACGTTGGCAGACATAAGACCTAAATGCAACCCGTCATGACCGTTGAGATGTCGGGTGTTAGCTTCTCTGACTAACTTATTTGTAGCGTGCGCTACATTAAATTGGTGACCTGTAATGGCTTAACTATGGAGGACTAAGCATTGGCAAAGTTTTGAGAATATTCACTGCTAACTAGTCATTGAGGAGTTCGAATGGTAGAAGAAGCAAAATGTTGGATATGCCACAGACAAATTGTTGATATTGAAAAAGAGATGGCTGTTGAAAGTGAAAAGCAAAAAACCATAAAAGCACAGACAAAAGAGATTGAAGAAGAAAAAAAGAAGTTTGTTGAACAGACAAACTTGTGGATGAATGAAGTTGCAAGTCCTTTTGACCAATTGGACCTTGATTTCTTGTTAGGTAATAAAAAGCAATTTAATGGCATCTCCTTCCTTCCCGAGCTTGGGCTGCTTTCAGATTCTATTTTTGGAGAAGTTGAAGAATGTCTACACCGCGCAAGCAATGGTGATTATTGGGAAATGGAGAAAGTTAGCCCCAATAGCCGCATAGACCGACCAATGAGAGAAATGGTGCTAAAAAAAATAAAAGAATTCGAAAAAAACGCTAACAGAAAAATTCAGACCGAAAAAGACTATTTTAAGGAATATCCTGAGAATTTTAGAGGAATGAAGCCTAAAGAAGGAATAATGTTTCTGCAAAAGTTAGGCATGCTACGTTACGAGATTCAAGAAGAGTTGCTTAACAATAACCTTTCCGTAGCCTCAGAAAGACCTTCTTGGAAACTCAACTCCGTGAAATTAGGAAGCAGCTATCCTAAAGAAATCGTGATTTGCGATGTTTGCCAAGATATAATAGTCCGCATAAGCCGTATGTCTGCTGTATAGCAGCGCAGAGATAACAATTAGCTAAAGCTTTTTTTTCATTTCTATTCTTGCTTATTTGTTGTTAGTTAGGTATTTGATTAATTCATAGCTAAGATTTCTCTGAGGCGCGTCAAGTGAAAAAAGCAGAAGAGATATCAAAGCTCTGTTTGCTTGCGCGCTGGTTTGTCCCGAAAATGGTTAAAAATGGTTATAAGTCTGATTTCGCTAATTAGAGCCTGAAATGGACTTATTTGACCAACGCATACTATCGGCACTTAAAAACGGCGAACCCAAA
>JBEKNP010000110.1:0-4383 GCA_049522695.1 Bathyarchaeia archaeon | reverse complement strand
ATGGCTCAAAGGCAAAATAGGCGAATACAGAGACTGGTTTAACAATTTACGCTTTCACAGAGGCGTAAAAGCGTTCCCAGCAGACCTCTACGAGTGTAACGTTGGAAAGTTGACATGACAGTCGTTTTCGGCTTTGGGACTTTGGGACAGAATTCAAAGTAGAAATCAGAGTTACCTTAATTGTTTTTGGGATCATACAATTCTGTCGATATATACTGTATCAGATTTAAAATATTTCTCCGTGATATGAGTAAAGAAAGATTTTATCCCAAAGCCGTACTTTTCGCAAAATATGTAACTATCTTAGCTTTTCAGCCAGTTATTTTGTTCTGATTTTGAAAGCTTCCACTTGTGCTAAAAGAATAAAATTGCTGGTGAAGTAGCACGCACAGTCTCATCTGAAACACTACTTAAAAAATTTTGAGGCATGTGTTAAAGTAATTTCACAATTAGTCATCGATTGTTCTCTACGATTTGAACAAGAGGGATGTTCAGTTTACCCGAATACGAAGCCGATGATTAGCCCTACTATGAATCCGATGGTTAGCGGTAGCATGCCTATGATAAGAACTCCGTATTGATACACAATGGAGCCGTATTGGGTTGCATAATTTTTCAACTCGCTAAGACTCAAACCGAAAAAGCCAAAGTATGCAACCACAAAGAGTACAATCGCAGCTATAATGGCGATCTTTAGGAATAAATGAATCAGATAGCCCACAATTAATCCGATGACGAATATTATTACCATTACGACAATTGGTGGCAAACCACCTATGCTTCCAGAAGTAATGAAATGAAAAACATCACTTATCGCGCTCAAACTCCGCAACTCCACAGTTGAGTTACATAGAAGTACAAATGCTATTAAACTTGTGTGGCTGTAGGTACACAGCAACAGAGCGTCTGCTATGTTCAAAGATGCTGTTGAAAAATTCAAGTTCTGCCTCAGAGCATGCGCTATCTGATTCTTGTTTCTTTTTATTTTGGCGTTTATAACCTCTATGTGAAGTCCGTTAGTGTGTGCTGCGGTTTTAGATGTGGGGGAAGAATGTTCCGGGAACTGCTACATGGAAGAGGGCTCCGAATATTATGCTTATTACGACGAAAATGATCCATGCCAGTATGGCTATTCCGATGGCGCCGAGCCAGCCTGTTCTGAAGCTTGCTTTGTAGACCCATACCCAAGCTATGAGAGCTAAAATTAGTGCGATTATATATGCCGTTGAGCCGATTAGCGTTCCCAGAAAATAACCCACTATAATCAATGTGACAACGTAAACTATTGGGCCAAACAGCGTCGCAATCATCGCTTCGCCAAAGGTGGCTTTCCCACCAGTTACTGCTTTGCCAGCTAACCACACGGGAATTGAGACTATTATCCACAGAATAATCAAGCCAATTATGGTTACAAGCAGACTCGTCAAAGTCATATTTCCAATAATTAGATTGCTCAAAGCTACACCTGTTAAGTTACATTGGAGTACAAATAACTATTAAACTTGTGTAGCTGTAACCTTACAGCAACAGAGCAGCGTGCTGTTTGAAAATTCAAGTTCTGCCTCACAGCTCAGACTGCGAGATTATGAGGAAAAGTAGAGCTCATAAATTGAAAGAGGACTAGCAAAAGGAATAGCATCATTTAAAGAAAATTCAGCCAAGTAGTAATAAAATACTGCAAAACCTAGAACCTTCTGACCCAAATTCTACATAATCGATGTGGCGAGTCCAAAAACGTTAATCGCATAGAACTTTTGAACTATATTATCATGGAAAGTTCAATTCCACTTATGCATAAGCCAGTCTACAAGCAAAACCTGGTTGATGCCCAGATGTTGCTGTGGCTTCACAGTCACACAAACTTAATTCTGCAATAAATGACCTTTAGAGGGAAGGTGATAGGAATGCCTGAAGAGAAGAAAAAAGTTGAAAATGCTGCTGAAAAAACTGGAGAAGCAATCGGCAAAGGCATCAAGAAAAGTGCCAAAGCTGTAACTGATCTTGGGAAAGGAATAAAGAAAGAACTCAAGAAAAAAGAATAAAGCGAGCAAAATTCTCCTTTCTCGCAAAACAAAAAAGAAAAGTACTTGTTTTTATCTATGTGAATTCGCAGATGTTCAATTGATCTTGGAGGATGGGGACGGTTTCCAACTATTCGGTAGAAGAAAAAAACATTCACCATTACCTAGAGAACTTTTTGCTGGGGATAAGGATCTATCGTGGCTTTATCTCAAACTTATGTGATGTAAAGGTTCCTTTTTTTTGCGGGCATAAGTTGACCTATAATTGTAATCTACGATGCAAAATGTGCCCGTTCTGGAAGAGACCCAGTCAGGATTCAAGTCTAGAACAGGAAAAAGCAATTCTAAAACAGGTTTACGATTCGGGAGCCTGCGGAATCGCGTTTGAAGGCGGAGAGCCTCTTCTGAGAAATGATTTAGTGGACATTCTTGCTTTTTCTCGTTCTCTACCTTTGCATACAAGCCTCATAACCAACGGTACGCTACTCGAATCCAAAATAGACGCGATAGCCTCATACATTAACGGTGTCGTTTATGTTTCGCTAGATGGCCTAGAGAAAACACATGACGCTATCAGAGGAGTTGACGGAAGCTTTAGAAAAGCGATACGAGGCATAAGTGCGGCGAAAGAAAAAGTTGCCGTAACCATCAACACGACTATAATGGCCGAAAATATTGATGAAATAGAAAGCATTGTTACATTATCAAAAGAGTTAGGTACAAGAATATCCATAGCCGTAGCTCACGAATATTGCAATGCCAACGCATCTTCACCCGCTATCGATAAAATATCAAAAATAGCCCATACACTTATTGAAATGAAACAAGAAGGTTACCCTATTGTCAATTCAATCGATTACTTCAAGGTGATGGCGAAAGAGAAAAAATGGCAATGCAAACCGTGGGCAATGATTAACATTGACCCTAACGGGAACGTAGTTTTGCCTTGCTATGTCCACAATGATTATTCAAGCGGTGTCTCTATTTTTGAAACTGGCATTAAAAGTGCTGTTTCTGGGTTTGACTGGAAAAAAATAAAAAACTGCAGGAAATGCAGCCTTCATTGTTATGTTGAGCCTTCTTTGGTGCTTTCAGGGGATTTTAGAGCGTACTTGCATTGGGCATTTCGAGTTAGCATC
The DNA here is from genome assembly GCA_049522695.1 of Bathyarchaeia archaeon. Classification (GTDB taxonomy): domain Archaea; phylum Thermoproteota; class Bathyarchaeia; order Bathyarchaeales; family Bathycorpusculaceae; genus Bathycorpusculum. Next base: position 1,223 of record JBEKNP010000110.1, on the reverse strand, counting down.
TAAATTTTTTGAGAAATAAGGGCCTAAGCTAAAGTTGCACAGTTAGAAAGAGTGCTTGGTGAAAACGCTTAAGCATTAGAACATTATTGTTTATAATCAGAAGTTATTTGTAGCAAGAGAAGTGTAGGTTATTATGAGTTATTCAAAAAGGCAAGGTGGTAGTTACGAAAGAAGAAGGGGTCACGGCAAGGGTGTTAAACGTTACCCTGTTGAGGTGGGGGAAGAATTAGAAGTGGATATTGTGGAATGTAGCCCAAAAGAGGAAGGCATAGCTAGAGTTCAAGGTTTAGTAATACACATTCCCAATACAAAGCCTAAAGACCACGTGAAAATAAAGATAACTCGGATTGGCGGCACAACAGCAGAAGCAAAAGTAATATAGTATACGCTCCTAAAAAAGCAAGCTTAAATTTTGGAAAAATTAACGTTAAAAAATCGGCGTTCGCTAATTATTAGGCGTAAAGAAGACGATTTATCCTTTTTTTAGGGCGTCATACAGAAAAAGTTCACTTTATAGTATGAACACGGTAGACCATTATGGTCGGCGGTTCACAGGATAATGTTTATTTTTATGTTAAAGAAATGTTTATATCGGATAAACGTGCTTCTGATAGAATTCAGCTATAATTGCTAGCCCCGCAATTTTCACATGGCGGCGGCTCAACCCCTACCGAAACGGCGATTGCCTTGCAGGAATGACGGAGTTGGCCTCCAATTGCGGGGACACGAATGTAGACCTGACTAATTGCTCAGTTAGGTCTGAATTGGGCTTTGACGTATTGAATGGAATGTTTTTCCCTCCAAATCCAGTTAGGCACAAATCATGCGATAAAGAGTACGAACGTACCACACAAAAAACAAAAGATCCGCAGAAACAACATGGAGTGTCATAACTCCGGTTGATCCTGCCGGACCCCACTGCTATCGGGATAGGACTAAGACATGCTAGTCGTGCGCTTCCTAGCCAATTTGGGAGCGCGGCACACAGCTCAGTAACACGTGGCTAACCTGCCCTTGGGACGAGAACACCCCCGGGAAACTGGGGCTAATTCTCGATAGGTGAAGATCTCTGGAATGAGTCTTCGCCTAAAAGATGCTAAGGTTATGCTCTTTAGCACCGCCCAAGGATGGGGCCGCGACCGATCAGGTTGTTGGTGAGGTAATGGCTCACCAAGCCTTTTACCGGTGCGGGCCGTGGGAGCGGGAGCCCGGAGATGGGCACT
>JBEKNP010000109.1:0-4421 GCA_049522695.1 Bathyarchaeia archaeon | reverse complement strand
ATTTCACCTACAGCCACAGGCAAAACAGAAGCCGCTTTCCTGCCTGTGCTAAGCATGCTTCTTAAAGAACCCAAAACTCCAGGCATAAAAGTACTGTACATCACGCCGTTGCGGGCTTTAAACAGAGACTTGCTTGAGCGGCTTCAGTGGTGGTGTAACAGCCTAGACATAAAACTTGCAGTTAGGCATGGTGACACTGAAACAAAAGAGAGAACCCGTCAATCCCGAAGCCCGCCTGACATTCTTATAACCACCCCTGAAACCTTGCAAGCTATACTCTCCGGCTGGATTTTACGTCAACACCTGCAAAGCTTAAGGTGGGTAATAATTGATGAAGTCCACGAATTAGCTGACAGCAAACGGGGAAGCCAGCTGTCATTGGCACTGGAACGGATCAGAAACCTAATCGGAAAAGACTTTCAAATGATCGGTTTATCCGCCACTATTGGCAGCCCAGAAAAAGTCGCCCAATTCCTCGTTGGAAACAAGCGACTAGTCGAAATCATCCGTGTTCCCGTTGCCAAAATGGTGAAGCTGCAGGTAATATATCCTAAGCCAAGCGAGGAAGATGTCCGGTTTGCAACTAAAATTTACACGCATCCAGAGGTAGCGGCTAGGCTGCGAATAATTCGAGACTACATGAGTAAACGAAAATCTGTTCTTCTATTTACAAATACTCGTTCAATTTCGGAAGTTTTAGCTTCTAGATTTAAGGTTTGGGACATTGATTTTCCAATTTCAATTCACCATGGCTCCTTAGCTAAGGTCTCAAGGATAGCTGCCGAAACTGGGTTAAAGCGGGGTGACCTTAAGGGTTTAATCGCTACTAGTAGCCTCGAATTAGGGATAGATGTGGGGCGCATAGATCTAGTTATCCAGTACATGAGTCCAAGGCAAGTAACCAGGCTTATTCAGCGCGTAGGACGGGCAGGTCACACTTATGGGCAAGTTGCTGAAGGCGTTATAATCGGCATGGATTCAGATGACACGCTTGAAGCCTTAGTTATCGCCCGCAGAGCCCTCAACGAAGACTTGGAGCCTGTTGAGATTCCAGATAAACCCTATGATGTTTTGGTTCATCAGATTGCGGGCTTAATGCTAAAGAGCAGGCGGTTAGAATTTAACGATGTTCTAGAAATAGCGCGTAACGCTGCACCGTTTGAGAACTTAACATTGGAAGATGTCGGAAAAGCTTTCAAGTACATGCATGAGCGTTTTCCACGTTTAGCATGGGTATCCTTTGAGGACCAGGTGGCTTTGAAGCCTCAGCGGTCTAAGGCTTTGTTTGAGTACTATTTTGATAATTTGTCAATGATTCCTGAGGAGAAACAGTTTCTTGTAATTGACGAGTCATCTGACACATCGATTGGTGTTTTAGACGAAGCATTCATGGCGGAGTACGGCAAGCCCGGAACAAAATTCATCATACGAGGCAGCCCATGGCAAATAATTCATGCCACAGAAGACAAAGTTTACGTGCGCCCTGTTGATGACCCGACCGGTTCAATTCCCAGCTGGATAGGTGAAGAAATTCCAGTGCCATACAATATAGCTCAAGAAGTGGCAGAAATACGCGGATTTGTTGAAGAAAAAATGCATAGTGGGCTTACGCCTGAGCAGATTAGTGCTTTGCTTTCTGAGCGTTACGCGGCTGATAAGGAGACTATTTTGCATGCGTTGGCGGAGACGGTGGAGCAAGTGAACTCCGGCTTTGAGGTTCCTACTCCCAGGCGGATTGTAGTTGAGGATTGGGGCGAATTTGTTATTATTCACTCTAATTTTGGTTCGCTAATTAACCGTGCATTAGCGCAGTTTCTTGGGGAAGTATTGTCTGATAAGCTTGGTCGGGGCATTGTGGTTCAGCATGACCCTTACCGAATTTTTGTGCAGACCATGGGCAGTATGAGTGCTGAGAGGCTTGTTGAAGTTTTCAATGAACTCAAAGGCATGAGTTCCCAAGCAATTAAGGGCACGTTAACTAAGTCAACTGTAAAGACTGGCTTATTCAAACGGCGAGTCATACAGGTAGCAAGGCGTTTTGGTGCACTCAAGAAGTGGGCAGACTTTAGCAACGTCAGCATCCAGAAGCTGATTTCAAGTTTTGAGGGTACGCTGATTTATGAGGAGGGTCTAAAGGAGGTTTTCTCTAAAGACCTTGATGCAGGTGGGCTTGTTATGGTACTTAAGCGGATTCATGACGGTGACTTAGGCTTGCAAGTTGTTGCGACTGGCGGAGATGCAACCCCAGTTGCTCGCGTGGGTATCGAGCGGGTAAGTATGAAAACTGACCTTATTCCGCCCGAAAAGATGCGTGCTGTGCTTATTGCCGCAGCTAAAGCACGCTTACTTAATGAAACAGGCAATTTCATTTGCACTAGCTGTTGGGACTACATGGAGACAATTCGCATCAAAGACTTGCCCGATAAACCAAGGTGTCCCAGATGTGGCTCTTTTGCTGTTGGGTTGTTGAAGGTAGATGAGGAGAAGGCTTTGCCGTTAATTGAGAAGAAAGGACGTTTAGCCAAGGATGAGGAAAAGATGCAGTTGCAAGCTAAGCGTACCGCTGAATTAATTGAAAAATATGGTAAAGTGGCTGCGGTGGCATTGAGCGCTCGAAGAGTCCAAACGGCTGACATAGCGAGTGTTTTGGAGAAGGAACCCAAGCTTTCAGACCGATTCTACGAGTTAGTTATGGAAGCTGAACGTAAATCATTAAGTAAACGGTTTTGATGATAATGTTGAAGTTTATTTAAAATTGTCTGTTTATGAGGAATAACAGCAACTTTTTAAACCTAGAATTGCTTATCTGCTTATTTGCTTGTATGCCAGTAGGAGATTTAAGAAGCGTGGAAATAAGTCGGAAGAATTTACGCAGTGAAGTTCTTGAACGTATTAAATACGTTAAAACTTGTGTCATGGCGCGGGAGCTGTGTTTGCTTGTTCGTACCAATAGGGCTATCTTGGAACCTGAAGATGTGCAAGAAGTTTGCCAGTATATTTCAAAACTATGCAAAGAAGAAGGTTGCTCTGAGCCAAGTGAACTCTGCACGAAAGCAGCTAACGCCGTTGGCTCAGCAGATGAAGAAAAATACCTTGAAATGTGCGCTCAAAGCTGTGCAAAATGCGGCGAAGCTAGAAGACCGGTCCCGAAAAAAGACGCTTACGTGGCATAAAAGCATGAATCACATTGGTGAAGTCTGAACATGTTTATTGCTCCCTTTGTTCCAAGTCCAACCAGTGTTGTAGAATATATGCTAAAGTTGGCTGATTTGAAGGCTGGCGAAGTGCTGTTTGATATGGGTTCTGGAGATGGCAGAACTGTAATTATGGCGGCGAAAACTTTTGGTGCCCGAGGTGTCGGCATCGAATTGCGTGAAGATTTGGCTAAAAAGGCGTTGAGCACTATTCATGAGAACGGTCTTGAGGATAAAGTAACTATTATGAATAGTAACATGTTTGATGTTAACTTAAGTTCGGCTGATGTGGTTTACTTGTATTTGACAACGAGTGCAAATGAAAAAATCAGGCCAAAGCTTGATAGTGACCTTAAAAAGGGTGTGCGCGTGGTCTCGCATGATTACGAGATTATTGGTTGGCACCCGGAGAAGGTTGAGAATTTCTGTGAGAACCCCCAGTTAGGCTATCCTTCTCACACAATATATCTGTATAGAAAGCCATAGTCTTTCTTTAATTGTTGGAAAAACATTTTTAATCTCTAACTTCATGACTTCCAAAAGAGTGACCTCTAAAGATGCAGTTTATTCCATGGCAAAACATAGCTGACTGGCATTGCAAAGCATGCGGTTACTGCTGCAAACTCTACAGCGTGGTCTTAGGCTTTTCGGAATGGATGCAATTAGCTAAAACTTTTGGCATGGAAACCACCGTGGCAGGATTAGACCGTTTCTACATTAAACGCGCCAGCGACGGCTCATGCGCTTTTTTATGCAACCACACAAACAACTACTACTGCGGACTGCAAGACATGAAGCCTGAAGCATGCAAACTCTGGCCTTTCAAAGTGCTCTCCGAACCAAAATATGGAGAGCCAAACCAAGCAGCCTACGACTATGGGGGAATCCGACTGTACATTTACGGGGACACCATGTGTTGCGGCTTACGCTGTGGAACGCCAACATGGGACTTCCGCTACACAACCATAAAAGAATTCACTGAGCTAGCACTTGGAGTAAGACAGGTACAGTACAAGACCACTAGGTCAGATGCGTTTAGGCAGCAACAGTGGGGAAGACAACTTTTCCCATAAGAAAAGGGCTTTTTAAGAATTAGTTAGGTTGTGTGTATTTAGCTGGGTTCTTTTTTGCCGATAAGGTCTTGTATTCTCCTCGTGGCGCTGTCTTAATTTTGCTGTTTTAGCTTTGTTGACGGGTTTGCTGCTGATTTTTGAACAGCTTGGTTTG
>JBEKNP010000108.1:0-4591 GCA_049522695.1 Bathyarchaeia archaeon | reverse complement strand
GCACATCATTCAAACCTACCCTGTTCATAATTCTGCCCTTATCCTTTGATGTTTCACAGAACCGGATAATATGAGACACAATTCCTAATCTACCACTAAAAGCCATTTAGTTCACAAGTATTTATCGGCTGGGTAGCAATTAAGCATGTGTGACTGTTGAGCAGCTATAACAAGTGATCGTATACTCAATTCCGACTGTACCTATACCCTATATTGATATTGATATTGACTTGATCTACTCCTACCCTTCATTTAATATTCATAGAATCATACCTGCATGTGCTGAATCCTGTAGGTGGAGGGTGTGGAGGAGAATATGATGCACATGCCAGAACCAAAAACGAAATGAAACAAACACCGGAAATTAAAGTCAAGAAAAAATTCCCTAACACTATCCCAACAGCCCAGAAAAGGAAACTAAAACCAGATATAACGGAAAATACTACTTTTCGACTCATCTGGGAGAAACTTTGGGGCTCAAAATTGCCTTCAAATCATAAAAAGCAAATAAATACCATTTAAAACCATTTTCCCAACAAACTGGCGTGCAATATTACAGCAACATAAAAAGAAAGTCAATTATTTTTCCGATAGTAAAAAGACTTTAATGCTCCATTTCATATAATAACTTTAAATATTAAAGATGCTGAAAAAAATGCTGTCTCACTCAGCCGTAGTTAAATTAAAAGCGATTTTGGTTATTGACCTTATCATAATAGGAACAGCCGCAGGGGTTTACTTTTATCTTCAAAATCAAGGCGTGATTGCAGGGTCAGCTACGCCAGCTAAGTTTACACTAACAAACCTAACTATTAATCCATCTAATGCAACATTAGGGGATACTGTACAAATTTCAGTTAACATCACGGATTCTGGCGATTTAGGAGGCAACCTAACGCTAAATTTTGAAATAAATAATGCAGTAAAATACACGGAAAACGTTACGGTTGCGGGAAACTACAATCAAGCATTCTCATATTCCGACACTGAACTTCAAGCAGGCAATTACACCGTCAAAGTAGGTGGCTCAATTGGAAACTTGACTGGAATGTTCACAATTAACCCTCCTCCAATAGGTGCGAGCAAAATAATCCTGTATGACTTTAATGCTAATCCATATGAGGTTTGGCCAAATCAACCAGTTAACGTAACCGCAACCGCGAGAAATCCATCTACAGAAGCTGATAAACTTGTTGTTGTAGTCACTGTTGATAATGCGTGGGTCGAAACCAAAATTATTCAACTTAACGCAAGTGAAACCCAAACAGTTGAATTCACGGTTAACGCAACGATTGAAGGAACACACACCGTCAATCTAAACACTTTAAGTGGTTCATTCTCAGTCGTAAAGACTGGTTTCCACACACTCGAAGTTGCCAGAAGTGGCGGTGGCCCTACGCCCTTACCTTTTACCCTAAACGGAGTTAACTACGACACGCCTTTCACTGAAGTCTTGCCTGACGGACAATACACTGTATCCGTACCGACTCCCTACACAATTGCGACCGGTGTAGTCGCATTTTCAAGCTGGCAAGATGGCAATACTAATCCAACGAGAACCATCACCTTAGATAAAGCGACAATCCTTGTTGTCACCTACACTGTTATCAGCGGTTACGCATCATGCCCATCACTTTTCGTATGGAACGGAACAGGCTACTCGTATGTCACTGACGTTTCAAACTCGGGCTGGCTAGGTTACATGAATTACATGACCAGTAATGGCCAAATTATATATGGCGGAGGAAACCCATGGGACTACGTAAAACTTGACAAAAACTTACTAGCAGTCAAGATCATTAATGGAAACAAATATTATGACATGACTCTCGCCCAACAATGGGATGAACTCTTCTATCTGGATGCAGCGTACATGGTGGTTGTTGACCACCCAGCCGGCACCAGCGTCTATACAACGATGAGTAACTACGCTAACCAAGCTTTCAACGGCCAAATTTACACGGTAAGCCAAACTAACACATTATCTCCAGTAAGCGCAACCTATGTTTGGGGACCAGCGGGCACTAATGCAGCAGGGCAAAATGTGTTACCTGACATTTTAAAACTTGATGGGCATTTCACTCCTGGCAATAACGGAAATCTTAGCCCATCATGGAACGACACTTACCTAAACCAGTTAACACTAGACTTAGGTAATTTGTCCAACGCAACAACAATCAAACTTGTTGTCAACGGCATAGTTGATTGGGGTTCATATCAGGCTTATAATAATTGGGTAAACGGATTCGAAACTGCGGCTGCTAAAGGGCTGGTGGCAAATGGCACTCTGATTTATCCTGCTCCATTCATGGAAGTTAAAGATGCGAATGGTAACTGGATAAGGGTGCCGCAAAATAAAGAAATACCAATGCCTTCAGATTCTAACCCGAGAACCTTCGTCATGGACTTGACAGGGCTATTTCCAAAAGGGATAAGTGATTACCAGATTAGAATTAACAATTTCTGGAATGTAACCTACGATTACATCGGAATAGACACAACAACTCAACAGAACATAACAATTCAAAAGATCAGTCCCATCGCAACCCTCAGTCAATTTTGGGGCACTCAGTCTACTTCTTCGGGGAACTTCACAAGATATGGTAACGTCACAGCAATAGTTCAAAGCGCAGACGACATGTTCGTTATAGGAAGACAAGGAGACCAAGTTTCCCTTGACTTTCCAATCGACAATCTAACGGCACCTGCCCCAGGCATGGTGAGAGACTACTTCCTCTTTGTTGTTTGCTGGTTTAAAGACCCGCCTGGACAATGGGGATATGGATTTAGCTTCACCGTTGACCCGTTGCCCTTCCAAGCTATGAGTGGATTTCCCTACACAGCGGATGAAAGCTACCCCTACGATGCAGCGCATTTAGCATACCTAAAGGAGTATAATACAAGAGTAATATCTCCTCCCACTTCATAACTAAGCATTTCTTGTCAAAATTGAAAAATAACAAATATACGTTAAAATATGCAAGATTTAAAAGGTTCCATGCTTATTTTGATTACTTAAAAATTCATGAAGACCTCTTCACGTCGTCCATGCCTAAAGCGCTTTAATCCGTATGATGGAGCATTTGCACATGTCTATACGGATTCGGTCAAAGTTGAATGTGATATCTCTCATCTTGGTACATGAGCTTGCACACATCCATAAACTCGTAATCAAAATAATCAGAATCGAATGGCGAAGAAAGAATGAATTGGGAAATTATAGGCGACGTGCTAAGAATTGCTGTGCTTGCAGGGCTAGGAGTAGCAGGGATACTTACCATTTTGATTTGGAAGAAGAACGCGGCGACAAGAATAACTTTCATTAGGCTTGTCGTTCAGGCAATCGCGTTTGCAGCCTTTTTTTACTTGTTCACCTTTACTATCCCGCTTCTTTACGTCTTAATTATTATTTTCGTCATGACCATCGTTTTAGGCAGACTCTATTGCGGCTGGCTTTGCCCTTTCGGCTTCGTCATGGACCTAGAAATTATGGCGAGAAAAGCCTTAGGCATACGTTACCGAAACCTACCTGAAAAACTAAACAAAACCCTGCATCAATCACGATACATTATACTCTTGTTTTTCCTGTTTGTGCCCGTCGCCTTGTGGCTTGAACAGCCTCCTCCAAACGTTACCTTTGCCGTTGTCATGACTCAATATCTGGCAGGACCCTTCCGACCATACAGCATCTTGCTTGACCCAATGATTCCGGTAGTTGTCCCATGGACCACGGGTGCCATATCTGTTTTCCACATTAACTTAACTTATCCCTATGTTCAAGATATTCTCCATTATGCTGAACAAAACATCGGTCAAATTATCGCAATCGCGTTTGTCGGCTTAACTCTCACAGGCTCATTCTTTATTAGACGAGTCTGGTGTCGCTTCTGCCCGACCGGAGCTTCATTAGCCGTTGTGAATAGGTTTAAGGGTTTTAAGTGGTCACCGCTTCTTCATATTGAAAAAGACGAAGAAAAATGCACGAAGTGCGGTGTTTGCAAGAGAGTTTGTCAATCGCAAGTTAACGAGGTATATGATCAGAAGGGAGGAAAAATAGACACTTCAATGTGCGTGCTATGCGTTAGATGCGTTGAAATGTGCCCCTATGAAGGCGCTTTAAAATTGAAGCTTGGAAGTAAAACAGCATTCAAATCAAGAAATTGGCTTGAACCATCAACAAGTGAGTGATGAAAAGAATGAAAAGCGAAAAAGGCGAAAAAAAATATACACCTGAAATTTCGAGAAAAGAAATTGATGAGCTTAGAAACTCTATCCAAACAGCGTCTCAGAAGATAATGGCTGAGAACATTGAGCGTATGAAAAAGGCTGACCCTAACAGGCCAGAAGCATTGAAGTATTTTGATGAAGTTGCAAACTTGTTTGGCCAGCGTCAAAAGGAGATTCTGGCTGAGAAGGAGAAAGGAAAGAAAGTTATTGGTTACATGTGCCTATTTGCACCTACGGAGCTGATTTTGGCAGCTGACGCTATTCCTGTCAGGGTAAATTCAGGTTGGTATGATACTTCTAAAATTGGCGACCGAGCGGTGCCCGTGGAAGTTTGCCCAGTTATCCGTTCAACTATAGGCGCAAA
>JBEKNP010000107.1:0-4800 GCA_049522695.1 Bathyarchaeia archaeon | reverse complement strand
GAAGCTCTTGTACATAATCCTGGAAGCGGCGCACCCCTGTCACTGGTTAAATTTGAAAATGGCTTATCCTGCTACACAGTTGTCCCTGAAGGCCTTTTCATAGGACAACAAATTTGCTACGGCGGGAAAGCTCCAGCCGAAATAGGCAACATTCTTCCTTTAGGAAAAGTACCTGAAGGAACAATAGTTTGCGATTTAGAACTCCGTCCAGGCGACGGCGGCAAAATGGCAAAGTCTTCAGGCACCTACGCCACTGTTGTCGGTCACACTCCACAAGGCACAATGATACGCTTGCCTTCTGGCAGAACAAGATACGTTAATGACTACTGCTTAACAACTGTAGGCGTAGTCTCCGCAGCTGGAAGAATCGAGAAGCCTTTCCTGAAAGCAGGATCGATGTTCCATTTAATGAAAGCTAAAGGTCACAAGTATCCACGAGTTAGCGGACGCAAAATGGTTCCAGCATGCCATCCATACGGTAGCAGCAAACGAAGCGCTCGCAGATGCACAACAACTTCACACGGCGCTCCACCAGGACAAAAAGTTGGGTTAATCGCTGCACGTGGTCCAGGACAGAAAAAGAAACGCGCAATCCGCTAAGAATTGACAGAAGGTTTATAGCGTTTAATATGAGTTTAAGGTGAAGATGAAAAATGCCCAAAGAATTTAGTTACCGCGGACACAATTTGAGCAGTTTGATAGGCATGTCTATGGATGAATTCATTAACCTGCTTCCTTCACGACAAAGAAGAAGCCTACAGCGCGGTTTAACTCCTGAACAACGCATATTGCTGGAGAAGCTTCGTGAAGCTAAAGAAGCCCAAAAACAAGGCAAAGAAGTCAACCTTAAAACTCACGTACGTGACCTCATTATTCTGCCAGAAATGGTGGGCATAAAAATCCAGATACATAACGGCAAAGAATTCGTTAACGTTGAAATTAAACCCGAAATGATCAGTCATTACCTAGGCGAATTCGCAATAACTAACAAACCTGTTAGGCATGGCACGCCAGGTATCGGCGCATCACGTTCGTCAATGTATGTGCCATTAAAATAAAACACCTTCTTTCAAATCTTTTAATTTTTTATTTTTGTTTCATATACAAAAACTAATTGTGCTTCGGTATTGGCAAGCTATCTTTTGAAAATTAGGAAGGATTAAAAGGCAATTCTCATTAATCTACTATTGAGGCTCTCTATGACTGTTTAGTTCCCAAACATGTTTATCCCCTTTTTTGCAACGTAGATTTCGGTAGTAATAAAAGGCATGTTTTGATTGTTTTTCCAGGAAAATTTAAAGCGTTCCTATAAACCGCATTGAATAGTTACGCGCTGTAGTCTCTTCCTTCAGGCTTAGAGCTTGGCTGTTTTCCAGCTTCAGGAATCTGTGGAAGCGGAACCGGCGGCGGAATATTCAGTATTCTTGATATAAGTACTGCTTCAATGAATACAACGTTGGATACTGATTGAATAATTATTTGTGGCGGAGGTTTTTTTTGTTCATAGTCTTTGAGAGCTTTTTCAATTTCGTTTTTCTCGCCGGTAACGTATGCATTCCCTTTTAGACTCATTTGTGCGATGGAGGGATTAAACGCGATTGACAGAACAAACGGTACTTCCAAAGATTCATCCTGTTTCTTTTCCATACCAACAACGTTAATGTTGGTGTTTATCTGAATTGGCGGAATTGGTTTCCTTATGTCCCAAAAGCGTTCAGCAGTAATGCTGGTAATTACGACGTTAACTCTAAGCATGTTGGGTCATCAGAACCTAATCGTAATAGAGAGATTTAAAACTGTTTATTTCTGCTTATAACGAGTAAAACCGCAGTGACCGCAAGTGTACCTGTCATGGTGGTCTGCCATGAAGTATCCTGTTCCACATCGCTCGCAGGTTGGGCGTGCCTTACTAACTTTGTTATCTTCAACTCTGTACATTGCGTGAACTCCTTTTTCTTCTCGGTGCTTCTTTTCGTGTTTTGCTTTCTCAGCTTTCTGCGGTTTTGGCGCCGCTTCCGCCGTTGCCACTGGTTTCGCCTCTTCCTTTGGCGCTGCAGTTGCTGATTTGTCTTCTTTCTTTGGTGGTACTTTCTTGGACATTATGCTGTCGCCTCTTCTTTAGGCTTTTCAGGTGGACTGTTACGTTTCCTGATGTATTCGGGTTCTACTACTTTGGCCTGCTCAACTGTTTGGTACACGTTAGCAACTCCTTGTGTGATGCTCGTTCCAGTTTTTGTGTGCATTCTTTTAACGAAAACTACTTCGTCCCCAATTTTCATTTCAGTAGCTAGGGCTCTTTTCACTTCTAGCCTCGGCGGAGTTTTTTCTTTTGGACCTTGAATAATAGTGAAGCCTACTTCTTTCCTTTTTAGAAGCGGGTTATTCTTGGTTGATTCTATTTTGATTTGCATTAATATTCACTTAAGGCGTAAATTCATACAGTTTTCTTCTTATTTAGCTTTTCTAAGGGTTTCATAGCTTTCAGGAATTCCTTAGCCTCAGCCTTTTTTTCTGAAGTAGCTTTGACAACAACTATGCCAGAATACGGTTGCCCATAAACTATAATAGCGTTTTCTGGAGCGTATAAAACGGCTATGAGTGTAAGTAAATCTTCCTCCCCCTCAACGACGATGTGTGTGTGCTCATTTTTTTCTAGGGCTTCTTTGATTGCAAAAATTGCTTCTTTGGTGATTGTTCCTTTGGGATTATTCACATGGACTGTTTTTTCTACTGAGATTTTTTCGGGCATGTTTTGGTTTCTAAGAAATTTAGTGTCAATAATTGTTAGTTGTGGGTTGATGTTGTGTTCATGAAGATTGCGGGAAACTACATCTCCAACTGAAATTGTTCTTAACGGTCTTTCCTCGTTTACTAACTCTTTCATTTTACTCATTGTTTTATCAAATGAGCCTTGAATTAAGGTGCCGAATGGTTCTTTGAATTTCGTTCGGAGCACCGGCGTTATAGTGTAGACTATAGTCATCGTTTCAACCTTAGTGAACAAACAGTTTTAGGGTCGTATGAAGTTACCGTTCTACGCCTAAAAAAGAAGTCGCTTAGCGCACTTTTAACGCGTATCTGCCTTTCTCTTTTATGTTCATGGCTTTTGCAATAACTGAGTTATCAGGGTCAAACATGACGACTAAGCCGCTGTAGTCTTCGCTAAAACTTGTGGACCTACATTTAGGGCACACGTTTTCTTTACCTATAAAATGACAGTTAATACATGCTTTTTCACTCATTCCGATTCACTCCGTTTACTCAGCTTTTTCTTTGCTTTCCGCTTGTTTCTTTTCAGTTGCCTCAGCTGTCTCCTTTAACCATTCAAGTTTACCTAAGAATGGTTGCCTAGCGGTGACACCGATTTTTCCTGAGCTTCCTGCTCTACCAAGCGAAACCGCAGTTATTCTAACACGCACTTGTTCGCCTGCTGTTAGTTTTCTTTTAGTTTCTTTTCCCAGCAATACTCCTTGTTTTTCATCATAAGAGATGTAGTCATCCATAAGTTGTGAAACATGAAGTAACGCGTCTACTGGTCCGATGCGTACGAAAGCGCCGAAATCTGCGATTTCTACCACATCTCCCTCCACGACCTCCTGAATTATCGGGTAGAAAGTTAGCAGAGAAAATGATACCTTATGATAGGTTGCTCCGTCGCCGGGAATTATCTTGCCAATGGGGCTTACTTCTATAGTTGTAACAGCGATGACGTACCCTAATTCCTCATCTACAACTCCCTCATACTTCTGCTTAACCTGTTCACGACCAACTTTTTCTAAAGGGTTACCGAAGGTTTCGGGCGGAATACGGATAGTGTCCTGTAGTGTTATGAGCTTAAACATAGTTATATCAACCCGTCAATCTCTAGACGCGATTTTTGTCTCACATAAATCACTGGCAGACTTATATCTCTTAGCTTCCTTCTTAGTTGCCTATCGTTAGTAAACACAGGCGAATTCCAAGCTCTAGCAACCTTAACTATTGCATCGTCAGTCGACAACTTTTCATCTTCATCAACCGCAACGTACTTGCATTTTTGAGCAAACTTCAAGGCGTAAGCAGCTTCCCTGCGAATTTTGGGCGAATCCTTAGTGGTCAGCTGTTCAAGTTCACGTTTTACAGGCGAAAGCAAAACAAAATCAACATTCCGATTTAACAGATGCTCGACTTCAACGAAAATATCTAGTTTAAACTCAAGTGGAACAAATAATGCGTTTGAATCTAAGATAACTTTTAACGCTTCATTTCTCTTGGGTGAAGCTGACACTTGCCGTGGCTCCTGATTCCTAAAAAAGTTATTTTTTGTATGCTTAAAACATTTCGTTCATAACTCTTATTTCAGTTGATAGGTGTAGCGTAGTGTTAAAATTACTATCAGTTTAAATACCTTGAGCAAATGAATTGAGCAACAGAAGGTGTATGTATGCTCCGCGAGAAATCGTGTGGCGCTGTAGTATTCATAAAAAAGGATGACGCGACAAAATATCTTCTTCTTAATTATGCAGCGGGGCATTGGGATTTTGTTAAGGGCAATGTTGAACCTAATGAAAGCGAAAAAGAAACGGTTATCCGTGAACTAAAAGAGGAAACAAGCATAACTGAGGCCCAATTCATAGCTGATTTCAGAGAGGTAATCGCTTACTTTTACAGGAGACAAGGCTTAACAATCAATAAAGAAGTTGTATTCTTCATAATGGAAGCATTCACCGATAAAGTGGAGTTATCTTTCGAGCATATAGGCTATGCTTGGCTAGATTACCAGCATGCCATGGAAAAACTAACTTTTAAAAATGCTAAGGA
>JBEKNP010000106.1:0-4814 GCA_049522695.1 Bathyarchaeia archaeon | reverse complement strand
CGTCTTGGCAAGCTTTCTGAAGGCTCCCCTAATGTCAGGAGATAGCCTCACAACATCACCAAACAAACAATTATGCATGCACTAAGAATAAGAGTGTAACGTTAGCAAGTTGACTTTACACTTTGTATATCTAAGGCTATTTCGCGCGATTCTAATGATAATTGAGTAAGGAAAGGGCGAATATGTTTAATCGTCTCAAGCGAGCGCTTAGGCTTGCATATGTTTTGAAAAGTTTTTTGGATTCGAATTTAAAAGAAAAAAAATGGTTTAATTTTGTCTTTCCACGTGCGCTTGACGGGGTTTAAGTTGTGGCGTTCACATAATATCGTCCATCAGCCGATGCGGTTATCCCCTTCCTCTTAGCAATCCGCGTTTTTAAAGTAAACTCATCTACACCTAACTCTTTAGCCGTCTTAGCAGTTTCCGGTGAGACTGCTCCAGCCTCTAACAATTTCTTTTTTGCTAGTTCAACCTTTACGGCCAATGCGGCCAGTAATGATGACAATTTTGCTTACACCTCGCTTCATTGTCTCTATATGGACAGAAGTACAGATAAAGTTATTGCGATGTTGCTAACAGTGCTCTTTAGCGCGCGGCGCTATGCGCGCTACTTCCATTCCCAAACCTTCAAGTGGAAGTTACCTGTTTCGTCGATGTCCAACTCCCAGACTCCCGGTACGTTATTTAGCCTTGCAAATTTAGGTGAGGAAGCCTGCCAGATAACTCCACCTCGCCAGCTCGCCTTGAGGCCACTTCCGGTAGGTCGCCCCCTTCCATGAGCGTTCACACCTACAGTGTCCCCGTCCTTGGTTGTGCAGATTCCGTTGAACTCTGCAATCAAGGTTCCTCCCTGCGGGGTTGCGACGCCTGTATAGACAGACGAATAGTCTACACCGAACAATTTGCCAGTGCCCTGATATGTCGCTTCCACCCTTCCGTCGGGGAGTACCCTAATTCCTGCGAACTTTCCAGTTTCTTCAAAAGCTAAATCTCCTAGAACCATATGACTAATCTCCTAGAAGCATATGACTATTGAGTCCGTGGCTGTTATTTATGGTTTATCCGTTCTGGTAGTATCTACAGCCTCAGTCAAATGGAAGAGAGAAGTTAAATTTTAATCCACACACTCTAATGAATTTCGGGACAAACCAGCGCGCCTTATCTGCTCTCTAATAGCAAGGTTCCTAACCCTTTAATGTACTCGCTAATAGTACCGCACGCTTTTTGTGTCAAGAAATCTTTACAAGAACTCTTTTATCGTCAACCATCTCCAAGAGTAAGTATGGGTAGTATCAGCAAGAGTTTCTCGTTGCTTCTTATTGTTCTCTTAGCCGTCTCAAGTCTAATAATGGCTAAACCAGCATTTGCTCTGACATCATCTACTCCAACATTTAGCCTAAACACTGTCAGTAACTCTACTGTCATTCCTACCACATATTCGACTGACCCATATACAGGCGCAAATATTACGAATCTTGGCTATACTATAATCACATTTAACGTTATATTGACTATTCAAAACACACAACCAACTACTGCATACCTTCTGGAAGTTAAAGGTCATTACTCTTCAAGTTGGCAAACTCCTTCGATAGACGATTACAACATAACAGCTTTTGCTTCTTCGGGTTCTCAGACGGTTATAACTCTTGATGGTGACAATGAAAGTGCATCAGTTGCTAACCAGATTTCTTTTAATTATGGTGGTCATTGGGGAATCGATGTACCCTTTGGCGGTCAATTAGATTTTCGACTTCAATCGGTCAGTGGTAATATCGGAGCAAGAGTATTCGGCGGTTGGATATAGTTGGTAATGTTAGCGATTGGAGTGCAGTACAAACCATTACAGTACCTAATTTTTCAGCTTCTACCTCTGCTTCACCAAGCCCAACCCCAACCGTTCCAGAGTTTTCAGCTTTAGTAATCCTGCCACTTTTTGCAGTACTAATACTTCTATCAACTGTATTTATCAGAAAGAAAATACCCAAAAAGAACATTACTTTTTTGTTTAACCTTGAGCATTTAGCCTATTTCTACGCTAAGCAGATTTAAAACTTATTATCAATGAAACTTAGCAAATAATACAGAGTACATCTTAACCCTTGCATGTACTCGGTTAACGGTTTATAGGTTTTATGAGAATTAAAGCTATAGTAATTTCAAGCTGTGTTTTAAGTGGACGTATCAGAATGGGTTTTGTTTTGGTTTCTGTGCTTCTTTGGAACTTTTGAATATTCTATTTATGAAAACAAGAAAAATGCTTAAAGCTCCAGCGAACACAAAAACTGCTCCTGTAAATCCAAGCAGCCAACTTATGTAGCCTGATGATTGGGTAACACCGTATGTTTGAGGATTGGGAGATGAGCTAAGAGTTTGGTTTTTAGACCAAGCCCAAAATGCCTTTGCCAAAGCATCAAGCTTGGATACATAAAATACTTGATTTACAACCAAAAAGATGATACCAACTGCAATTAGCAGTATGCTTACCAACAACCAACGATTCATCTTAATTGTTGTTCACCTTAACACTGATGTTATTTTTTTATTCATTCAATTTCTGACATTTCTATTCTACGCTATGCAGATTTAAGACTTATCTCGAAGTTTCCAGCTTACCGAGACCATTATAGCGACTTAAGGTACTCTGTAAATATCGGTAAGTTTCTAACCCCTGAATGGTCGTAACAATCGTTTAATGTACCTTGTAGAATAGAAAGAAACTGAAATGTATTAACTATCAGAGCAAACGCAAACAATACATCTTCATGTCATTCATTTGCATCATTACACACCCCAAGCTATAGATAACTTTGTTCCACGAATCAAAATTAATTTTTGATTGTGGAAACAGCCTTTCAAAGTCTTCGTTCTTGAGGTTAATATTTCTTTGAAGGTCAAAACGTATTGATTCGTAAGTTTGTAAAACAGTACCTAAAAGAGATTCAGTAACGAACTCAGGTGGTATTTTTGAGTCAAAAAGAACTTCTGGGTAGTCTTTCTTCATACCAATTAGTAGGTCTACTATTTCCTTTGTTATTCTCAAGCAAAAGTCAAGACGTTGGTTTATCGAGAGAATTGCAGATTTTTTTCTTAATTTTTCAATGTCCTCAATTTGTTTATGAATTTCTTTCATCTTAAGTACGGATAAACTTCTTGCAATTTCAGCGTCAAGCTTTTCTTTTTCTCTGTTTTTGTTTTCCACGTTCAGTCTATTTCTACGCTGTTCAGATTTAAGACTTATCGTTATGCTTCATGTTGAACTAAGCGTTCGCCAACCTCTTAAAGCAACAAAAGGTTTTGTTCAATCAACCATTAATTTCCGAGATTATTCTGTCCAACGATATTGGCTTGTAATTGATAACTTCTGCTGATACATTGATAGTTTTTTCTGAATTATTGACAAAAGGATATTTACCAAGGTTATTGTTGTGCTTTTCGCCATGAATGAGCCAATCATTCCAATACCAAGGTCTAATAGGATTATGAGTTAGCATAAATGAACGCTCTTTGTAGCGTATGAAATAGTGATTAGGAACTTCAAGGGCTTTGGTAAAGATTAAAATTTAATAACCCCAAACCCAAAAACCCCTAAAACGTTACCAGCAATAATTTAACGGGATGTATTGAAAGTAACTTTTTTATTCTATTGCTAACTTTAACCATAGTTAATAGCGGGTGTTCCACTTAGAGCATTGGACAAACGCTTAAAACAATCATCATGTAATAGCTCTCTATGAAAGAAGATGTTGTTAACCTAACCTCTCAAAGAATAATGTTGATTATCAACGAAAAACTGGAAAAGACTAAAGGTGAATGCATCGATTATGCTTTAGAAAATATATTTGATGAATGCGAACTACCGAAACTTAAACTAAAACTGCATATAGCTTGCAAGGGAACCTGTACTAGCCAAGTAGTAAGTGACTGTCTTTCACTTGATGATATAGGTAAAATTCATGATATAATGAAAGAGTTCGCCAAACAAAATAAAGTGAATATTAGCTAAAAAAAAGTGTCTGATTAGATTTTTTCATTGTTTCCTACTTGCATTTTGTATTAGGAGTTTCCATTTATTTTCGCCTTCAACCTTTATTCTTTTGTTTGAATTGGTCGATAAGTGATGAATGTATTTTCTTCTTTAATTTTAATGGTAAGCTGATATTTTATCAGAATATCTTGCATACAGTTTCTTGTTTCTTCGTCAAGAGAGGTCTTAATCAGAATTTGATACTTTTGAGACATTAAGGTAGGGGGTTCTGCTGGCATTAATGCCAAATAACGTCCGTCAAGAAAAGGGCATTTTTCAAAAAGCTCTTTTAAAACTAATATTGCTTCTTCACGCTTCAAAAAACACACCAATATTTAGAAAAGCTAACGAACATGCATGATTAAGAACATTTGCTATTCATTCTTCTTTTTTCTTTTGAGGTTGATTAGACTTGAGTTATCGCTGTCGTTCAAAAGGTTCTTATGGAATATGTCTAGTGTTAAATCAAGTGTAAAACAAGAGAAGAATATGCAAGATTAAGCTTTAGGTTCTATTAGTTTTCAATAGGTCTTCTTTCAACATCAGAAGCGAGACACTTAAGGTATAGTCTGCTGTTTTTCTCAAAAATCGTTATTGAATCTATATCTTCTTTTTTGAAGAGTTCAAGATTGTGTTTGATTTACGGGTCTCTGAATATTGAATCAACTGTGAAATTGCTCATTCTTTCGCTTCAATGATTAATCGCCAATCTGTTATCGTAAGCTCTAGGTGTTGTCCATCATTCCAGCCTAATTCGTTGACTGCCTCTTCTGGAATGACTATTACA
>JBEKNP010000105.1:0-5218 GCA_049522695.1 Bathyarchaeia archaeon | reverse complement strand
CCGGGGTACTTTTCAGTTTTCCGTCACCGTACTAGTGCGCTATCGGTCTTGAGGCGTATTTAGTCTTGGAAGTTGGTGCCTCCCAACTTTCCGCACCAAAACCATGGTGCGGTAGTCTGGGATTCTAGCTCAACTCTTTCTGGTTTACGTTTACGGGGCTGTCACCCTCTGTGGCGGGGCATTTCAGGCCACTTCAGCTTAACCAGTGAAGAGGAAGCCAGACCCTTAACCCTACATCTCCCGCATATTTCTATGTGGGATTCGGTTTGGACTGTTCCCATTTCGCTCGCTGCTACTAAGGGAATCCCGTGTTTGGTTTCTTTTCCTCCCCCTACTAAGATGCTTCCGTTCGGGGGGTTCCCGCTCCGTGAAGGAGCATATTCTAGGAAGTCCCATTCACGCGCCCTTCTTCGGCTCTCAAGCCGAGCCATCCTCCAGACGGCGTGGCATGTTTCGGGCCATTGGTGGTGTTTGTTTGGCGTTTGGTGAAACACATTTCAATATGTTGTGTGGCGTCGTTGTTGTTTGTCCTGTGCATGGTGTCATTTTGATCTTCGCGCGTGTCGTGGCGAAGTCAGTTCACCCTTCACTCCTCATCGATGTGGTGAGGAGTTGCATCAATTTTTATGGTATAACCCATATTGCTGAATTGCATTAGAAGCGGATTTCACTGATATAAGGATTACGTTGAAACATAATAAGGTTTGTTGAACAGCGGTCTTTTGCGTCTTGTGTCGTTTTTGAGGTGCAATGCTCAATTTCATGTCTTTACGCGGCATGCGTTAGCTGCCGAGTTGCATCGGGAAGTAAATTTAAGGCGGGTTTTTGGCATATAAGTTTGGCGGCAAATCTGGGACATAATCGTTGCATTGTGTCTTAATTGAGACTTGTTTTGTGGTAGGATAATCAAGGAGTAATATGGCGGATGGAGGTGAGGGAAGAAGTCAGGGTGGGGGTTCTTTTTGTAGAAGTTATTTGGATTGTAATAGGGGGTTGGTTGAATAATCTTATTAGAATTAACATAAACCAGGAAATTTATTTTTTATGTCCAGCTATACTCTGTCTTCAATTTTGGTGCTGTTAACGTTTGGGTAGAACAACAACAGTTGTGTTGCCATCTTTGTTCAGGCTGTTTTGGGCTGCTTTTTTGGAGCAAAGCTTAAAATCGTTGCAGGATGAGTCCTAGAATGTCCTAGAAAGTCCTAGAATGTCCTAGAAAGTCCTAGAAAGTCCTAGAAAGTCCTAGAAAGTCCTAGAAAGTCCTAGAAAGGTCAAGTTTAGATTGCTGCTAACTCATAGTTACCCTTTAATTGGTCGTTTCATGTGACGTCGACGTTTACAGGCTTAGTGGTGGAGAATTCAAGATTAAAGTGGTCTATAACCCTAATGCACTATCAAAAAAATATTTGGAGAGGGAGTCGCTCGGCTATATATTTCTTAATGTAAACCCAATTGGGATTTTTATGATTGAAAAAAGAAGTTATCCTTTAACATTCATAAAAGTCATCTTCAGTATATTGGCAGAATGCTTCAACAAGTTCTTTTTTCTTAATGAATTTTAGGAATAGGCGAATTCGTTTCCTTCAGTGTTTCTAAGACATATTCTTCCACGACTTTTCTGTCTAACATTGGTTGCCACTCGCGTCGCTCTTTGCCATACCTACTATTTCGTTTGCTCATTAATTTTTTTTCTTATCAGCTTAATGCCATGATAAACCATTTGAAAGAAAGGGCATCATTGCTAACTTGATTATCACGGATTAATTTAGTAGTAACTTTTATTTGGGTAGGTTTTTATGTGTTGGTGTAATCTGGGCAACTTTGGAGGATGCCTCGATAGCTCAGCCCAGTAGAGCGGCTGCCTTGTAAGCAGCAGGCCGCGGGAGCAAGGCCCGCTCGAGGCTCCAATAAATTTTATTCTTCGGGCGGTTCTGGTTCGTCGTCTTTACTTGCAGAGGGGTTTTTGCCTGTGAGTTTGTATTTGCGCGCTTGTGTTTCTATGATTTCATGTTCGAAGAGTTTGCGCAATGATTTGAAGACTTTTTTGGAGGGCTCGCCTGTCTTGTCGATTAATTCCTGAAGGGTTAATTCTTTTCCTTCAGTCTTTAAGGTTTGATAGACTTTTTCGTCGATTTTGTTCAGTTTCAATTTAACCCCTGCCTTACTCTGTTTCTTTGTGTTATGGTAAGTGGGCTTTTTCAATTTTGTGGTTCAACACCCAAATAAAATCGTCAATGATCTCTGCGAGATGATTAAAACTTGTCTAACAAGCCTAACCCTTCCTCTCTTTTAAATCCTCAATAACCAAAGCAAAATTGCGCTTTCATTAACACATCTTCATTAACCAAGAAAGACGACATGCCAGCAAAGCATATCATATTCCGTGACATGTCTGACTAACAAAAAAGCCCTATACCGTTAAATGCTGCCCCATGAGTACCCGAAACCCACTTTCTCTTGCAAGAACCGAACAGTTCCCAAATGTCTCGTTAAAAAGACAAGGCAGAGTTTTAGCGCCGATTTTAGACCGAATAACCATCTGGAACGTGGCTTTATCCGCCATGACTTTTGCGGCCTCTTTCACTATGGCTTTCACCGTTTCCATACCTGCACTAACAGGCGGATTCGAAAGCACACAATTAAACACTAAACCCTCGACAGGCTCATACAAGTAACCATAACACACTTCAACATTAGGCACCTTGTTTAACTCAATATTCTTTTTTGCTAAACGCACTGCTCTCATGTTCACATCTGACATAACTACGCACAGCTTTGGATTAAGAGCCGCTACAACTATCCCGACAGCACCATAACCGCAACCAATGTCAAGAACGCAACCCGTTTTCGGCAGAACCATCGATTCAATTAAAAGCCTAGTGCCCGGATCAACTCGCCTCTTCGAGAAAACGCTTGAAGCAGTAAAAAACTCGAAGCCCTTCCCGCCCAGGACGGTTCGAACTAAACCGAACCTTTCCTTTGACTTGGGCTCAGCACTAAAATAGTGGTCTGTGCTACGGTTGTCCTGATTCATGCTCTTTACCGCTTTTCCAAACCTTCGGATAAGTGCCTCTGAGCATCAATACTCTCTCCAAAGAAGCTACAGCACCATGCTTCAAATCTAACATTTCCTCAGTTGAGACAAGCGCTTTTGCTAATGCTACTGCTTCACCTTTCAGCGTGAAAATCGCTAAAATAGAGCCTTTTTGGATGCCGCTTGTAACCTGCAACACGCCTGGAGCCGTCAAGTTTGCACCATGACACAGCGCGTCAACAGCTGAATCGCGAACCACAATTTTCGGCAGCAAAGCCAACGCCTCTTCCATAGGTACAATAAATTTGTTAAGGATCGCCTCATCTTTTTTCTGCTCCCACTCCCCAAACCAGTACGCAACATCATGCAAAGTAACTTTCGAAGCGCTGTTTTCCGTGAATGATCCTGAGCGTGTCCTGCGCAGTTCCTGCATGTGGGCACCGACCCCTATGATTTCGCCGATGTCGAAGCAGAGTTTGCGTATGTACGTTCCCGCTTCACAGCCAACTTTGAAGAGAACATTGCGCCCATCCGTTTCTATATAGTCGATGTAGTAAATGCGCCTGGTTCTAAGCTGCCGCTTAACTGAAGAGCGCAGGGGCGGACGCTGATAAATTTCATCCTCAAACTCTAAAAGAATCGGCTTGATCTGTTCCTCTTTAGCGTCTCTGTGAAGCTTCATTACACAGACGTATTCTTTGCCGCTGTAGAGAAACGCCTGAACCACCTTCGTAGCATCCTCCAAGGTGATGGGTAAAACGCCGGTTACTTTAGGATCTAAAGTGCCTCCATGCCCGATATTACCTAGGTGCATGATTTTTTTTACCCATGCAGCAACTTCGTGGCTTGTTGGACCAGCCGGCTTATCCAAGTTTATTGTGCCGTACTGAATGTACTCTTTGGGAGGTCTTTCAGAGGGCACATGCCCATATTTTGGGTTTGTTGTGTCCTCTGTTTTCGTCAACAGTTTACGTTTGATTTCCCACGGGGGGACTGTTCTAGGCATATGACTGTTTTTCTCCTAACTGGTGTAAGAAAAATAGGTAAGGGATAATTAAAGCTTAAACTATGCAGTTTTAACTGCTTGAGTCATTTCTTGCAGTTTGCCTGCTGCGTCTAAAACTTGAGCGACTTCCTCGTCTGACGCGCCGCGTTTAACCTCAATCTTGTCTTGAAGAGGCATAACATGGTTTATGTTAACTCGTCTCCGCTTGACTCCTGTAACCTTTTTTGGACCAGTCACTAAAACGAAGCTTTTATCCATTACATCTATTACGACGCATTTTTTTCCGTTCTCTCGACCGACTTGTTTCACGCATATTCTGCCAATTTCTATAGCGGGCATCCCATTTTAGTCTCCTTAAAAACAAAATACAACAACCCGCAGATATAAGCATAACATAATTTGCGTGTATTTAGCCGGCGCCTTTTTAGTTAAGAATAGTTGTCGTTAGGTTTTTTATCTTTTCAGGGCGCTATTAGGGGGGATAGGCAAAAATGATCCTTCTTGCTGATTTTTGTTCAAGTTGTTTTGGGTTGCTTTTCTGGTTTAGGGTCTGAAATGTTTGTAGGCTGCGTACACAGAAGCACACAAAAGGACACGGAAGGACAAGGAAGGACAAGGAAGTATTTTTGCGTCCTGAAATTGTCCTAAAAAAGAAAATGTCGCAAATTGTTGCATAAACTCAAATTTATCAGCTAAGTCTAAACCCCACGTTAATCATCGACTTGTTGTAAGCAATTGCAAAAAGCATCTTCTTGATATTATCTCAGCCAACGCTTGGCAGCCGATTAAGAACCCTTACGATGCTACTGTAGAGCGTTTTCTTCAACTGACAAATAATACTATCTCACAACACAATATGATTTTATGTTGGCACCACCACGCTACAAATAAACAATTATAATACAATGCAGATGTATGCAAAAAACTTAAACTGTACTATGTTGTCAGTTACGTTGCGGTGCCGGGGTATCCGAGCCAGGTCTAAATAGGCGGCCAGATTAAGATTGCCTAAGATATGGAGGAGGACTTAAGATCCTCTGGCGCAGGCCTTCGTGGGTTCAAGTCCCACCCCCGGCACCATAGTTCGAGTTCAGTTCCCACATTACCTATTTCTCTTATGGGTACTAAAGTGAACCCGAACAAACGAATAGAAATATATCAAATCGAAAAAATCTTTG
>JBEKNP010000104.1:0-4930 GCA_049522695.1 Bathyarchaeia archaeon | reverse complement strand
TTGGGTTCGCCGTTTTTAAGTGCCGATAGTATGCGTTGGTCAAATAAGTCCATTTCAGGCTCTAATTAGCGAAATCAGACTTATAACCATTTTTAACCATTTTCGGGACAAACCAGCGCGCTAAGGCTTTTTGCAGGGATGATTAGTCATTTGCCTTTTGAGCTTGGCGGAGTTTCTGGACGAATTCCTCGTCGTCTCTTATTTTCTTATCAATTTCAGATCGATGTTCATAATAATATGACAACGCGTCGTGTATTTGTTCCAGTTTTAGGTGTGGATGAGCGTCAACTATGTCGTCTGGTGTGCAATTCATGTATTCATACTCGATGGCTATGTCTACTATTCTTATGCGCGTACCCACTATTACTGGAGAGCCGTTGCAAACTTTTGGGTTGATTTCAACATAAGGATGTTCGGTTTTGGTTTGCAATTTAACATGCGTCCTTTTTTGCTATTTAATGATGCTATAGCGCCTCTTAACTTTTGTCGAGAAAAAAATTCAATAAACCATTCAAGCACGACCGAATTAGTTACGCCTTCACTTTCCCTACCCTCTCCTAACAACTTCTGTTAAGAGAAAAACTAACATAGACGAAAAATCTATATACCTTTGAGAACAATGGAAAAAAATCAGCCAAAGGATCCGAAACTCAGCCAAAACAGCCCTTCAAACGATTCATCGAAAAACAAGGGTAATCCAGAAATTAGAAAGCCAACTTTGACAAGAGCAAGCGTGGGCCTTTGGCTTAAAGATTTGGATTACACCAAAAGCAAAGCGATAGAATTAATGAAGTTGGCGCATTTTGACACTGCCGCTCTTTACACTCACATGGCTGTGGAAAAGTCGCTCAAAGCTGCAATTGTAGCCTCAAACGCAAAGAACCTCCAAAACTCATAATCTCAAACGCTTATACTCAGAGATAGCTAATCAAATACAGTTAACCGACGAACAAATCGCATTCTTAGATGAACTTACCCCTGCTGTTAGCAAGACATGATACATGGATGTCACCCTCGAACTGGCAGACGAGATTTACACTAAAGACATAGTTAGCGAATACATTAAGAAGGCAGTTCCTATTATCGAGCTAATTAAAAGAAGCATCAAGGAGAAACAATCTTAATGGCTAAACAGCAACTTATAGTGAAAGATAAAAGACCTCTTATGGAACGAATACGAGAATACGTTAGCATGCTAGACACTGAACTTGGTGTTGATCAAGCGCTTCTTTACGGTTCAACTGCAAAAGGCAAGCGGCATAGAGATAGCAACGTAGACATTATAATAGTCTCTGAATCTTTTGCCAAAATGCCCGAGCCTAAAAGATGGGGTTTGCTACAACACATGTGGAAATACAAAGAAGACCTTGAAACACTTGCTTACACGCCAAGCGAATTTGCCTCAATCAAAGAAAGATTTCTCATGCAAAAAATTCTCCAATATGCAATAGACATAACCCCAAGAAAAAACGTGAAAAGTTAGCTGCGCCCAAAAGAAAGTGTGGATCAATCCGTTCGGCGACGGCAAAACCATCTCAAAAATAATTAACATCCTGAAGGACCTAAACTAACAATCCTTATTAGCAAAATATTGACATATTTTCCTGATTAAAGGAGTAATCAGTCTTGGTACAAACACTCTCTCCCGTAAGGTCACTTGAAGATGTGAAACGGCAGCTTCAAGAGTTGAAGCCTACGCTTAGGGAACGGTTTAAGGTGGAAACCATAGACATTTTTGGGTCTTTTGCGCGGGGCGAACAGACTGTAAAGAGCGACCTTGACATTCTAGTTACCTATTCGGGAACAGTTAGTCTCTTCACGATTTACGACCTTAAACAGTATCTAAAGCGTAAGCTACGAATAAAAGTCGATGTAATTTCAAAAGAATTCCTGAATAAGTACATAAAAGATCAGGTATTAAAAGAGGCCGTCGCCGTTTGACAAAAGACCCCGAGCGGAGAGACCCAAAACTGTACCTGAACGAAATCGTAGATTACATTGACGACATAAAAGACATCACTTCAAGGGTTAACATACGAAACGTTCCTCCAACACAAAATAAACATGCACGCACTGAAAGACGTCTTGCGAGATATCGCTGAAGCAGTATGGGCAATATCAAAGAATAAAAGAGTAAAAGACCTATTCTACTATTACCACATCCCCTACCAACAGCTATGTGGGATGAGGCACGAACTCACTCACGAATATTTCAGCGCGGACTGGCCTTCTTTGTGGAACACGGCGATAAACGATTTACCGAAACTACAGCCTCAATTCAAAAAGATCATAGACGACCTTTGAGCTTCCCACACAATTAGCCTAACCCTCATTTTTGGGTCCTTTAACTGAATTAAAAATAGGATAGCAACACTATTTCACGTCAAACTCCAGTTTGGGCTTTCATTGATTTGCTCTATTCATTCACGCGTACAAAAACAGCTTGACCTGTTTGATGTAGATGCGGGCGGGCTAACGTTGGTTGAGCCTCTGGATTATTTATCGTTTCTGAAGCTTGAGAGTAAGGCGATGTTGGTTTTGTCGGATTCTGATGAAGTTCCAAGATTGCTCGGCAGAACAGACATCTTCGAACATTTCAAGATAACATTCGACGAAGAAAAACTGGAAATAATTTTCGAGACAGCGAACGGCATGAAATAGAAGTTAACTCCAGGGCATTCTAAACAACTAAACAACCCTCTATGCCTACTAGGCGGATGGGCAGTCTACTATATCGTAAACGAGAACTTTCAAAAGTGATAACCGAACTAATCTAACGCTACCTGAGCCTTTCAGCGATTGCTGGGCATCTTATCAGGGGATTGGGGGATGTGGGAGAAAACGTGACTCTGAAAGAATTTTTGAAGAGGGAACTCAAGGAAATGCCACTTTCCGAATTAACGGCACAGCAAATCCCTCCACTTTGACTTTTCTTGACTAATTTTGACTTTTCTTGACTAATTTTGACTCAGCCTGCAAACGATTTAAGCTTTGCTTCAAAAAAGCAACCCAAAACAGTTAGTTTAAAACTTACGCCAAAAACTAGTCAATAACTAGTTTCATTCGCACAAAAGTAAAAAATAACAAAACCAAAAACAAAAAAACTACCAATAAGCCAAAAAGAAGCAAAAAGCTTGTTAGATGGCAGTAGATGTAAGATTGGAAGACAAAGAAAAGACGCGCTCCCTTGTCTTTTTATTATGTGTTGAAGAACACTGATGGCTCTTAAGAAAAGGTATGATCTTCAAGGCTTTTGGGAATTAGTTCACGAAGTTTATGTGAGCCCAATTGAAGTTACAGAGGCTAGGGATAGCTATGACAAGGTATTCTTTCTGTTAAGCAAAAATCTCCAAACCTTAAATACCAAATAGGATAGATTGGTTATCCGAGAAGACTTGGAATGTCACAAAAAATGTATTGTCAAAACTGCGGAGCAGAAATCTCCCCAACGACCAAATACTGCCCTTCATGCGGTGCGGCACAACAGGCTCCTACTCAACCACAACAGCAACCTTACTCAGCACCCCAACCACAGCCGCAGCCCCAGCCGCAAACTAACACGCGCACGCTACAACAGATAGGAATGTTTGATCAAAATAAGTATATCATAGAGCAGAAGTTGGTTGCTCTCAGAGACACCTACGGAGTCAAAGACTTGAACGGGAACCTTTTAGGTTACGTAAAAGCAAAAATTGTCAGCATGGGACCCAAATTCTGGTTCGAAGACACCAACGGCGTACAACTGGGAGAAATAGATGGCAAAATTGTTTCAATCCACAACGAGTACGATGTCAAAGACCAAAACGGGCAGCTCAAGGCAAGAATTAAGAAGAAAATCCTCAAACTGATAGGAAGCGAATGGTGGATGGAAGACGCCCAAGGACAACAAATAGCCAAGGTCAAAGGCAATTACTCGGAACACGAATACCAAATTCTAGCCCCCGACGGAAGCATCATAGCCCAAATACACAAAAAATGGGTCACCATCAGAGACTCATACAACATAGAAATCACCAGCCCAGACTTCGACCCTTTCCTCATCCTAAGCTACGTCATCGCAATGGACCATATTGAACAAAAAAACAACCCATCCCAAAGCCACATAGGATCTTTCTCCTTCTAACCATCCCACACCAAACATGACATGACCAACAAAAAACCCATTTGCCAACTATGCTCTGAACCTTAGCACACCCTTCGTATGGCTGTTTCTTTTAGGAGCTGTACGAAAGTAGCGTTCTTTTTGCATGAGGCGGAGATTAGGGCGTCGAGTTCTTTTTCGAGCGGAATGAAAGGGAATTTTCGGGTGAATTGGCATTTTGGTTTTTCCCAGGTCAAGTTATTGAGTATTAGGAATTGGGTGAGGCGTTGATGCGCGCGCGCGCAACCATAGTTCCTTAATAGAGATACATACAGCTGAAAGAAAATATGCCGTATCCAGCAGAACTTTCAAGCTCAACCAGACTGGATAGTTCTTTTCTTTGTCTATGAAATTCCCCCAATTTTACTTCCACCAGACCCTCTCTTCTCAAGGATTTAGAGACAAAGTCAAAAAGAGGCAAAAACAGTCGCAGACAATCACAATCAGTCACAAAAAGTCGCGAACAGTCAAAAAGAGTCGCAACCTGCAAACAACCCAAACCCCAAAACAAAAAACCAACCCAAAACAGCTTGTCGAAAAATAGCCAAGAAATTAAGCACCTCATTATTTACCCAATACATCATAGGGCAAAAAATAACTCAAATAATTGGCATAGACACGACTGGATTAACATGTTTGAGCCTTGGATTATTTAGCGTTTCTTGACCTGTAAAGTCAACTTGCTAACGTTACACTCTTATTCTTAGTGCATGCATAATTGTTTGTTTGGTGATGTTGTGAGGCTATCTCCTGACATTAGGGGAGCCTTCAGAAAGCTTGCCAAGACGG
>JBEKNP010000103.1:0-4960 GCA_049522695.1 Bathyarchaeia archaeon | reverse complement strand
CAATGGTCATGGAACCCGCAAAGACACCAAACCAATGGTATACACGCGTACCAGCCCAAACCTGCTCAAAGATAACTTAGCTAACAAACTATAAAAAACGAATTGTGCACACGTCTATAGAGAATAATAAATTGGTTAAAAAGGTTGTAACTTAAGAGTTTGGGAGAAAGAACTTTGAGGCAAGCGTCCGATAGAAAATGCTCCGCAGATGTTATAATTGCGGCGTTGAACGAGGAGGAAGGTATAGGTCTTACGTTGGTGGAGATTTCGCAAAAATTTTGCCCTAATCAGGTTTTGGTGGTTGATGGTCACAGTCACGATTGGACGGTTGAAATTGCAAAAGATTTGGGTGCCATATTCTGTTTCAGGATGGCTTAGGCAAAGGCGATGCCATCTCGAAAGCTGTTGGATACATAGATTCTGATGTGGATTACGTTGTCGTCACCGTTGCGGACTTTACTTATCCGCGGAGCATATCCCAGAAATGATACGGATACTTGAGAATCACCCTAACATTGGCATGGTTTGTGGAAATAGGTTTAATGACTATGCCGAAGAGAGTGCGTTGCATAACTTGTTTTATTTTGGAAATAAGCTTTTGTCTTTGTCTCATAGTTTACTTAACGGGATAAGCCTGCAAGATCCGTTGACTGGGTTGCGAGCAATTCGCGCTGAAATCCTAAAAGAATGGAAGTGAAGTCAAAGGGTTTTGATATAGAAGTGGAACTGAACAGCAAAGTAGAGCGGAGAGACTTCGGGATTGTTGAGGTGCCCATCAGGTATAGAAAGAGGCTTGGGGAGAAGAAATTAAAGTTAAGCGACGGCGCATCCATTTTCAAAAGAATTCTGCTAGATACTTACTGGCCTTGATTAGATCAGCATCGGCATGATTCAGTTTTAATTGCGGTTGTTAGTGAGCGCCATTACATGCGGTGAATAGACATGTAAGAACGCCTGCGTTGTTTTCGTTATTTGAGGTTTGTTTGCATGGTTTTTCAAAGAATTTTCGAGGGATTAACAATCTTGTTACTGTGGCCCTCCAGTCACAAAGTTATTTATCGTCAAAGATAAGCCCTAATTGTGTGAATATACCCTCGCTTTGGCGGATCAGCGTTAAACAAGATGCGAATAGTTTACCAATTTCGTCCCTTCTCGAATGTTCGCGTCCTGATAACGTGTGTAGGTCTGCCAAGGCATGTTCTTGAATTTACACCTCCCAACACAACTTACCTTCCAGAGATATGCTTCTATTATGTCCTGTAACTTGTGGATTTCATCAGTCCACGCCCAAACTTGATTAGTTTTTCATGTGCAACTAATGGAATTATAAAACCCGCTTTTGATGGAATAACGTCCCCTGCCAAGACCCCTATGCCACCGCTATAGGTAGGCACATCACTATTTATGCCGATTTCCATGGAGAAATAGACGTCTTACTTAGGGCCTCCGATAAAGCCGTTTATACAATACGCCCTGTCAAAATGGTATTATTTAGTCAAAAAAAGTCCGTTTTGAATTCAGCTTTTTCAGAGTCTAAGGGCATTCTACCATACAGGGGCTTTCACACTTCTGCTATCACATTCCTGAAAACGCCGCAAACCAGAGACCTTCCATACAAGCAGTTAACAGTTTTTCTAAAAACTAAGTGCATTCCGGTCATAAAACATGGCCCATAAACAAGAAAGAGGTTTAAGAAACGTTGCATGCTAGCGTTGTACTGTATAATGTGGATATTTCTAAACAGAGAAATAGCAGAAAACCTTGGAAGACAAGACACAGCAGTCTCACAAACATACTTCAACACATAATAATTGGACAAGGCAGCCGCGTTTTTATGAGTTTCAGCCAGTTTCCGTCACAGACCAAACGATTCATGAATACACCAGAAAGATAAGCCTGATAACTGAAAAAATACACATCCTGCAACAACAATTATACCAAACGAATTACATGTTCTATAGGGGATTATTTTATGTTGAAATATGCCGCTTCAAAAGAACAGAATATTTCAGATTTAAAAATCATGAAGATCTTGAGCACCGTACCACATGATAAGGGGTTCTACTTTTTCACTGGTCTGGGCCGCAAAACTGGCGAGACTGCTACTAGTTTAGAAACGTTCGCTCAAAAACTCGAAAGCATAAATGCTGATTCAGTCAAGTTTCATTTTCAAAGAAAAGATTTTCAAAACTGGATAAAAACCACTGTTGGAGATGGTGTATTAGCTGAAAGAATTGACCATATAAGCGGGCAGCTCTCTGTTGAGGATTTGAGGAATGAATTAGTCAAAACCGTGCAGAAGCGCATCTCTCAGCTAAAACTCCTACACGGTGAAATGATCCCCGCACAATAAAACGTAGCCCACAAATAAGGATACATCATGACAGATTATACATCAAAAAGGACCTGAGGTACACCTGTCTTTCTCCTAACAAAACTTTATGGATAAACCAAAAATAGAAAAGTGGGTTTTGTGTGACACATCGCCCCTTATTGGCCGACTACGACCAACACACCAACTCCACATGACAAGAATCAGACAGCGTGAACTCTGAATCAAAACCTGAATTTTCCACTAGCATCTTTGACTATAGCAGCCGCTCTGTTGCTGTGGACCTACAGCAACACAAGTTTAATAGTCATTTGTACCCTCAGGTAATTTAACCTCGGAGTTGCGGATTTGTACAGCGCCCATGTATATTCCTAAAATAGCTAAAAAAGCCCGAAAAAACTGTAGCGCAAAAAACTGCCCTTTATTCCAAAAACTAAGGAATAAAAACCATGTTAGACCAACTTCGGAACAAGCATGCGCGCCAAAATAGTCGCGCGAAGGATTATGTTAACTTAGAAAGGAGGTGAATCTATGGCAAATACGTCAGCAGCTAGGATAGCCTACATATTGGCTCTCCTAGGTGGAATATTGCTGGTAATCTTCGGATTACTGTCACTCATTGGCGTTTCTGTTGTATACTTCGGACCGTTCTTTTATGTTGCATTCGCTTATTACAGCATCGTGACTATCATTTGTGGCATCATAGCAATCATTGGCGCAAAAAGTGTAACACGTCTCGTTTGGGCAATCGTGCTCATAATCGTTGGAATCATTGGTGGCGGACTTGGCGGACTATTGGTGATAATCGGCGGAATAATTGGACTTATCCTAGAGATAGTTTAAACAATGAAGAAAAACGAGAAAGCTGGGTAAGGTATTGCCTGTGATTGGGCTTCCGTAAGGTTGCTTTGAGACCTTACGTTCCCAACTTCATATGTGCTAAGTCGCAATGGCTGTTCCCTAAATCTTACCTTAATTTTGAAGTGCCTTCCAGGTTCTTGCACTAAATAATAAAAAGGGCTCTTATGACAGGGTATAAACCACGTACAAATTGGCGTGAATACGACAATGTTGAATCGTCCATATTCAAGAAAGATGTTTCTCGTCGTGACGACCGCGGTTTTGCTATTGTTTAATTTTTACACTCTTTTGTTGACGTACCCTGAGACTTTTAGGCTCGATGGAGACTGCCCCGAAAACCTAACAATAACTAATCTTAAATCTTGAGTAATTCGAGAGTGCTTGTTCCTTAACTGGTTTAAAATGGTTTTAATTCTGCTTTTCAGATCCTTGCTTTGGACTGTTTTTTAGTGTTTTCTGAGTCGCTTGACGATTTTTTCAGAATTAGCCCCGACTCTATTCTTAACCTGAAAGTACACACGGTTAACGGCATGTTTAGATAGATTCGTGTTTTTCCAGCGTTTGATAACCCACATCAAAATCTTCTTTATTACAGAACCCCATTGCCGTGCACACACTGAACGACGGTGAAAACCTGTTCAAAAAGCGTTTGATTCGAACAGGTGGTTTTCAAAGCTTTTGAATGAAAGTCCAGAACCACCTTATCTCCTGATTAGCCGATCGGAAATTCAGGAAGCGTGAGTTGTTCGAGCAATTAGATTTAAGGAATTTAATGTTGCAACAGGGTAAAGTTTACAAAAGCGTATATTAATCGCTTCCAAATATCTGGAAAATCAGAAGGTAATGGACAATTGGTTAAAATACTAGTCAACAACGATACTTGCACCGGATGCGAAACCTGCGTAAACACTTGCCCAGTAGGCGTCTACGAAATGAAGAACGGCAAATCGGTCCCAGTCAAAGTAGATGATTGCTTAGTCTGCAGAGCATGCGAAGCCCAATGCCCAACTGGTTCCATTCAAGTAATTGATTAGAGAAAAAAATAGCCGAGTACCTCAAGCTGATGGATGAGAACGACAAAACCGGCTTCAGACAAAGATCAGAGCCTAAAATTGGATGTGCTCAAAGAAAGACGCAACCCTTTTAAAGTCTTAGTTAGTTTTGCCCACGAAACGAATGCATGCAGTAACTATTCGCGCTTTGGTTTTAATGAATCTCGTGCACTTTTTCAATGAATGTTCTAAACAAATTGGCGCTTTTGTAACTGTGATCTCTCAGTCACAAAGTTATATATGTTTAAATGAAAATGTTAGTGCGAGGTAAAAAATGAGAGCTGGAGCATTGGCGGTTGGCGTTTTCCTGTTGGTTATCGGTCTTGTGGTTTTCTGGCTTGGCTACTCCGATTTGCAGCATTACGGCGGTTTGCTGGGACAAATATCACAGTCTCTATCCCAAGAGGTTCGGAATAAGGTTGCTCAAGACAAGTTTATGGCGGTTGGCGGGGGCTTCGTGGCGATCATCGGTTTGGCCGTAACAATTTATGGTTTAGCCGCTAATCGAAAAAATTAAAACAAAGTGGGTTCAAAAACTCTTTTCTTAACGGATTGTAAATAGAATTTGAAAAAAATGAAGAAAATCCAAATTTTAATAATTGCATTTCTAATTTCGTTATCAATCTGCGCATTCTCAAGTATACAGGTCAGAGCTAAACCAGTCAATCTGTCTCGATTTGTCTTCAGCTCTATTAGCAGTCCACAAACCGCAGGT
>JBEKNP010000102.1:0-5025 GCA_049522695.1 Bathyarchaeia archaeon | reverse complement strand
AAGTACATTGAGATAACTTTCTTTAACGGTTCAATTCGCAATTCCGAACAGGAACACATGGCCAAAATGCTGAGACAAAAATCTAAAATCCTTGTGGCGTTCGGCTCATGCGCCCACGAAGGGTGCATACCGGGCCTCGCGAATCTCCATGACCGCAAAGAAATCTTTGACAAAGTCTATCTGGAAAGCAAGTCCAACGTTAACCCGGAAAAAATCGTTCCCAAAACATCGACCGAAGTAAAAGAAGGTATATTGAAGCTTCCAGAATTCTACGACACGGTGAAAACGCTGGATCAGACCGTTGATGTAGACTACTATCTACCTGGCTGTCCACCTCCTGTCAAACTCATAGCATCCGCCGTGGAAGCCATCGCGAACAACCAGCTACCGCCCAAGGGTTCGGTGCTTGCACCGTTGAAATCTGTCTGCGACGAATGCCCGAGAAAGAAGGATAACAAGAAAATCTCGAAGATATACCGTGTCTACGAGAAGATGCCTGAACCGGAGAAGTGCCTGCTCGAACAGGGCATAATATGCATGGGACCAGCGACTCGCAGCGGCTGTGGGGCTCAATGCCTCACGGTTGATATGCCTTGTACGGGATGCGGCGGACCCTGTCCAAACTCGCCGGAGCAAGGAGCAGCCATGATTAGCGCGTTAGCTTCGATACTGGGACTGGAGGGAGAGACGGAGCATTATAGCCAGGAGGATGTTGACAACTTGATGAGCCAAATCAAGGATCCTATTGGAACGTTCTACATGTACTCTCTACCATCATCAATTCTCAAGAGGAAAGTGATGCGAAAATGAAGGAAATCATCATAGATCCGATAACGAGACTTGAAGGCCACGGTAACGTCTCGATATTCCTGAACAACGAGGGCGAAGTTGAAAACGCCCACCCTCAAGATACCTGAACTAAGAGGCTTCGAGAAATTCTGCATAGGCAGAAGAGCTGGACTCATGCCTATTCCCACAACTATACTCTGCGGCGTCTGCGCGCCGCGTGGCGTAAAGAGTTTGGGTTAGCGTGCGCTTTCACACACTCTCAGCGCGCGTTTGCGAGATCAGTCATTAGAGTTTCTCAAATTAGTTTGACCACATCGTTTTGAATCGGGCTAGTAACTTTTGGACCACTTTTGCTCATGTAAACATTTATCTCCAATCGAACCCCGAATTTTGGAAGATAAATTCCTGGTTCTATGGAAAAACCAATTCCTGTGATAATATTGCGAGTATCATGATTTTCCAAGTTATCTAGATTAACGCCTAACGCATGGACAACTGCACCAGGACCCAGGCTGTGCCCTGTACGATGGGTGAAATACTCCCCGTATCCTTTCTCTTCAATGTGTCTGCGCGCTACCATGTCCAACTCCCAACCATGCAACAACTCGGCGTTATCAGATGCGTCTTCAAGTTTCTTGATGACTAAGTCACGGGCTTCTTGTACTATTTGAAATATTTTAGAATGTTCAGACGGAACCTTTCCCCCAACGTATCCGACCCATGTAATATCGCTGAACACGTTACTTTCGCCTGGTTGCCGCGCCCAGAGGTCGATTAATACCCAATCACCTTTTGTAATTATACAGTGCGTTTGAGCGCTAGGTACATAGTACGGATTTGCACTATTTGCATTAACTGCAACAATCGGGCGACCTTCGGTTTCAAGGTTTTTCCTCTGTAATTCCTTGGTAATGAACTCTTGTACAGCAAATTCAGTCACAGTATCTCCATCTTTAATATGTGATCTTATATAATCAAAGGCGCTGTCTTTTATCTCCGCGATCTCCCTGCTTGCATACAAATGAGACTTTAATGCTTCTTCTGTCCACGTAGAAACGGCAACCTGGAAAAGGTCAGCGGATGAGGTAACTTCTACACCTAAAGAACGGACTAAATCAAGAGTTCCTCCGTCCACCCAAGAAATTGCGGGAATAGACCCTAAAGGAGAGTATTCCATGGCTACTCGTTTACATCCCTTTATCATTTCTTCGAGTTTCTGTATCATTTCCTCCCATCTAACAAAGTACTCTACTTTCCAACCCACATTGGAGAAGATATTCCTGTCAATTAAATGAACAAGCATTTTAGGTTCACCAGTTGATGGAATAACAACAAAGTTTCTTCGTACAGGCACGCGCGTGCGCGATCTTTTTCCAATCAACTGCCACATGACGGGATTGATTCCTCTGAAATCATAAACGATCCAGGCATCGATTTGATGCTGCAACATATACGATTGTGCCAAATTTAGATCAAACATTTGCCTCGCCGGAGTGATTCCTAGTGCCAATTTAGCGCGCGCAATATAATATATCTTCCGCGCGCGCTTTAAGGTATTCAGAATCGAGACAGCAACGAGACAGTCTGCCAAATCCACTTGAAAGAACAGTATAGGGAAGCCGCGATTTATTACAAAAACAGAAGTACAGAAACAGAATTCTAACCGTTCACTTTGAGCCACTTTAGACATGGTCCTGCAAGCGAACGCCAAATTTACGCTCAGAGGGGAGCCATTAAAAGGGTGAATTCAAGGCTGAAGAAGCAGCTCTTCTTGAAAAGCACAGGGCCAGAGACCTCGAACGTATAATCAGACACGCCCTGCTCTGCATAATCGCCATGCTACTGAATGCATTAGTAGCGTTAAGCGTGAAAAGACCCGAAAAGCCAGATCCATCACATGATAGCAAGATAAACCAAAATTAACACAGACCAATCGAATTAGCAACACGCTCGCGCACTAATCAAATCCTGTCTAAAAAATAATCAGGATTTAGAAAGATTTAACTTGCAATATATGTCTTTTTTCGCATATTAATTAAAGAAAAAGAAGGGCGAAGTCTACTAACTGTTTTTTTCTCTATTCCTCTTTTTCGAACAGTAAGTAGTGGTTAACTCCCTCACCTGCTTGAGCGCAGGTATATGTGTGTAGTTTCCAACCGGTTTCCTCGTATTCCTCGATATTCTTTGGGATATCCTCATGTCTGTCAACTAGAATACAAACCCATTTTTTCAACGGTTACACCATAGACTCCTAGTAGGACAGAACAAAGCTATTTTTAACTTTCGCAAAAAGCTTCGCAGATTATCTTTGTGCTCTGCAGTTTGGAGCGCGCCGCGCTATAAGGTAAGAGGTTTAAGGAACGTATCTTCATACGCGCTCTTCAGTGTTCTATGCTTAATTCTGAACCGAGAGGCAGCCGAAAACATGGAAGATATGATAAAGCAGTTTCACCAACCTACTTGCGCGCGCGTCAGAGGCATCCTTAGAGTTGATAGGAAATTTCGTAGTCATGGACCTCAAAAGTTCATAAGAGCCTACAGGAAACGGGTGGCTGTAGAGCGAGTTTTCAGCAGACTCAAGAACCTGGCAGGTCTCACGCAGCATAATCTGAGAGGATTAGCCAAAGTAACATTTCATTCTCAACTCTGCAGCCTAATTATGCTCCTGGCAGCTCAAGCAGCTATTAACACGAACAATCAAACCAAAGCTAGAAGCATCAGGTACTTCGCCAATTAATTTTGGATCAGCCATGCGCGCTTTTTTGGACTATTTAATTGAGGAATAAAATCTTCGATAATTAATTCTTCGACTTGAATAGACCTGCCAGTGGTTCTTTTTGGTCTAAATTTTGGAGCGGAGTTGAATAATATTTTTTAAAGCTTGCGCTTTATTGACCGAGTGAACGAAGGTGCCGTTGAAAGCTTACTTCTTAATCATGGTCAAGAAGTCGTCGATGGGTGTTGCCGGCATACTCGTTATTTGCACTGTTCCACGAGCGCCTAATTCTAGGGAAACGCGCATTATGACTTCGTTGTTTGGTGCTTCAACAATGTTGACGAAATCATAACTCCCTAAAACAGAGTACTGCTGCAAGACTTTTGCCCCGAAGGCTTCTATTTCCTTATCTACCTCTTTTATTCTTTCGGGTCTTTTCTTAATGGTTTTCCTACCTTCAGAAGTGAGGGTGGACAAAAGAATGTATATTGGCACAAAACCACCTATCAGATAAGGTAGACGCAACAAACTATTATTCTTTTTGGATTTAATTTCTAGCGCGCTGGTTTGTTCCTAAAATAAATTAATTTTTATTTTCAAGTTGGGCTACGCATTGTACAGTATATTCTGCCTGATTTGTGAATAGGGAAGAAGCAAAAAAACTTGGAAAAGCAGACAGGGCAGCGAGCGCTACTCACCAGTCTACTTCAACAAGCAATAAGGGGACAAGGCAGCGCGCTTGCATTCGCGGAACTAGACACTTGGTTTTGGGAACTCCTGTCTCAAATATGAACAATACTTGTCCTCCAAGCGGTCATAGTACCCTACTTCCATTCCAGAGGCACTAAGCAGTCCATACTCGGTGCAGCCAAGCATCCAAGACATGACGTGTGCCAGTTCAACTCTCTCATTAGAAGCAAAATAGTCATTCTCAATCATTTGAACGACAATTGCGCTCAGGTTTTTGAGAAGATCAATGAACTGGTTAAACTTGCTTTGTCCAAAATCCGCAATTTTCTTTCCAGGCAACCAAGCAACATACTGCTCAAGACTGTTCCCTGCAGCTGGGTCAATGACATACTTATCTTCGGATAGTAATGTCCCCAGTTTGTAAGCTAATTTAGTTTTGACTGTCTCTTTGAATTTGGGTTCAACCATTACTCTAAAACTGAAAACAACCTCATCTTCAACTCTATCTCTGACTAAGAAATGCAGACTTCGCACACCTTTTAAGTCATCAGCAAACCTGTAGACTTCAACAAGCACCTTCTTCACAGAGTCAGGACTACATTTGAAAACTGCGACACACCATTCATTCGAAATTGCCATTTAACATCGATAAGCGTTTCTCAAGATTACACTTAAGAATATTGCTTTGTTTCTTTACTTGAAAACTTGAATATTTTAATGACTGCTCGAATAATCTCATAACTTCATTCTTTCTTAGGCTTTCAAACAGCTTTTGTTGCTTGTTTTCCATTGCAGAAAGTACAGCTAAGATGCGGTTGAACTGTTGGAAA
>JBEKNP010000101.1:0-5106 GCA_049522695.1 Bathyarchaeia archaeon | reverse complement strand
TACCAGGAATACAAAGTGACTGCTGTACTTATGACGCTGGAGCTGCATTTGCCAGGCAAATTTACCAAAGCAACTAAGCCTGGCAGCTACCGGGAGATCCGCGTTCGATATCGACGTGAAGTCGAATGGTCCGGGCGGTTGCGTTATAACCCGAAAACTACTGAAACTACTGTGGACCAGTGCTCTTTTGGACCTCATCTATGGCCACTGGCCAGCGACTACTACGAGGAAAGAGGCATCAAATACCGTTCTCCCTCACTTATTCCTAAGGCGCTGCCGGCGCCAGGAGATCCCAAGGCCTTGCTTATGGACCCAAGCGGCGTAAGATACGCAGATTACTCCAGGCAGCCGGAAGGTCCCTACACCTTTAGCGAAAAAACCCCGAAAAAACGAAGCCAATATGACCAAATCAGCGAAAGCATCTATTTACCTGAAGAATTCCAAATCAGAGAAGACGAAGAAAACAACGGCTAATTCACTGACGTTTATAGTTTTCGTTCTCAATTTCACCTCTAACAACAAATTTTTATGGAATTAACTGTTCTTAGAGTAATCGTTACATTCTATTGTTCTTCTTCGCAACTTCAAAGAAACTGTTGAATCGGTCAGTGTCTCGACTGGCTCGCATAGTGAATACAGCTTTGTCAGTTGAAGCCCACTATTTTATCGCTAATTTGCTTTACTTGTGGTTCAGAGTAGTTCTGTCTCGTTTCTTTAATTGCCATCCGCGTGCCCTCACAAATTAACGCTGTTGGCTCAATTTCTTTGGCTTTTTCAATAAAGTTTTCTGTAAGGCCTTTTCTTGGACCATGCCTCCTAAGGTCCAGGTGTAAACAACTGCCCTTTCAGAGGTGTGGATGATGAAGCCATAGGCGGCTGGAATCGAGTGGTCAACCGCAATTGGTTCAATGGTTAAGTTACCGATCTTGATTTTGTGCCCTGTCCTAAACTTATTGCAAGTATACTCGCCATAATCCGCAAAGTAACCTGTCTCCTCCATGGACTCCATGAACAGCTTGGTTCCAACACCCATGCAAACAGGAATAGCAGGGTCTAAGAATTCGATGTGAGTTATGTGGTCAAAGTGAGCGTGTGAAAGAAAAACACAGTTTATTTGAAAGGAAATAGGCTTCGGAACTGAAAAAATGAACCGCCCCTTCTATAATAGACTGACGTTTAGTGGTGGCCAAATACACTTCTTTTCTATTGCTGCTGAAGAAATAAAAGGTTTGATTTTATTAGGCTCAATTTTATCCACCCTCTTTAGCTTAAGATAGTATTCTTTTGCCAGGCAGCAGTAATTGTGACGCACGATTTTGGATAGAAAAAGCGGGTTTTTTGTAATTATCCATGTGTTCCAATATTCTGGAATCTCCTCATTGAATAAAGGATCGCAAAGTAAGTTGTAATGATCTAGAAGTCCCTCGTTCCTTAGCGCTATGTAAGTAGCTTCTTGTCCTATCTGAAGATCACGATCGATGGTACTGCCACAGAATCCTTCTTCGCAACTCTTATTGAAAGCATAGAACGGTCTGTCTAACTCCTTCATCTCATTTACCATATACGCTTTGAATTCAGCTTCACTTGATTGTACTCTTTGAAGTATTGTGAACCCGTTTTTCGAAAGGAACCCCGCAGTGATTAGCTCTCCCTTTGTGGCATCATAATGTGTTGACTCAATATCCATTATAGAACCGTTCATAGGTGTATTTCATTCAATCTTTATCTTTTTCATTGAATCACCACCTTAATACTTAAGCAAGCAAAAGTAGAACGCTCAAAGGAACTATTACATAATTTCTTCCTGTTTCTAGCTGAGTCTTCGATGTCAAAATTCCACAAGTATGCGAACAACCAGTTTTTATGAAGTCATAA
Organism: Bathyarchaeia archaeon; assembly: GCA_049522695.1. Classification (GTDB taxonomy): domain Archaea; phylum Thermoproteota; class Bathyarchaeia; order Bathyarchaeales; family Bathycorpusculaceae; genus Bathycorpusculum. The sequence goes on along the minus strand of JBEKNP010000101.1, from coordinate 3,231 downwards.
ATTCCGTTTGCATCATCTCGTTGAACATTATCCGAATATTTCACTTCAATGGGCAGATATTTGTTTTCTATGTTAATTACAAAATCTACTTCTCTTTTTTTGCCTTTCCAATAAAAAACGAAGTTTGAAGGGTCAAACAAAGAACTTGGATGCATTTTAAACGTGAACCGTGAAAGATGATTGCTCACCATACATTCCACCAGTTTACTTTTCTTCTCGTTCGAACCCATAAATTCGTTTGAAAAGTCGAATGCCCTCTTTCCGTAAATCCAACCTCTGATAGCGTGAAATATAAACGGGTCTTGAAGGTAGATTTTCTTATTGCTGATATAATCAGGTGAGCATTTTTCTACGTCTAATTGATAATGATAATTGATAACGAAACTGTCTTTCAAGATTTGAGCGTACGCTTCTGCCGTCTTAGAATCTTTGACATCTGTTCCAGTTTTCAGGTCATTCCAACTAACCTGAGAAGAATGAACCTCAAAAATCCTTCTAAGTATTTGCCTAGCATAATGTTCATCATATTTCCATCTTACAATGTCTCTCACGACAAGACCTACATAGTCATTATAAGTCCCCTCAGATATTTTCCCGTTTGAAACATATTGGTTAATTGCGACAGCTATACCGCCAGTCATCATGTACTGATCGAGCATGGCATCAAGTTCTTTCGCAAACATTGCTAGTCTTTCTATTTCGTCAGGTATCCTTCCACATGCCAGCTCAACGAACATTTTTTCCCGATTTTCTTGAGACAATAACCAAAGATTCCTAAGTTCGTTTGACAACTTAGGGTTAAGCGTTTCAACATATTCTGCAAATTTGGCTGAAAGCAAAATTCTGTCTGGAGAACCGTACTTGAGGTTTTCAATTTTGCCTCTTCTACCTGCAAGTGATTCCGACCCTTTCCTAAGGTCGATGCTATGAGAACCAGTTAAAAGAACCGTGGATTCTCTGAATTTTCCAGCATCAATGAGTATTTTAACAGCTTTTTGCCATTCAACCAACATTGATATTTCGTCAATGAAAAGGTAAGCCCACTCCCCTTGCCTGCGTTTCTTAGTTAAGTACGTATCAATAGCTGTTATGAGTTGCTTCGGCGTTTCTACTGCGTCACAGGGAAAAAAGAGAATGTTATCTGGAGTTACTCCTTCGTTCAGAAGTTTTCTTATTCTTAGTTTAACCAGAGTTGTTTTTCCAACCCTCCTAGGGCCTCTAAGGATGTAAAGCACTTCTTCTTTCTCGAAAGTTTCGCCTAACCTTGGCTTCCACTTAAAATTTGAGTTTGACCAATTTTCTATATTGGGATCGTTAGGCGGGAACTTGCCTGTTTTCCACCATTCATTCCATTCAGCTATTTCGCTTATACTCATGTTGGAAATTGTCATGTTTGGAATATATTCCGAACCTGTTTATAAAGTCTTTCGGAATCTATTCCTAACAACGATTAGAGTTAAGTTACTACCACTATTAAAAATAAGGAAGCTTATTTGCCCTACGCTGGGAATGTTGGGAAGACCAGTTGACAGAGGAATCAGACAGCATGTTCAGAGACTTAATGTAAACCATGAAGAAAGTGCGAGACAGTTTTGTGGTGTTGTAAGAAAGCTCGGGCATTTTGGCCACTTTAGAAGCAACCACGTGCACCACTAGCAAAATATCTTATACGCGAATTGCTTAGAAGAGTTGTTATCTTAAATAACATGCGGATTGAGACTGCATGCTTATCGTAAATGGCAGCGAGGAAAAAATATGAAAATAGAAGAAGTCAAACCCGGCGTCCACATTACGGGGTCGAAGTGGCCAGAAACCGTAGAGGTCAACAAAGTTGAAAACTTTGGCAATCACTTACGGTTAATCGGTGCAACCAAATCTGGCAGGCATGTTGACCAAGTTATTTCAATAGCTGAGTTGAATAATATCAGGATTGTTCAGGTCGGAGTCGATTTTAGCACTGAAAGCAGTAAGGCATTCTTGGCTTTAGAGACCATTCGGTATCGATTTGCCTCTTTATACGATCCGTTATTGGCAATGAACACCTCAAAAGTGGACCCGCTTCCTCACCAAATAGAAGCCGTCTACGGGTATGTTTTGAAATTGCCACGAATTAGATTTTTAATTGCAGACGATCCGGGTGCGGGCAAAACAATCATGGCAGGCTTAATCATTAAGGAACTTAAGCTCAGAAAGATAGCCAAAAGGTTTTTGCTTGTTGTTCCAGGTCATCTGAGAGACCAATGGTTGCGCGAGATGAAAGATAGATTTGAAGAATCATTCACTTTTGTTGATAGAAACTACATGGATGCGCATTATGCCGAAAACGTTTGGGAGAAGGAGAATCAGATTATTACTTCGATTGACTTTGCGAAACAGGAGGAAATACTTCCGGCGATAAGCTCTGCTTTCTTTGATTTCATATTGGTAGATGAAGCTCACAAAATGAGTGCTTACCGCTACGGAGAGAAAACTTCCAAAACTGATAGGTATGAGCTTGGCGAAGTTCTTTCTAAGATAACTGAGCATTTTCTGTTTCTTACTGCAACGCCTCATAAGGGTGATCCTGAAAACTTTAGACTTCTGTTGGATTTGTTGGAACCTGGTTTTTTTGCTGATTCCAAGATGCTTTCAGAGTCCATAGAGAATAAAGATAACCCGCTTTTTATTAGACGAATAAAGGAAGATCTTAAAGATTTTGAAGGAAAGCCTTTGTTTTTGCCTCGTCATGTTAAGACTATTGCTTTCAATCTCTCCAAGGAAGAGAAGCTTCTCTATAACAACGTTTCAGAATATGTTAATGAACAATATAACAAGGCTCTTGTCAAGGATAGAAGGCGAAATGTAGCCTTTGCTCTGATAATTCTGCAAAGGCGAATCGCTTCTAGCACTTTTGCTCTTTTTAAATCTCTTGTTCGCCGAAAAGAAAAACTACAAGGACTATTGGATACTGCAGCTAGCGGGGATATGCCGCAATCCAATTCCTTTTTTGATATTGAAGAAACCGAAGATGAAGATGAAGAGGATAGATGGAAAGAAGAAGCCCTCTGGGAAACGTTGAGTGTTGCTGAAAATCGGCAGGAACTGCAACACGAAATTGACACCCTTGGTGGTCTCATTGAGCAAGCAAAAGCTGTGATTGAAAGCGAAAATGAAGTTAAACTGCAACAACTGAAAGGGACAATGCAGGACCTACAACGAAGTTCTCCTGGAGAAAAGGTGCTTATTTTCACT
>JBEKNP010000100.1:0-5223 GCA_049522695.1 Bathyarchaeia archaeon | reverse complement strand
ATTTGGAGGATATTCAGGCTGATGAGAAAACTGCAGCTTACAGGGATATTGCGTTTGGGAACTTCAACTCGAATGTTTCTGGATTACTTTAAGGGATTCGAGAAGTCGCAGGCTGTGCGTGGCATATTCGGAGATAAGACTGATGAGGTACTGAAGAAACAGAAAGTCGAATTCACCTGGTTTGGGTACATGGGAGTCGACGATAATGATGGACATTTAATGGTCAATAAGCGTTATTTGAACAGCGGTGACAAAACTGACATCTACTTGGATGTTGTCCATGAACTGTGCCATGTTAAGCAGCATTTGGAAGGCAAAAAACTGTTTTGTCCGGGATACGATTACGTTGACAGACCGACCGAAGTGGAAGCCTATCGCTACACTGTGAAAGAGGCTAAACGGTTGGGGTTAAGTGATGAGCGAATTCTCAGTTACTTGCAGACTGAGTGGATGAGCGACTCAGATTTGAAGCGTCTTGTCAAGAACATAGGCATCGATCTTAATTTCACGGAGAACTAGTACTGTTATAGGACGGGAAAACGTGAAATTAAACCAAAAATTAAACGAATACCTTGTCAAACCCTAAACCAAAAAAGCAATCCAAAACAAACACAACAAAAATTAGTGGAGAAAACTCGAAAATTTGCTCTCTGAGACGCCTCCTGAATTGCTACGTTAAAAGTGAAGCCTTGAATTACAGCAATCTAACCTGAACTTCCTAAGAATCGTTTCGGGACACAAAAATACTTCCTTGTCCTTCCTTGTCCTTCCTTGTCCTTCTATGTCCTTCTGTGTACGCAGCTTGCAAACAATTTAAGTTTTGCTTCAAAAAAGCAACCCAAACCAACTTGAACAAAAAACAGAGATAATTATTGGTAAGAATAATTAGAAGAGACGATCAAAACAAGAAGCACAAAAAGGCACGAAAAAACAAGATGATTAAAGAAGCGGAAGAATTATCAGACCAGTGATTAATCCGCCTGCTAACCCCAGCATGATTGGGAAAGGCAACCCTGGAAAGATTCCTTTCTTTTCAAGCATGAAAAACGTTATGATTGAACCCGCCATGATGCCTACTATTGACACAAGGCAGGGTAGAATACTGGGTAAGAAACTGAAGAACATCGCTCCAGTCAACATGGAGTAGAAAACTAAGTCACCAAGCCCCATCTCAATATCCTTAAACGCGAAGCTCAAACCTTGAAGCTGATCCATTCCCCCTGAAGACTGAGCAATTTTACCCACTGGACCCCGATAAACCGCAAAAACATCATACACCGCTAAAAACGCCAAAATCAGCACCGCACTCCATAATGGAATTGAGAATCCAAAGAAGATACCCAATGCACCGCCAATACCGACTACAGCTATGTTTCGGGGTATGCTGCCTAACCGGAAAATCGCAAAGTCAAACAGCACCGTAATGGCTACAGATAAGAGTATGAGTACGAGTAGGGTGTCCAAACTTGGAAAATAACCGAGGATCGCATTCAAGTAAACCAGCGACAACAGCAAAGACGCAGTCGTCATAGCAACAACGATTAATCCTTTGATGATTCTTTTGCTTCGCCGCTTAATCAAAAGATAAAACACCGCTGCACTTATCGCGACAATAACAACAAAGTAGAGAGCATTGCCAACTGGTGCCGCGGGAGTGTTATTAGGAATAGGCGTAACTGGAATAGCCGTTGACTGCGGCTGCGGCATCAGCAAGTAAGCGCAACCTAAACCGAAAACAAGGCTTGCCAGTATCGGAAACAAATAAACAATTTGAAACCTGAACTTGTCCAGCTTATCTTGCTCAGTCACAGTTACTTACCCTAAATTGTTAATAGCTAACGCCGCTTGCAAATAACACTGATCACACAATAAGCTTTGCTTTTTATCCGTATCAAAAATAGAATTAGAAAAATGCATAACACACAAGCTTCTGGGGCAATGCGGCAAACCCAATGTGTGCCCCAACTCATGAATAGACTCCTTCAAAGCCCGCAACACAAAAACAGCCGAGCCAGCACTTTCACCATTAAACTGTGGCTTAAGCCTCCACAACGAAATCAAAGCAGCCCTTCCAGGAGTGTACGCTTCACCAAACACATAGTTCAACTCGGGCACAAAAATGTCAACATCAACCACGCCTAAAACCCCATGAAACTTTGCGCTTTTAGACGCGTAAGCCCTGACTTCATTAAGAATCACACTGGAACTGTACTGGTTACGTTTCTTATCAAAAGCCAACTTAGGAACAGGCAAAACCTTCTTAATAATCGTGCAAGCGGTATCAGGAAAAGTTTTAACTAAACCCTGCTGAAGTCCAACCAGCACATCAGGAGCTATCTCCCCCACAGTTAAAATACCAATCTTCATAACAAACAGCCTATATCTCGTAGGTTTCTCCAGTCCTCGGCGCCACAGCCTCCAAACCCAACTCAGTTTTCGCCCAATTCGCCAAAAGCTCACAGTTACCCTCAGCACCGTGAACAGCGAAAACCTTAGGTTTACCCCCAAGCCGCCGCAGCCCTTCTTTGAGCTGACTTGCACCGCAGTGGGAAGAGAAATCAAAATGCCGATACTGCGCCTTAACCTTACTTACTTTTCCATCAATCGCGGTGATACCCTTATCCAACAATTGTTTGCCGGGCGTTCCTGGAATCTGATAACTAACCAAGAAAATAGCGTTACCAGCTTTCTTAGCGATTTTGGAAACGTAAAACTGTGATGGCCCACCCTTCAACATGCCCGCAGGCGAAATAATCACACCAGGATCCTTCGCCGCTCTCCGCCGGTCTCGCCAGCCATCAACCCAATCCAGCGAGTGTATGGCATTCATAAAAAGCCTCGGATCCCTAAGGAACTCTTTGTAATTCATTATTATTCTGCTAGCTTCCCGAGCCATCCCATCCAAAACAACAGGGTACTCAAAATGATTCGCTGCCAAAACACAAGCAATCTCCTGCGCACGCCCCACACCAAACGCAGGCACCAGAACGGTCCCCCCTCGCTCAACCACCTCAGTCGCCGCCTCAACAAAACTCCTCTCAAGCTCGGGCCGCGGTGTATGATCCTCACTTGCATAAGTGCTTTCAGTGACAACTGCATCTAAATCTCCGTAATCCATCGATGCGCCCTTTAACAATTTGCTGTCTTCCATGTTATAGTCGCCAGTAAAAAGAATCTTCTTACCGTCCGCTTCAATAAGCACTTGAGCGCTTCCAGGCGTATGGCCAGCATCAAACAGTTTAAGCTTCATGTCGCCGATGGCTTCTTCAACACCAAAATCCAGATGCCTGTTGTTGTGCATCATGGCATCAAGTTCAAGATATTCAAAAGGTAAATAGTAACCAGACAAATGGATAAAATCCTGAATAAGAATCTGCGTTAACTCCAAATTAAGCCTGTTCGTGTACAGCGGCTTCTTATCGTTAATGTAAAACATTGGTATGGCGCCTGAATGGTCAAGATGACTGTGTGTTAAAATTACAGCATCAATCTCTTTCGGCGGAACATGCATCGGAAAACCCGGTTCATGATCAAGCATGACACCGTAATCTAACACAACTTTACTTTTCTCAGACTTAACAGTTATACCAATTCTGCCAACTTCTCTGGCGCCACCCAAAAATCCAACCTGCAAGCAAACCAATCCTTGTGTTAACAGTTAACGATTAAAAATGACCCTGTGCTGTTTTAAATATGTATTGACCCTCTCGCCCCCTGCGCTGATACAGAACCCTTCTTAATCGCCCTCAAAACAGCGTCAACATCCAAAGGAGCATTAATCTTTGAGCAGACATTAAACAACTCTGACAATTGATGGGCATCGCTGCCAGCTGTCCCAGGCAAATCCATATTTTTAGCAAGCTCTTTGGCTTGGTTATTCGTCGCTGCCGTGGACCCGCCGTTTAGGACTTCTATGGCGTCGACTTTGTAGTTTCTCGCCAAATCGCCCATGCCATATTCACGATATGGATGCGCTACAATAGATACTCCGCCTATGCTTTTTGCATAATCGACCACAGCTTCAGGCGTCCAAGGTCTTGGCGGCAGCTCTTCAGTGCCTAAAATCAACATGTCGCCATACGGCGTGCTAATTTCAACGCCTGGAATAATCAAAATGTCAGGATAGTCCGAAGCCAACTCAACCGTAGCTTTGCAGCCCCTTACGCTGTCATGGTCGGTTACTGCTGCAACCTTGATGAAACTGTGAGCTACAAGCTGATCAACCAAAGTTTTCGGCTGAATAAGAGAATCACTAGAATAAACAGTGTGAATATGTAAGTCGGCGTACATAGGTTCCATAATTACATCCCCATTAATACAGCAATTTTTCATTTGACTACATTTTAAGCGTCTATAAACGTTTACGGGGTAAAAAAGTTTACCACAACTCGTCCTAATCATCTAAAAGTGCTTCATTCCCATCTATGGTCTAGACTTTCTTGAGTGTCCTCTGGATTATTGGAATAAACCGAGCGGTCGGTATTATTATCAAGATAGTAACGGGTAGTATGTGTTTTTTTTGGGGGGGATGGCTGAGTTAATGAGCACAGTACAAATGCGCACTAGGTCAACAGTTTCCTGAGAACCCAATACGGCAGGACAGTAGACAAGGTCAGAGGCTTAGAGCAAGTAGCCTATTACGCCCTCTACAGCATATTATCATTGTTCTTAAAAGAGAACCAACTTAGAATGTCGGAAGATTCGACAAGCCGTTTCACCGACATACGTCAACACATAATAAAAAGGACAAGACGGCGCGCTTCCGTCGGAAATTTTATTGGTCCAATCACTTTTGCATTCCAATAAGCAACTGAACAGGGCCTAACCCCTTTTTTGTTTTTATTCTCAACAAATCATCTAAGAATTTCTCAACAAACATTTTTTCCCTCGTTAGTGAGCTTGTACACTTTTCGCGGTCTTTCTGTATTCATGTTCCAGGCGCTCTTTACGTAGCCTTTTTTCTCCATTAGCGCTAGTAGGGGGTAGACGGTGCTGGGTCCGAAGTAGACGCCGAAGCCTTTGCGGATTTTGGTGATGAGCTGGTATCCATGCATGGATTCTTTGTCTAAATATTGAAGTATAATCATGTCTAAGAGTCCTTTGGTGAGTTTTGTTTGGGTTTCTTTTTGGTAGTTATTGTTCATTTTCTGTTTTTCTCCTGTTGTTGTGTTGTACAGATATACAATATGTCTATTTAAGACACATTTCTTATGTCATCATAGT
>JBEKNP010000099.1:0-5398 GCA_049522695.1 Bathyarchaeia archaeon | reverse complement strand
GCGCGTTGCCTTGTCCCGATATTATGTGCGCTGGCAACTTTAATTTTAGTTACCGAATTTGGCGTAAGTATTTAGAATTCAGAATTCTTTTTAGTTTAACACTGACCAATGTTGACTATGAGCCGAGCAAATGCTCTTCAGGATTCAAATTCAAAGGTTATTGAGACTACATTTCAACCGGCATTGATTGTGGGAACTTCTGAAAAAAAGGATTGTTTGCGTGTTTTGCATGTTGATGATGATCAGGGTCTTTTGGAAGTTTCGAAACAAATACTCTTGATGGAGAACAATTTTGAGATTGAAAATGCTTTTTCCGTTGATGAAGCCTTCGAAAAATTGGAAAAGCAGACTTATGATGCTATTGTTTCTGACTATGAAATGCCCAGGAAAAATGGGTTAGAATTTCTCAGAGAGCTCAGAGAGCAGCACAGAGAAACTCCTTTTATATTGTTTACGGGAAAAGGCAGAGAAGACGTTGCAGTTAAAGCTTTGAATTTGGGCGCTGACAGCTACATTAACAAGGCGGGCTCTCCCGAAACAGTTTACTGCGAATTGGCAGACGCAATAAACAAGACTGTTGAACGCAAAAAGTCAAGAGAACTTCTTGCCAAATCAGAGTCAAAGTATCATGCGCTAGTCGAGAATTCACTTCAGGGAATAGCAATTCTGTTGGCAGCTCCGATTAGGATAGCTTTTGCAAATGGCGCGTTCGGAAAAATTTTGGGTTATTCGTCTGAAGAGTTAACGTCGCTTTCGCCAGAAGAAATTATGAGTTTGGTTTATCACGAGGATAGGGCTGTTTTTTTTAAGCGTATGGAAAACCGTTTGCGAGGTGAACCCGCGGAAGCATGCTTTGAGTTTCGTGCGGTGCGAAAAGACGGCTCGCTTATCTGGCTGAGCTCACTTGCAAATCGAGTTGACTATGATGGACAGCCTGCGGTTCAGGGCATGTTCTTAGATATTTCTGAACGCAAGAAAGCTGAGGAAGTTGTTAAAAAAAGTGAGACAAGATATAGAGAATTAGCTAACTTTTTGCCAGAGATAGTTTTTGAAACTGACCTATCTGGAAAGATAACATTCCTCAGCCAAAGAGCCTTTGAAATAACAGGTTTTACACCAGAGGAACAAGAAAAAGGAATTAATATGCTCCAGTTCGTTGTTCCCGAAGACCGTGAAAGAGCTAAGGAAAACATAAGAAGACGCATGGCTGGAGAAAAAAGTGATACAAGCGAGTATACTCTCTTCAGGAAAAACGGTGAAACCTATCCTGTTATTGTCAAGACAGCCCCAATTTATTATGAAAACAGATTGACTGGACTTAGAGGATTGGTAATCGATATTACGGACCGCAAGAAAGTTGAGGAAGCATCTAAAAAGCAGGCTTCTCTCATTGACCTTAGTCCTGACGCTATAATTGTAAAGAACATGGATGAAACGATAACTTTCTGGAATACGGGTGCAGAAAAACTCTACGGCTACACAAAACAAGAAGCATTGGGTCAAAAAATCAGTATTCTCCTTAAAGCCAAACATTCCCAATCATCAGAGGAGGTTATCACCCAACTTAGGCAAGGCAAAAGCTGGATAGGCGAAATAACTCATTACAACAAAAACAACAACGAAGTAAGAGTTCAGAGTTACTGGTCGGCAACACTCGATGCTCAAGGCGACATAGCAGAAATTCTTGAATCAAACGTAGACATTACTGAACGCAAAAAAACTGAAGAAACGCTGAAGGAAAGCGAAGAGAAGTATCAAACTACTTTCGAGATGTCAATGGATGCACTAATGCTGCTTGACGAAAAAAGTTTCCTCGACTGCAACAGATCGACTCTTCAGCTATTTGGATGTAAATCAGTAGAAGAATTCATAAAAAATCATCCAGCAGATTTGTCGCCCCCAACTCAACCAGACGGTACACCATCCATGAAAGCCGCGATTAGCCATATCCAAAAGGCGTTTGATACGGGTACTGACCACTTTTTCTGGATTCACTCACGAATGGATGGCACAACTTTCCCTGCGGATGTACTTCTAACAAGGATGCCCCTTAAAGGTCGAGAAGTACTGCAGGCAACGGTCCGCGACATTACTGAACTAAAGAAAACAGAAGAGACGATTAAGTTTCAGGCTGATTTGCTAAATCACGTAGGACAAGCCATCATAATGGCGGATAACAACAGAACAATTCGCTTCTGGAATAAAGCAGCGGAAAAACTTTATGGTTGGACCGAAGAACAAGCATTGGGACACAAGGTTACTGACCTATTAGGTATAACTACACCAGAGCAAGTAGATGAAACATCAAAAAGGCTTATGGCGGGAGAAAGCTGGTCAATTGAAGCTTTAGCCAAGAACAAAGATGGCTCGACTATGCCAATAATTTTAAATCGAACACCAATTTACAAAGCAAATGGAGAATTTCTTGGCGCTGCAAGTATTACTACAGACATAACCTTGCAAAAAAATACAGAGGCTGACTTGACGTTTTCCTTAAATTCGTTGTCGAGTAGTTTGGATAAAATTCAGGAATTAAATGAAAAGCTCAGAGTAGTGGGCGGTTTAACTAGGCACGATGTTCGTAACAAGCTTTCAGCGGTAACTGGTTATGCGTACATACTAAAGAAGAAGCATAGCGATCAGGCGGATATTGTTGATGGGCTAGATAAGATGGATCAGGCTGTTAAAGATTCGATGAAGATTTTTGATTTTGCCAAAATGTATGAACAAATTGGTGCGGAAGAGTTAACTTACGTTAATTTAGCAGAGAAATTAAATGAAGCCGTGGCTCTTTTTTCTGGACCTACCCCAGCGATAATTAATGAATGCGAGGGGGTAACGGTGCTTGCGGACTCGTTTCTGAGACAACTATTCTACAATTTTATTGATAACACAAGAAAATACGGCAAAAAAACAACAACTATCCGAGTGTACTTTGAGCAGGTGGATCAAGACTGTATAAAGTTGGTTTATGAGGATGATGGTGTAGGCATACCTTTGGAGAATAAACAGTCTCTCTTCAAAGAAGGCTTTAGCACAGGCGGAAGCACAGGTTTTGGGCTATTCCTAACTAAGAAGATGATAGATGTTTACAGCTGGCAAATCCAAGAGAACGGTACACCTGGTGAAGGAGCAAAATTCACCATTACCATTCCAAAATTAAACAAGAACGGAAAAGAAAACTACCAAATTGCACAATGAGTTTTCTCCCGCTCCTACAGATGTCTCGAAGTTGCCAATGTTGCCAAAGTTACCAAGCTCACAGATGAAACCCCATCCCCCACAACTCACTTTTTGAAAAAGCTGGACATGGTTCGAAGAAGCAAACTCACAGATGCCCGTAGTATCAAAGCCACATAAAATGCGATTTCGAAATATGAAACAGGCTACTTAGATTCTTCTAAAAGGAAAGTAAGGAATAAAATTAATATATAACTTCACCAAAGAAATTTGAAAGGTTTGTTGCACTTGGAAAAAATGCAAGCTTTATTTACGATGCACGAAATTTTAGTTGCAATTGATAATCCTGCAATTGTAAAGAATATCTCTGTAGGTGTAGACCCAAAGATTTCTAAATCTCCCGAAGACCACGTAATAAAGATAAAATACAATTTAGATGATCAAACCCGTAAAATTTTGGAGCCTATAGTAGAAAAGAGAAACTTGAAAATTGAAAAAATAGAAGATGCTTTAATAATTCATTAATTTCTTGTCTTAAAGCTTCTTTTGAGCGACTACTCCTGAGTATCTCACGGAAAAAGGGTGGAGAGTACATATTCGCTCCGTAGGGTTCGAGTCCCAGCGGGCGCGCCATCTCCCACGCGCGTTTGGCGCGGTGTAATTTACGCGGCGTCAGGTCACAACTATGGTCCACCATTATTCAAAGGTGCTCAGATTTACGCTATAAATGCAACTACTGGGGAACGGAAAGCGGAACTACAGTCTGGAGCTTTTTGAACTTTGCTACTATGGCTAGTCTCCCTGTAGTGGATGGCTATTTGCTGTCGCTTAACTCGTATGACAATCAGATATACTGTTACGGCAAAGGACTAACCGCAACGACTGTGAGCACTACACCTTACATAAATAGCAACAATCAGGTCGTGATATCAGGCACTGTTATTGATCAATCTCCAGGCCACACTTGCCTGGGCATTCCCGAAGCAGGCACCCCAGCTATATCTGATGCAAGCATGAGCGCTTGGATGGAATACTTGTACATGCAGCAGCCAGAGCCAACCAATGCTACAGGTGTTCCAGTAACGTTGACAGAAATTGACCCGAACGGCAACACCTACACTATAGGCACAACCACAAGCAACATAGCAGGACAATACAAATACGTCTTCACTCCCACCGTACCCGGAACATACACAATCATTGCAACATTCGCCGGATCCAACTCTTACTTCGGTTCAACAGCAGAAACTTCCATGCTATACTCTCCGCCTGCATCTGCTACTGCAGCACCTACAGCTACCCCGACATCTGTCGCTGACCTGTACTTTGTTCCTTCTGTCATCGCCATAATTGTCATAATAATCATAGGCTTTGCTATACTAGCAGTCTTAGCGCTCAGAAAGCGACCCTAAAAATGCCAAACAAAACCAACTCTCCCCTTTTTTAGTTTAAAAAAACAATGGAGAAAAGAATAAGGGCTGAGAAGGCTCTGGTTAAATTCACACAAAGTTCCTCGAAAAGAATTTGCATTTTTCTTTTCCTTCAAGAAATGTTCCAGAGCCTCAGCAAATCCTTAATGCTCTTAGATGTCACCAATCCCTCATGATTTTTTTGGAAACATGGTTTAGTTTTTCCGAGTGAAAACTGAAGGGGAATTAATCCCTCGCCAAGATGCAGACATCGTCCGCACAACCTTCTTCTTTCAGTGCCCTCTCCCCTGCGCTGATATGTCGTCTCAGCACTTGCCTTTTAAATCGTTTTAGCCGCAAGCTTCTCCATGCTCGATTTATCTAGACCTTGCGAGTCAACATTGATTAAGATGTGACCTACTGCTTTGTAACCAAAACTCTTGTAATTAATGTGTATTGTCGCACCAGTAATTATGCCAATTTCTTCCATCTTGTTATAATTTTCCTTGACAATTTCTTTTGTCAAACCTATTTTTTTCGCAATGTCACTATCACTTTTGCGACCATCCGCTAACAACTCTTTGAGAATTTTTGCCTGCACTACAGTAACTTGCTCGGTTAAGATTAATATCCCTCGTTGACGTTCATGGTATTTTTCTTTATATTTAAATTCATCGCAACACATTTGCATTTTGCGGTTTATGTTAGAGGATCCTGCTATGATTTTAGGACTTATGTTATCGCCTTTTATTTGTAAAAAAGGCAATTTTATTTGACATTTTTATAAATTTTGTGAAGTTTTAAATAAT
>JBEKNP010000098.1:0-5478 GCA_049522695.1 Bathyarchaeia archaeon | reverse complement strand
GTGATAAGCAAGTCAGGAACTACAACGGAAACGATAGCTAACGCCGAGGTGCTCATAGATTTATTACGAAGGCACAAGAAAGATTACAAAAAGTGCATTACTGTTACTTCAGATAAGGACTCAGAACTGTGGAACATTGCAGTCAAAGAAGGAATCAATGTTCTAGAAATACCGAAGAAAGTTGGTGGAAGATATTCAGTCTTTTCGCCTGTAGGTCTGTTTCCTCTTGGATTGTTGGGAATAGATATTGAGCGGTTATTGGATGGAGCAAGAGCCATGCGAGATGCCTGTTTTGATGTGAATGTTGAAGAGAATCCGGCGGCGATATGTGCAACTTTGCAATATCTGCATTACAAGAGCGGAAGGAACATATGTGACTTGTTTTTATTTGCGAATGATTTGGAGTCTTTAGGCAAGTGGTATAGGCAATTAATGGCTGAAAGCATAGGAAAAGAGTTTAACAAAAAGGGGGAGAGAGTGAATGTTGGCATTACCCCAACTGTCTCAATAGGCTCGACGGATTTACATTCCATGGCGCAACTTTATCTTGGCGGTCCATACGATAAATTTACAACGTTTGTAGGGATCAAAAACAGTCGTTCACGTTTAAAAGTGCCAAGCGTTGAAGGCTATTCTGACCTGGTTCCTGAGATTCATGGTAAGAGTTTGATGGATATAATGGATGCGACATTGGAAGGAACAAAGGCGGCTTTTAGAAGCGGCAAGAGGCCATTCATAGAGATAACTCTACCGGATAAATCAGAGTACTCTGTAGGTCAGATGTTACAACTCAAGATGCTGGAGACCATCTACTTAGGAAAATTGTTAGATCTGAATCCTTTCGACCAGCCAAACGTTGAAAGCTACAAAAAGGAAACCCGAAAATTGCTGGCAGAACAAAACTGAAGTCGGTAAACTCAAAGCTTGATACTTCCAGTTCCAGGAACAGAATCGAGCAAAAATTGGACGAGGGCAGTAAGGAAAAATTATGTCGCTAATACCCTTGCCAAATTCAGGAGACCCAAATCCAAAAGCTTTTCTGTTTTGCAGGATTCCTCAAGCTCTATACTAGTTATTTTGCCATTCCGCAACACAACCGCCCTACTTCCTTGCCCCTTAGATAACATTTCAACCGCTTCATCTGCGAATAGACTGGCCAAAAGTCTGCTTCTTGCCGATGGATTGCCGCCTCTCTGGGTGTAGCCCAAAACGCTAAGCCTCACCTCTGCTCCCGTCGCTTTCTCGATTCCACTCGCTAATTGACGGGTGTCTCCGATTCCTTCCGCTGCAACAATTATGGCTGATCTTTTTCCTTTTTCTTTGCTCTCTTTGATAGTGCTGAAGATTTTTTCATTTTCGTATTTTACTTCGGGAACCAGAATCATTTCGGCTCCGACGGTGACGCCCACATTTAGTGCAAGGAACCCTCTTGTTCGCCCCATGACTTCAACTATGAAGATTCTTTCAAGGGAGACTGCTGTGTCTCGAATCTTGTCGATTGCGTTTACTGCCGTATTTACTGCGGTGTCGAATCCTATAGTTTCATCCGTTCCGAAAACGTCATTATCGATTGACGCTGGAACCCCCACGATTAATGTATCGGTTTTTTTGCTTAGTTCTAGTGCTCCTTGGAGGGAGCCGTTACCGCCAATAACAATAAGGCCATCGACATTGTTTAATGCAAGAGTTTCGGCTGCTTTCTCGATTGCTTCTTCTTTTTTGAATTCGGGGCATCTTGATGTGTGAAGGATGGTTCCGCCTAAATGTAATATTCCGCCAACGGAGCGGGGAGCCAATCGTCTAAAAGAGTTTGTTAGTAAGCCTTCCCAACCCCTTTCGAACCCTATAACCTCCATGTTTTTTGAGTTAGCAATTCGGACAACGCCTCGAATGGCTGCGTTCATGCCTGGCGCGTCTCCGCCACTTGTTACAACGCCTAAAAGCTTCAACTATCATTTCCCTCATATCTAAAAAACGAGTAGAAAGGTTTTAGCTTTTCTCTTAGCCAGCGTTTTTGTTTGTTGCCTCTAAAGATTGCTTTGAAGTTTAAAATTATGATGAGAGGTTAAGTATTGAATCCGCGCGACAATTCAACAAACTAACATTTAGTTTTTGTTAGCTGTTCAATGTTACCTTTGCAGTTCCCCAACATCGATCTTAAGTCGCTTTCTTGCTAGCATAGCTGTCATAGATGGCGAGAGTTTGCTCGGCAACACTTCTCCACGTGAAATGCTTCAGGACTGTTTTTCGCCCATTAATTCCCCACTGCTTGGCTCTGGAAGGGTCTTTGAGCACTTCTTTGAGACCCCACGCAATGTCTACCGGGTTCCCACCATCCACGTGAACACCGTTTTGCTCCGGACCCGCCGGAATGACTTGCTCACGAAAACCAACCACTCCCTTCGCACCGACCACCACAGGTTTTTCCATAGACATAGCTTCCAAGCTAACTATGCCAAACGGCTCATAGACTGATGGGAAAACGCACAAATCAGAAGCAGCATAATGCAAAATCCGCTCTTCCTCAGACACAAATTCAGGACGGTAAACTACGTTCTTGCTAATGCCAAGCCGATCCGCAAGTTCAGTTATATCCTGCTGTTCTTCGCCTTTTCCAAGTATCACCAGCTTCGCCCTTGGATATTCAGCCAAGACCAAAGGCATCCCCTGAACAAGGTTTCTAACACCCTTCACCCACGTCAAACGGCCTAGAAAAAGTATCATGGTTTCATCTTTGGCTATTCCATATCTCTGCCTGAGCCTCTGAACATCCTCGGACTTGGCTTTTTGAGGGTTGTATTTTTCTGGATCAACACCGTTCCAAACCACATGTATTTTTGACTCTGGCCAGCCGTGCTTAGCTAAATCTTCTTTCATTGCGTGACTTACTGTTATGATGCCGTCTGCCTTTTCAGCCATCTCTGACTCCAGATGATTCACAGTTGCTGAGCCTTCTCCGCCGCTTCTTCCCCACTCTGTGGAGTGGACGTGAAATATTACAGGTATTTTCAACTCGTTCTTGCAGATTACTCCTGCTATGTTACTCAACCAATCATTAATTGAAACAACAGCGTAGTCGTACTTCTCCTGCTTTATGACCACGTTTATCATTTCTGCAACTGCCAACATATTATAGGCGAAAATGTCGGTGAAGAATTTTATGTTTGTACCCCATCTTTTAAGGTCGTCTGCCACAAACAATGGAAATACATTGCTGGCTTCCACAAGGATTGGCCTGTGAATTTCCACCCCGCCCAAGGTTTCTCTTGTTTTCAGGTTTCCTGGGTTAAGCGTGTAAACAGAGACATCCCGTCCCAAAGCCACAAACTCCTTAGTTATGTACTCAGCGTAGGTTCCCAGTCCACCGACGATTGCAGGCGGATACTCCATTACAAAAACCGCGATTCTCAAACAGTTCACCTTTTCATGATTCCATAATTTTTTCTATTTCGTTACGCTCAAGTTGATAAATTCCAATAATTGTCCGCCATTCTGTCAATAGCTATGTAGGGTTGGGTTGAACAACGTTCTGTGGTTTCCCCGAAACGAAAGCAGCCACATTTTCCACTGTTGTTTCAAGTATTCTTTCCAGGGCTTCTTTGCTGTAGAAAGCTATGTGAGGAGTAAAAACAACATTGTCTTTGCTCAGCAGAATGTGATCCTTAACCAAGCTGGCCAAGACTTCGAGGTTCTTAGGCTCGTATAACAGCTGCTTTTCCTCCTTTATGACTTCCTCGCCCTCGAAGACGTCAAGACCCGCTCCAGCTAGTATTTTCTTGTCAAGAGCATCGATTAACGCTTCAGTATCCACGATGCTTCCTCGTGCTGTGTTTATCAGAATGGCGCCTTTCTTTACAAGCTTAAAGGTATCTTTGTTCATGAGATGATGCGTGGCTTTCATATGTGGCACATGCAGCGTAATTACGTCTGACCTAGCTAAAAGGTCCTCCAGCGTAACATATTCAAACTCTAAAACCTCAGATAGAAGTTTGTTTTGGCGAACGTCATAGGCCACAACGTTCATGCCGAAACCCTTCGCGATCCTGATAACATGCAAACCGATCTGGCCAGTTCCGACGACGCCGATGGTTTTTCCTTTCAAATCAAACCCCTCTAACCCCTCTATCGAGAAATCCTGTTCAAAACGTCTAATGCATGCCTTGCACATGTTTCTCGACAAGGACAGAATCAAAGCAAATGTGTGCTCGGCAACGGTATTTTCCCCGTAAGAAGGAACATTGCAAACTGTAATTCCCCGTTTCTTGCATACGTCTAAATCGATGTGGTCGAAGCCTGTGGATCTTGTTGTTACTAGTTTCAAATTTGGAATTTCCTGAATGATTTGCTCGTCTATTTTAGAGTAGATGAACACTGAAAGGGCATCAAAATCTTTTATTTGCGCGGTATTTTCCAAACTTAGCTTTTCATTTGAAAATTTCAGTTGGTGACCGCTCAGCTTCTCTTTGAGGTATTCTTCTTCCCAGTCTTCGACTTCGAAAAAAGCTATTCTCATCTTTTCCACTTACCTAACATAATATATTGTGTTGAAGATATTCAATCTTGACTTTTTTCAGAGGAAACGAGCAAAATGCGCATTATCATATTATCACGCTTGGAGAAATGTTTACGGGTGTTGTAATTCGGCAATGCGGTTTTGAACCGTTTGGGAAAGCTCGTTTCTCAAATGCTCTTCTTGAGGACGGGCTTTAATCTGGTCAATTCTTTGGGCTAATTCTTCATCGCCAATTGTGTTTTTGAACCATTTTTGGAAGTCTTGCCTCTGAAAATGGAAGGTTACGGATTGAATGGGTACTGTTTGGAGTTTTTCAGTGAACTCAACAACGCTACATGCAGTTATTCCAGTGTATTTCCCCTGTTCTGTGTAAAAATGAAAGCCGCTTTCAAAGGGAACAGTTTTCAGCAGGTTTAGCTTTTTAGGTTCTTCTTTAGTCTGCTTTTTGGTTATTGTCATCTTGGACAAAATATGGACACGACCTTAGTAGAGAACAAACATCGGCAAAGCCTTATAATCTCTTGTGAGTGTGAAGGTACAACTACATGTGCAAAGTGAATTAGAGCGGAGATAGTAACGTAACAACAAAATTGCTCGCCGTTATCTTTAACTTGACATATGCGATGTTATAGGATGCTGGAGAGATTTTTTTGAAGAAAACAAAGATTGTATGTACTTTGGGCCCTGCTAGTTTTTCAAAACAAACGATTGAAAAAATGTTCCAAGCGGGCATGAACGGAGCAAGAATAAATACCGCGTATGGAAATCTCGCTCAGTACGAATCGGTTATGAAAACAGTGCGGGAAGTTGCAGATATACCCGTAATAATTGATATCAAAGGACCCGAAATTAGAATCAGGGCATCTCAACGAAAGGTCATCAGCAAGGGAGACATCTTGGAAGTGGGCTTCGATGGGGAAGAAGTCAGTTTCAATCACGATTTCTATGACGAAATGAGAGTTGAT
>JBEKNP010000097.1:0-6320 GCA_049522695.1 Bathyarchaeia archaeon | reverse complement strand
ACAACAACTCCTACACCAACCCCAACGCCAACAACAACTCCTACACCAACCCCAACGCCAACAACAACTCCTACACCAACCCCAACGCCAACAACAACTCCTACACCAACCCCAACGCCAACGCCCAATGGAACCGAAGTCATAAACTGGGCAGGCTACATCGTAGCTTCTGACCTGCAAAACCCTCAACCCACAGTAACAAGCGTCAGCGCCTCGTGGGTCGTCCCCACCGTTGCACCTTCCACAAATGATATGTTTTCGGCTATGTGGATTGGCATAGGAGGACAGTTCGATCGCACACTCATCCAGGTCGGCACCGTGCAGGATTCAGTCGGCGGCCAAGTGGCATATTCTGCCTGGTATGAGGTTTTGCCAAGAGGCTCAATCACCATTAGCAACATTACTGTTTCGCCGGGAGATCGGATGCAGGCTTCAATCCAACTTGTGAATGCAACATTTAACCAATGGACTATCAACATGACTGACACGACAGCGGAACAATCGTTCCAGTACACGGTCAACTACGCGTCCAGCCAGCTGTCAGCTGAGTGGATAGTTGAAAGACCAGCTGTGAACGAAGTCATTTCGCAGTTGGCGAATTTCGGAAACGTAACTTTCACAAATTGCGTTGCGTCTGTCGGTTCTGTCACTGGAGGAATCAGTAGTTTTCAGTGGAATGAAATGGTCATGTATTCTTCGACAGCGCCTGGAAGCTCTTCTGTGCAGCTAACCGATGTCTCTGATCTTACCCCTGACGGTACGGGCTTCACAGTGACTTACCTATCATCCAGATAAGCGCGCATGCCTGTTCCGATATTGGTAAAAAATGGCATTTATTCTTGTTTTGTATTTCCAGGCATTTCTTGTTTTCCATTCAGTTACCATACCTCGAAAGGTGACCTAAACTAACAAGCGGATTTATAACCATTTTTTTAACCATTTGTTTAACTCCCCTGCGCGCTAATAGAAGACAAATTAGAAGAATTCATGGAATCCGTCGACTTTCATTTTGACTGTTTTCTCGTCAGGTTCTAATGTAGCTTCCAAAGTGCTTGAAAACCTCAGCATAAGCCAGATGATTTCTTTGGAATCTGTTCAGAGCTTCAAATATGTTGTGTAGCATGCTCTTTATTGTAGACGAAGCAAAACTGAAAAGCCAGGTAGAATCAAAGAAACCACCATAGCTGAGCTGCGTTATCCTGTTTCGGCAAATTTGGCACACTTCCTCGTAACCGTTAAACTGCAAATATTGAGCATGTGGAATATGCAATAGATCAAATAGTTTAAGGAAAATCCTATTCGATGCCAAGAAGGGACCAGTGGTTTATCCACCACGGGATGTAGACCTTGTGCATGGTTACCCTGCACATTTCTCTCACAGCCCTCCGAGCAATCTCTTTCGTTGGTAGATGGCAAATTGCTCCTATGAATAGAGTAAAATCAAATTTCTGATTTTGAAACGGCAAAAACTCAGAGTCAGCAACGATGAAAGAAGCGTTCGAAAGGTTACAGTTGCTTCGGCAAACTATAGCAAAGGATGAAACTAAACCTCACCGGAAAAAATTCTGGAATTGTTTGCCTTTTTTGAAGGGTTTTCATACTGAGGTCAACACCAAAAGAAACCAAATAGCACCTAGTCACGACTAGCTATAAAGAAATATACAAAAACGTTTAAAAAAGCTATATACGGTTGGAGCTTTCAAAAGTTAACTCTTGCTCGCTTACCAGAATAAATTAAAACAAGTCTAGCGCATATTCAATTGGCAGCAGAAGACAAGAAATCAAATAGCTCAACCAACAGATTCAAGTGATTTCAGATAATTCGCGTAGTTAGAACCAAGGTTTGGGGCACCCTTCTCACGCAGGCCTTTAGAAAAGGCAATTCCCGAAACAAAAATGTGGCTAAGCATAGAAGTCTTCAGCGACATACTTTGGACAGTTATACACGAAAAGTGAATCAATTGTGAAAACACGGCGGCGATGAGGAAGGCGGCATCGGGTGATGATACACTCTACCTTGGTTGAGTTTGCAGTATATGTTGCAGTGTTGATTCAATTATGTGGTGGTCCGTGCGTAATTGACTCAAATGTTATTGCTTTGTTGCCATGAACCGCCAAGTGACAATTTTTTTCTTCGAAATCTTGCAACGCTGAAGGCTTAAGATTATGGTAAATATTCTATTACAATAGTTACCAAGAATAATACACCCAGCACTAACGCCAAATTCTGAAGTTTCCTCATATCTGAGATTAACGTTTTTTCCCCAGAGACATAAGGTACAAGTTCAGCCGTAACAAGGAGAAGAATAGCGCTAACAGCTAAGAGCACACTTATATCTTGTAAAGTTAAGGGGGGAAGTAACATATCTACACTTCTTCCATACGGTACTCTATGACTAGGGTTTTGGTATCTGGGTTTAAAGTATCTTTTTGGATTGTTATCGGCTTATCCGAGGATTTGGCAAATGCACATGCCAAAGCGCTCGACAAAATGCATCCGACTTGCGCATGCGTTCGGGGTTGACTATTTCTGGTCTCTTGGCAAAGCATATTGAATATGCTACCAGTTACTTCTAAGGTTATTGTCTTATCTTGGATTTGAACTTGAGCATCTTCCGCAAATTTCAGGTTATAGATTAGTTTCGTGATCATGTTTTGCATTTGAGATAGATTAATTTTTCTGAAAGACAAGCCGAGTTCATGTTCAAACATCATAGAAAGAGCAAGTCCCGGAGGAGTGAGGAGCAACCCGTTTTTGTTCTCAGTAAACAACTTGTCGTTTGTTTCGTTAGATGCAGGCAGAGCTGTCTGAGGCGTTTTAGGTACGAATACGAGGCTAGATTCGAAGTTCTGAAGGTTTTGAGGTGGCAAGTACACGCCCTTTTCAGCCGAATTGAACTCTATGAGGGAGCGTTCAATGTTGCTTCCGCCTGCGCTTGCAGAAGCCTTCAACAAGGCGAGAAATGAATGTTTCGTTGGAGTGAAGAAGAGAAGCAGTACACTCCAGAAGGCTACAGAAACGCCCACAACAGCTAGAAATGATGAACTATTCAATGCCGAGAGCACTATCATGACTAAGCCTGTCATAAGGACTACGCCTATCATGATCACTGTGATCGTATCTTGGTTGACTCTCGTTTTTTCGATTCGAAGCATTTGTTAACCTTTGTTGGCACTTCAATTAATACCTTATTCTTGAAAACATGAATTGTTTTTTGGAATTTGAGAAGTGTAGAATCAGAATCTTGCTCATCTGAGAGCAAGCTTTCTTCCGCCACTTAGCTTTTTCGTTGAACAACGGGTTCGTTATTTATATTGTTTATCGTTTTTTTATAAGCCCAGCTTTTCTCACTTCAAGTAGTTTCTGAGGCGACGATTTGACATTTGAATTTTTCGTCAACATTTGCAGTTGCCTGGTTACTTCAGCAGCTGACGAGTTGCTCATAGATGCCAAAGAACGCAAGCCACATCAGCGATTAACAACTAACTATAAATTATCGACAATTCTAATTCATTGAAACCAAAAGCGATAAAAATCACTCACCAACAACTGTTAGCTTATAAGTTAAAGCGATTGGGATAGGAAAATGACTAAGGCTGTAGAGATGGCAAGGGTTTCAGCTAAAGGCAGCTTTCACATCCTATGGGGATTAGTTGCTTCCACGATTATCTCAGCTGTGGGTACAATAATTATCGCTAGGCTTCTAGGCCCAGATAATTATGGTTTGTATGCAATTGCTCTTACCGCCCCAAACCTAATCTCCACATTCCGAGACTGGGGAATCAACACTGCCATGATAAAATACTCTGCGCAATACAACAGTGAAAACAACGTAGCTAAAATAAGAAGCATTTTTGTTTCAGGCGTACTATTCGAGATTGT
This sequence comes from Bathyarchaeia archaeon, assembly GCA_049522695.1. Taxonomy (GTDB): domain Archaea; phylum Thermoproteota; class Bathyarchaeia; order Bathyarchaeales; family Bathycorpusculaceae; genus Bathycorpusculum. The sequence continues at coordinate 2,437 of JBEKNP010000097.1, read as the reverse complement.
TTTAGGTTTATTACTTTCCCTTCTTTCTTTTGTTCTCTCTCCTTTTTTAGCTATGAGCTTTAACCGACCCGCTATAGCTCCATTGATCCAAATAGCTTCCTTTTTCATCCTAACTGGTGCGCTGGTTACCGCGGCAACTGCGGCTTTCACGGGTATAGAGAAAATGCACCTCTACAGCTTCATGCTAATAATTCAATCGATAATCAAAACTATTCTGATAGTTACACTTGTACTCTTAGGTTTACACACTCTTGGAGCAGTTACAGGTTACACAGTGGGCGGCGCATTTGCAGGGTTAACCGGTGTGCTTCTAATGTGGACTATGTACAAATCCATGCCTAAACCAACCCACAGCAAACTAGAAATCATATCAAATATTAAAACCATGTTCAAATATGGTTTACCATTGTCGATAGGTAATATTCTTACAGGATTTCAAACTCAATTCTTCACTTACATATTGGCAATTTATGTCCTTAACAACGCTACTATCGGCAATTATAACGTAGCCTTAAATTTCTTGGTTTTGATTGGTTTCTTTGCTACTCCCGTTACAACCATGCTGTTTCCTGCGTTCTCCAAGTTGGATCCTCAAAAAGATAAGGAGGTTCTAAAGAATGTTTTTCAATTTTCCGTGAAGTATGCATCGCTTGTTGTTGTGCCGGTTACTGCCATGGTTATTGCTCTTGCGCAACCTGCTATTGGTACTATATTCGGAGATAAGTATGTTCAAGCACCTTTGTTTTTGGTTTTGTTATCTGTAAGTTATCTTTATGCTGCTTTTGGATCTTTGAGTGAGAGCAACTTGATAACCGGTCAAGGTTATACTGCATTCTTGCTAAAATTAACTATTCTCGGAGTCGCTATTGGTTTTCCTTTGAGTTTTGTGTTGATTTCTCAGTTTGGCGTCATAGGTTTAATTGTTGCTGGGTTAATTAATGGTCTTCCAAGTTTATTCATAGGTTTACGTTTTATTAAAAAGCACTTTGAAGTTTCGGTGGATTGGGTTTCTTCCGCCAAGATTCTGTTCTCATCAGCAATAGCCGCCGTATTAACATATGTTCTTATTTCTCAATTGGCTTTTTCCAGTCCGATACAATTAGTCATCGGTATAATTGTTTTCGTGGTTGTTTTCCTTTTTGCAACGGTGGTTACTCGAACCGTTAACAGGGCTGATGTGAGTAATCTTCGGGAAATTGTTGATGCGCTTGGTCCTCTTCGTAAACCGTTGCTTTTTCTGCTTAATCTTATTGAGAAATTGATGACAATTCTTCACGCATAAAATAATAGTAGGAAGGGCAATCGAGAACAAATTAGTAAATCAGATTAGCTGAATCGACAGACGAAACAGATACTTAAAGGTTAAGAATCTTTATGCAGCATATATCAATGAATTAACAGCTTTTTCTAAGTCTGCTAAATCCGCTATAATCTTGTTTGTTAAAGTATTGCATTTTTCAGGGTTTCGTTTTTGGAATTACTCAAGGCGATATCGATGCCACATAAACTTGTTATAATTCACTTTTTTGCTTGTGCCACCATCAATCGCGCGCGCGACCTCTCCTTTCAGCCACCCTACTATAGACCTCTCCTTTCAGCCACCCTACTATACATACAAGTAATAGTCGAATCAAAGCTGCGAACATGCGTCTGCGCAGCCTGAACCATCACCCAACGAAGCCACCGACTACCCTCCTTAGTGACGCCTCCATGCCAAACAGTCTTTCCAGAAGCATGCGTAGAAGGAACAAGCCCAGCATAACTACACAACCGCTCACCAAAAGGAAAACGATTGATATCACCAATCTCACTCTTCACCAGCAAAGCCGAATAATAACCAACCCCTGGAACAGTCATCAAAAGCCTAACATCCTCATCGTTCTCAGCCAAGCCCAAGAGCTGCTTAGAAAGAACCTTAATTTCCATATTAAAGATGTTCATAATTCTCAGGTAAGAATCGACTGATTCCAGGTTCAAAGAGCCAAGCCACTCTACCCCTTTCAAAGTGAACAAGCCATGATCAAACGGAACCTTGATTCCCTCGTAAGTCAGGATGCTCTTGATTTTCACTTTGAGCTTGGCGCGTTCCCTGACAAGAAAAGCTCTCCGTCTCACCTTTTCCCTTAGTTTAGAAGTTTCAACGTCAGGTACGTAAGCCAGAGGCAATGCGTCTAACCTCGCCAGTTCAGCAATAGCCTTTGAGTCAACGCGGTCACTTTTAATCTTCGCTTCCGCTATATAACGTGTCTTCTTCGGGTGAGAAACCACCACATCAAAGCCTTTGCCTGCCAACTTCCTATACAACGGCGCAATCGCAGTGGAAGACTCCATAGCAACTTTATTCACTTTGTAATGTGCCAAATACGACAGTACCTTCTCATTGTCCATCCTCATCTGATTGATTACTTTTCCTTCATAATTCAAAATAGTCGCATAA
>JBEKNP010000096.1:0-5663 GCA_049522695.1 Bathyarchaeia archaeon | reverse complement strand
CTGACTGCTAAAGGGTACAATGTAGTGGTTTCGCATCCTAAGAAGACCCGCTATATTGCTGAGGCTAAAATTAAAAGCGACCGTGTAGACTCTAAAGCTATAGCTGAACTGGTAAGGTTGGACGCTTTGCCACTCGCCTATTTTCCTGAAGGAGAAATCGCCAAGCTCAGAGAGAAGGTTAGGCGTAGAGCTTTTCTGGTGAGGTCACGCGTTAAGCTTAGAGTGAAAATTAAGAGTGTTTTGACGTATGAAGGGTTGAAGTGGCCTTCTGATCACGGTTTGTTTACCCAGAAGGGTGTGGAGTGGCTTCATGGTTTGAATCTTGATTCAGTTGAGTGTTATCTGCGGGTTCTAAAGCCGTTGGATGAGGAGATTAAACTGCTTTCTAAGGAGCTTGTGGGCATAGCTGAGGCTGATGAGGATGTTAAGTTGTTGATGACTATTCCCGGAATCGGCTATTATTCTGCGGTTCTTATGAAAAGCGAAATCGGCGATATAAACCGGTTTCCTTTTGGTGAGAGGCTTTGTAGTTATGCTGGGTTGGTGCCTTCTACGCATGCTTCTGGGAAAACGGTTTGGCATGGAGGGATCACTAAGGAGGGAAGTAGGTGGCTGCGTTGGGTGATGGTTGAGGCAGCTCAGGCTCATGTTCACAAGTATGATACTTCGATTACTAGGGCGTATAATCGGATTGCGGAGAAGAGAGGCAAGAAGATCGCGACCGTCGCGGCTGCCAGGAGGCTTCTGATGTGCAGCTATTCGGTGTTGAAGAATAAGAAGCCGTATTACGATCAGACCTAAACCTTTTCCTCGTCTAAGCGCTGTCTCTTTGGTGTGGACGTTAGCGCGATTGAGGAGGGTCTGGATGCGGAGCCATAGTGCCCCAATGTGGGCGAATAGGCGCGTGCCCCTTATCAATCAGCGAGGAAAGAATGAAAAAAGAAGTTGGATAAGGATGAGAGAGGGAAAGATTAATTAGCAGACTTCACATAGGCGCGTTAAGGAATATTTATCCAGAAAAGCAATTAAAGTGCTCACTGTAATACTGAAGAGAGGCTGTGAACAGCTTGGAAAAGACCAAAGTCATTTTTCTATGCACAGGAAATTCGGCACGAAGCCAAATGGCTGAAGGTCACCTTTGACGCACATGGGTTTCATTTGGCCTTCCTTGAGTTCGCTCTCTTTTATGGAGGACACAATACCTGTTTTGCTCATGCAATCCGCCTTCGAGACTAATTAGCTCGGGAAAGCTCGAAAACCTTGTCTGCAACCATTATTACTAAACTCTGCACATGCAGAAAAGTGCTATTTCATGTCGAAAAGTGCAAACGTTGAGTCTACGCAGTTCTACGTTGAATCATATTTAAGGCACATTCGAAGCATCTAGTAGACCGGGGAGGCTGTCACGCACACACATAAACCTCTATGCAAAGATCAGTAAACGTTAGTTAATCTACAGTGAAAAAATTTTCTGCTTGTTACTTTTAACGCTTATACTTAACATTATAAAACGAAAAGCAACGGAAATAAACGCAGAAAAACGCAAGCAAACGCGTAGAGACGCAACCTGCAAACACTTCAAATCCCAAACCAGAAAAGCAACCCAAAACAGCCTTATCAGAAAACAGAATACATCAATTTTTTTACTATTCAAACCCTAATCAAAAATAAAGCTACAACAATAAGAAAAATGTACAAGGTCCAATCATAACCAGTTCTTAACTAAAAATCGCCACCTAAGCACACACTCTGCTCGATTTTTATACTAAACTGTTTTGAAACATTTGGAAACAACGGTACAAGAAAACCCCAAAAATCCCTTAGTAGAGACGAATTGGTAGCGATTTAATGCATTAATTTATAAATTGAAAAATCGATTAAAGATAGATGCAAAATGAAAAGAAACAAGAAGCAACCTAGCGATTCTGAGGGTCAAGAGAACCCGCCAAAAAAAAAGCAGAAGGGTATTGAGGTAACTAAAGTTGAGGTTTCCGATAATATAGCAAAGTTTTTTGTTGCCAAAGGTTTAGGTAAAAAAAAGTGGATTCTTGTTCGGGAAATTCCTGTTCTTGAGATTGAGCGCATTGAGAAGCTTGGGAATAAGTTAAGCGTTACCTGGAATGGGATTACAGACGAGTTTTTTACCAAGGAAAAGACTGATTTATTTGGTAAATTGGTAGATCAAGTTAACGGAATACTTGGAGACCAACGAAAAACCAAGGAGAACAACGAGAACAACGAGAAAGCTTCTCTGAGAAGAAACGAGATGTTAGATGTAATTAACACTTCAATAGGCGTCATTGACCAAGCGTTTAATGTCCTAATTGACTTGCAGGAGAAGCGAATAAATTGGCAACGATTAGAAGCCTACTCTAAAGGTTTTGGGGAGAATATCAGTTTCACAGGGCAAACGATGCCGCCTTTGAACTTGGACTTCTCAAAAATCGCCTCCGCCATAAAAAGCCAGATTCCAAAAGAAGCCTCAAACGAAGCCTACAGCATTTTAAAAGCGCTGCATGGGTACTTTAACGGCTTAAACCTTGATGATGACTCCAAAGAGAATCATCCCAACTTCCAGAATGCGAAGGCTGTATTTTTAGCATATTTCATGCTGAACGACCTTTTACTCGGCAAAATTGTCGGAGACAACGAAAACCAGGAAGAGAATAGTCAGTTTGAAAGTGTCTTGCAGAATTTGGCTGCCGAAACTAACTTCAAAATTAACACTGATGAGCTTAAGGGCAACATCGATAAAATTGGTCATGACAGTGATAAAGAAACCGTTATTGAGCAGAGCAGAGGAATTTTCAAGGAACAACTAAAACAGCTTTAAGAACCCAAGATCTTTTTTTCCGCTCTTTTTGCATGCTGGATAACAGTTGGGTGAAGGCGAAGAAAAACAAATTACCTGTGTATCTTAAGATTTCATATATTAGAACGCATGATTCTTAATAATTATGGATATGCCGTTACTGTGATATTATTTGAGGATTCGCTATCTTTATTTACAGATCCCTCATAATGAGTTGTCAGATAATGGGGGATATGTAGATTGACGAAGAGTCCACAGTCAAAAGATGATTCATTAGAGGCTTTAGACTTCATAGTAAACGTTCTCAAAGAGCATGAGAGAGATTTAGACAAATTGATTAATGATTTGGCAACGGTTACTGAGCAACTTGGAGATACCGGCGAAATAAGCACTAAAGTAGAAAAAGTTGAAGAAAAAATAAGCAATCTACAGAAAGAAGTAACAAACTTGATCGCTTACATGTCAAGCAGTGCACCAAAAGAAGCACTTCCTGCAGCAGTCAAAGAGCAAACGAGCCGAGCCACTATTCCGGTTTCACCTGTTCCGGCGCTTCAAGGTAAACCTTCCGTGATTTTAAGGTGCAAGCAGTGGGAAGATTTTCAAACTCTAGCTTTCCACGCTCAAACGTTGTCTTTTTGTTATAAGGAAGATGAGAAGGTTTTCCAAGCTGATGCGCTTAACGGTAACCAAATTATCACTTATAGCGGTGCACTTCCAAAGTTTTCTTCTATTCTGAAAGCGTCATTGTCTAAGCAACTGGATGTTCCTGAAACCAATATTTTAGAAGGCGTTTTAGCGATAGGGTAAGTTAATATTTTTTCTCTATATTTTTAATACTTATTTTTGATTCATAATTCTTTTAAGTATTCTTGCAGTATCTTGAGTTTTGTTAGTGATTGGAGGGTAAGTTAAGGTTGAAGGCTAAATCACTCATGCCAAAAGAGTTTTTCCGTTTTCGAAGCCTTCTCCTTTCTCCTCGATGACGGATGGCAATGGGTAGCCAACACACAAAACCTGCCCTCTAACCACAAACATTAAAACTCAATATTCACAATTTAGCTTTCCTAAGCAAAAAACATATCAAACCTTATATGCAGTCAACCACTAATTAGAATTCCGGGTTGTTTGGTTTGGCTATAGATGCTTCGAGAACAAAGAAACCGAAGCTTCCGTAAAAAGCATACAAAGGCGCGTTTGTAAAAGCTAACTAAACTGAAATGGGTAATCTTTTTGATAATTAAATTACCATGCAAAAGTATACTGTACTCCTACTCAAAGCGCCAGTCCCAAAATATTTTGAAAAAAAGAAATGGAATACAAAGAGAGATTTTAACTCCTTACAGATCAAATAAGCAGTTTTTTGAGCTGATTTATTTGGGTGTTGTCAAATATTTAAGGTGTAATGGCTTGATTACGATTCCAGCTTTCAAATCAGCATGGAAAGTTTGGCTTTCAATCACCCACTCAGATAATTCTGAATCATGCGCTCTTATGAACTCAGCGAAATTCGAAAAGTTTTCATGAAGCGAAATGCAGACCGCATCCCAACCCATTCCTCTTCCGTCCAAAACGAGAATGACATTGGGTTGTTTCATGTACCATTCTCTCATTTTCTTTAAAGCTTGATTTTTTTCTTCGCCTGTTTTAAGCTTAAGTTTGCTTTTCAAAAACGTGAAAGCGGCTATTTCAAATCCGATTTGACCAAACTTTGGTATAACAGTGTATCCTTCAATGAAGTTTTCTTCGAGCATAGCTCTTCTTCGGGTCACTGTAGGTTGGGAAACACCTAAAGATTTTGCTAGTTGCCTATCGCTTCTATGAGAATCCTTCATTAATTCAAACAGTATTTTGTAATCTATAGGTTTCAGTTCTTTCATTGCAATCAACTTTATCATTCAATAGGTTTTTTGGCATCATATATAAATCTTGACAAAGTTTTTACACAAACTTCAAGCTGATTTTTATTTTATTAGAAAGGCGTTGTTAAGCGTTCTTCTTGATTCCACTTTTTAATCGACTCTTTTAGCGTTTTATGCTCTGCCATATTATTAATTGTTACAGTCCAACATTTTGCTTTAATGCTCCACGTAAAGCGTGTGAATTTATGTTTACAGTTTGGACACTCTTTAGGCTCGGTTAAGTTAACACTGCGTGGAATTCACCTATAACGGCAAAATGGCTCTTGGTACATTCCACAAAAACAACATTGCAGAGGCTAGACTCCTGCATAGTTCTAAGAAGGAGAGGGTGGATTTGTCCGCGCGCGCGCGCTAAAGCTCATACGAAGTCTTTTCACGAAAAGTGAATACGCTCAGAGAGGTTAAGCACTATATTGTATTTCTTTGTAAGATTTGTTGCTATTGTTCAATGAGTGATTGGCGAGATCAGAAAATAGAGTTTGCTGAGGCTCTGGACGAAATTTAGAAAGAAAGAAGTAACACTGTGACTGAGGGCGAAGTTTTAGCCGAGCTGAGCGTGGCTTTTCCAAAGGATCCTCCTACTTCAGAGGTTTTTCCTGAAGGCTTCATTGATATTCGAGGCTTAGTTTTAGAGGATACACGTGGGGAAGGTGCTTTAGAACCTGACGTTAAGCATGAGCAAGAAACCATTGGAAGCTTCATGAGATCTCAGAGGGAAGGTACACTGCAGTAATGCCAGCGGTTCAAGAGCGCTTGGCTACAATTGAGACTAAGCAGATTGCATTATCAAGCACTTGATCTTATTGTTGAATATAGACGTGTGCACAATTCGTTTTTTATAGTTTGTTAGCTAAGTTATCTTTGAGCAGGTTTGGGCTGGTACGCGTGTATACCATTGGTTTGGTGTCTTTGCGGGTTCCATGACCATTGTT
>JBEKNP010000095.1:0-5759 GCA_049522695.1 Bathyarchaeia archaeon | reverse complement strand
AAGCGTTGATTACTGCTTCCAAAGAAACGGGATTAGGTGAGAGCCCTTCTCTTTGGACAAACAACAGCAACCTTATTGGCGTGCTGAGAACAGGGTTTGAATCCGACTGGGAAAAAGCTGAAAACTAACCTGAGATCTTTATTTCTTTTGTGGTTTCGGGTTCTGGTGCGTCTTGGGGTCATGGGGGGGTTCGGTGAATGACGGGTCATGACTCGCTAAGTTTACAGAACCTCAGAGGCATTTTAAGAAAATTTATTCTGTCAACAAAAAAGAAAAACTCCGAAAAACTTGCTAATGTTGGCATTGACTTAATCTGTCTTGGGATTATTGATTGGTTTTTTACTTTTCTCTTGCTGTTTCTTCTTGGAATTAAAGTGATTACGCTACTCAGCCCCTTCTTTTTCTTTACTCTCTTGGGTCTTGGTTTGATTCTCAGTGGTGGCGTTTGTATTGGGCTTCTGATTCTCCTTGACCCTGATAGTTAATCGTGTTTGCCATTCGTCAGGGAGTAAGCGCACCAAAAACTTAGGCGTTTCCACTAATGCGAAAAAGAATAAAGCGATAGTTAACCAAGTGTTAATATTAGAATAATGTTCTTGCTGAACTATGCTAGAATCACCGACATATATTGTTTCATTTGGGTATGTCTGTGTTAACGTAGTTCCATTCGTTAATATTACCTCGATAAAAGGATAATAGTTTCCTTGAGAACTCCATGAAACGGATTGTAGTACCTCTAAAGGCTGATTATAAAGAACGACAGAATTATTCTCAGGTTGCAAATTAACTAAAAATTCACCATTCACATAAGGCATTGGCAATTTCACAGCAGGATTCGGAACGTAATAAGCTCCTTCAAATCCAACAACCACTGTATAGTTCATAAGTACAGTATTATTTGAGTATATTGTACCTGGTTCTACCAACATTTTTTGACCGTCAGGATATACATAACCTACAGCGCCCACATTTACAACTGAACCATCAACTAAAATACCTCTATACTGATAACTAATGTCAACGGAAAGCAATGGAAGACCAGAAATACTTCCATTCGAGTAAAGTATCGGTGCAGTGTTTAATGGGTATTCAAGGTATATTGATTTGATTGAACCAAGTTGACTTGGCTGATTTAGTATAGGAAAGGGGATGTCAAAAATATTAAAAATTGCTGCAAAAGTCAAAGTTACAACAATCACCAATAATAAGATAAAAGCAAGAAATTTGATAGTACCTCTTGCTGTGACTTTCATTAGCTCCCTCTTGTAATGGAGTAGTGTATTCTAAGAAGTTTGTTTAAAATTTTCGGTTAGGGTTCTGTTACCTCTCCGTCAGTTTCTTCTCCCTTTTACTTTTCGGTTGATGGTAGGTCTTGATAGATTCTGTTCGATACCGACTTAGAAAAAAAGAATCTCGAAAAAATACCGTCAAGTTTTCAACAAAGTCTTATGTTTGCAAAGTTACCTATAAGTAATAAAGATTATAAGCAACTTTTACACATTCCAATAATGGAGCTGATTGCAGACTAACGGGTTACAGTTCGGGATATTATTTTATTGTATAAATTTGGAATTTGGAATGTATAGAAGTATTCAGACGATTCCGCGAAACACTATAAGGTGCAATGAAACGAATATTACTAGCCTCTTCCCGAGGGCTTTATGATAGCTTCCTTGTGGACACCGTGCAGGGGAGTCCCTTGCAACAAAAGGTTGCAGGTTCTACAATTGGTTCTCCTCAAATGATTGCCCATGAGTGACCGCCGAGTGCGCAATGAAACGGTGCTCATGGACGGATGAGGTACTTGTTCAGATAAATCTAATAGATTTTAAGGGCATCTAACAAAGTGGATAAATCTGGGCATTTCTTAACACGTGGATTTTTTAATTTCTTTTTCCTAGCTTGTTTCGATTTTCTGTCGGCTAACTTAACATGTTCTTTCCAGTCATCATTTGGCTTACTGAAAAAACCTATAGCGGGATCACTGTTTTTGAATTTGTTTAGTAACCTTTTAAGACATTTTTTCACATCTTCGGCATGATAACCCAAATAGTCCTTGTCTATTTCCACGGAATCTCCACTTTGTATTATAGGTCTTAAAGACTCATAAATGATAGCGGCAGATATTTTTTCTCTGTAATTAAGAGATTTACATTTTTTGATGTAGTTTTGAAAGTCCGATTGACTTATTTCAAGCGCCCTATGGTTTTGTTTATCCTCTTTTCTAACCGCAACAACCCAAAAAGCTGCATCAGTAAGGTTGCCGCTACGGTCGATGGCGACTACTCCCAAGTTGCCTACCTTGTGGTTACTTTTTGTATGATTTCTTTATGATTAGCGGGATATTCTGTTTTTTGACCTTTTTCTAAATAAATCTGAATGGCAGGTACCCTTTTAGTGATAGAAGAATCTATTGGCGTTTTTCTTTCAATGGAATCGATTGTTATTGCACTAATTCCCACCTGTTCTCTTGTTATTCCAGAAGTAATAACCTGTAATGTTGACCTTACTGCTGTCATAATTGCAAAGCCAGAAGCCATTACTTTAATCGTATCACACTTTTTTAGTTTCCAAAGGATTTGATTTGTGATTGTTTCTACCCCATCACCTCTATGAACTGCAACCGTTTTTGCGATTTTATCATCAAATAATTGTGTTTCAAAGGCATTTACCGAAGAAGAGGGATTTGATGGTTTTTTACTAAGTTCTAGGAATATCGCTTCTGGTACATAGTTAGCTGTTAAATGAATATAGTCTAGCGAAATAGATTGAATATTTACATTTGCTAGATTTCTGGATAGGTCTACTGCTGCTATTGCTAAAGTGATGCTGCTACCAATACCTACAACATTTAGTGTTTCTGTTTTCATTAGTTCTTGGATAATATTCTGAGATAAATCCCTTGCACCCATTAATTCACTTTTGTCAGGTGTTACAGTTATGAGACTCAAGACTTACCCTCAGATTATAAAAGCACCTTTACATATTTAAAATTTTGATATTCATGATACTTTTACTTACAATGCGAAATACTTAACTCTAATCTCTCATGTACCTTAATCGAACAGAATCCGTATCACTACTAGACATACCTACCTGTTAAACGCATAGTCAATAACAAAAATGATTCAACCTTCTTTAAAAACCACTTAATTCCTTAAAGAATGTTTGCTTGCATTTTGTATTAGGGTTTTCCATTTGTTTTCGCCTTCTATAGTTATTCCGCATGCTTCGCTGGGTGTTTTGCCGTTTAAAGCTTCATGCGGTCTAATGAAGTTATGATAAAGCTGATAACCTTTCAGAACTGTTGTATCATCAATTTTTAGTCCTCTCATGGTTTTTTCTCTATCTCTGACTTCTCCGTTCATACGCTCCATTTTATTATTGTGCATGTCACCACTAAGTTTTATGTGTCTTATGTGTTCGGTTCTTGGACCTTTTAATGTCCAGAACTCTTTTTTGTACGCATCATGGTAAGTTGGCAATCCATCAGTTATGAAAGTCATTGGTTTCTTTCCCATCAATTCTTTTGACATTTTTAGTAAGTTTCTTGCGTCATGCTTGTCTTTTGTCTGTGCAACCTCTTGGGCTATCCAGAAACGAGTTTCATCATCCATCATGGCGAAAAGATACTTGAGGTTGCCGTTAATCTTAACGTATAATTCATCGGCTCTCCATGTATCGCTAACATTGGGTTTTATGTTCTGTACGTAATTCTGCATTAAGGTTACGTATTTTTTGACCCAACGGAGAACTGTTGAGTGGTCAACTTCTACGCCTTGCAACTTTAGGAATTTCTGAACGTTCCTGAATGATTCTCCTGTGAAGTATAGTTGCATGGCAGAAGTGACTATTTGAGGGGTAGCTTTCATTTTCTCGAAGCCTAAGTTAATGCTAAAGCGTTTTCCACATTCTTTGCACTTGTAACGTTGAATATCGCCGTTTTGGTTATGACGTACTGCGTTCTTGACTATGTTTTCTGAACCGCAAAACTGGCAATTGTGAATGTTGACTTCTTGAATCACTCTGTTGGTTTCTACTTGGCTTCTTAGTTTGTTTGAGAAATCAACCGCAAAAATATGTTTGCAAATTAAGTGTCTGAAAGTGTTGTCGGGACATTGGCAAACCCATTCATCATCAACTTTTGTAACAGCGTAATCTCCATTTCCCGATTGAGATTTGACAACATAAAGAAAATCGTCTATTCTTTTAACTTGACCGCTTTGGGCTATTGTTTGACCCCGTTCTTCTCTTGTGGTTGTTAGGTGACTCATCATACGCTTTACCTCAATAGTTACCTTATAGCATACCCCTTAATAAATATTGAGGTAACCTAAGAGGTAACTTTAATATAGGTGTAATGCCTTAAGGAATGCCTGTAAAGAGGTAAAACCAAATGGGAGAAATAACATATCTAAACAAAGCCACAACCAAAAACGAATCCCTAAGAACAACAGTTCCCCGAAGCATAGTACAACAATTCGGCTTAACCGAATACGACAAACTAGAGTGGATTTTAAAAGCAGAAGGTAGCGAATTAATAATAGAGGTAAAACCCCAAAAAGGTGAGGTAAGGTAATAAAATGAACAACCCAAAAAATATCCTTTTAGCGGTAGGAACAATTTCAATTGACAAAACGATGTTTCTTCCTTCGCCTGATGTAAATGTGTTTGGTTTGGGAAACCAAACTGTGGTTGCCCCCAAAAAGGGAGTTATAGCTTTTCAAGGTGTTGGCAATTGCACTGAAACATGCCCTAAATGCAACTATATTCTTGCTAGGAACATATTTCTAAATCAAGTTCAAAGTTTAGCGGTTCAATGCCCCCATTGCGGAACCATTAAGAGCTTTCACGAAAGATAAAGAAGGCAAAAAATGTCATCCTTTGAACATGATAAAATGATTTTATCACCCGATATGCACTACTTAGAAGAAAATCACCCGACATGCACCGCTTCTTTCAATGACCCTAAGAAGCACCAGAACCTGGTTTCGAGTTCCAAATTCTTTGTAGCATTGGACCGTTTAGCTCAGGCACAAAAGCTAGAACGTTGGTGGGGACTCACAGTCACAAGCGTTTAACTCTGCCATGACCATTATAACATTACTCAAATCGTGAACGTGGAAAGGAGGGATAGACAAGTATGAGGACTAGAGAGTTTATAAATAGAAGTGTGTTTGCGTTAGACGAGAAAATCGGCACAGTCAAAAGTATAGAAGTAGATCCGGAAGAGTGGAAAATAACACATCTTGAAATCGAATTGAATAAGGAAATAGCTGAATCAGTGCTTGGCGTAAAGAAAGGCGGAGTACGAAATATGCTAGCCGTTTCATCCCTAGAGAAAGGTGTTGCCCGCTGGACAGACAATGGATTGCACTTAAAAGTTTCAAAAGATCAACTTCACATGTACTTAAGGCCAGTAGTTAAGACTTAGTCGGAGCTTGTTATGAATGTGTGGTTGACGCTTGCTGTTATTATTGTGGTACTTTGGTTGGGTTCTTTGCTTTGCCAGGGTAGGTCCGTTTATAAATATTGCTTGTAATTTCCGTAATTTTAGTAATCATTTGGCTGTTGACCGGCAAAAAACTGTGGAAATAAACTGCTTTTCTTTTTCCTTGTTTTAGTTTAAATTAGAGAATAGGGGTGTGCAGAATTTAAGCTGCCCCCGATCATGTTCTATTATGGAAGCCTGTGAGGTTGTCAGGCTTTTCGTCAACAAAGCGATAGTTCCAGCTGAGACTAAAAGAAGAGGAAACCCT
>JBEKNP010000094.1:0-5778 GCA_049522695.1 Bathyarchaeia archaeon | reverse complement strand
TAGCGCGCTGTCCCAGGTTGTGGACGTCCGCATGATTGAAGGGTGCCTGGATGCGTCGCCATAGTGACCCTCTTAGTGGTCGAATAGGTGCGTGCCCTTTATCGAAGCTGCGAGGAGAATAAATAGTTAGAAGAGGAGACGAGGGACAGGAAAGAATAAATATAGACTTCACATAGGTGCAGCTTTAGACATCCTAAAGATGTTGGCTAGAAGGCTTATTGAAGCTAATTCACATAATGTACAAAGCCAATCTGAACTGCGATGTATTGAGCAAAAACGTAGAGTTCCTGATAAAACAGGGTCTAATCAAAGAGCATAAAGTTGGAAAAAGAGAATGAATAGTCAACTCGATTACGCGGAAAGGTTTGACATTGCTCGAAGGCTGGAAAGAATTAATGCAACCGCTTCCAACGGTTGAAAAGGAAAACCAGAGGCCAACACCTTTTCAAACACTCAATTTCCGCTAGTTTGTGTAGCAGAATACCCATTGGAGATGCAACTTTTTGAACACAAGAAAGAAAATGGATCCATCGATGGATAACCAGAGGATCAACAATTCGGGTTTTACATATAAACGGTGACGCTTATATTCTGAGAATTTCTAAACTAATCCTTGAACTGGCGGGAGCATTTCAACTGGAAACTGGGTCATCGGTTGGAGAAGCATTTGACAAAATGGAGAAACTTGAGTACGATTTTGTTGTTAAAACTGAAAATTTCTTAATTAATTGGTATAACCTTGTCAGTCAGAGTCGGTTTCAGTACCTTTAATCGTTTCGTAAGCTCTTTTCTGGTTTTCATCATCTTTTTCCCTTTTTGAGGCCCTCTGAAGGAGGTTTCTAGTAACTTCCAAGCTGCTTGTTCCAAAAATTTTACCGAAAATCTGAGTTTTTCCCTGCGATTTTGCCTTTTGGGGAAGGCACAGACAAAACTTAGAGGATAATCATTTGATCTGTCCAGATCGACCATAAATACTTGAACTTCTGCTTTCATTGTGACTTCCGTTCGCCCATCTTGTTTCTTTAACAGATAAAGACTGGCGCTCAAAATTAGTTCTCACATACAGTTTTCTTGGCTCGGAAGCAGATTCAGGGTGTGCATGAAATACACTCTGATTTCGATAAATAACTCATGTGTAGAGCTGTGCAACCACAAGCGTTTCAGGTGCCTGCTTAACAGAAAATAAGGCCACTCATGCCTCCGAAGATATTTTAGGCTTGTAGATGGAGGGTTATACAGACATGAACATAAAAGTATTTACTCAAATATAGCTATCCATTAAAAAACCGGATGGAGATTGTCAAGTTCAAATGAATCAGACTAGAGTTGAGAAGCTTCGGAGAGTGTTGCCAACTGAGGCAATAGGAAATGCTAACATTCTGGAAGGCGACATCGCTGATGCGGATAAGCATTTGAAGGAAGGCTTGCCAATCATTAGTTGCGAATGCGGAGCCGAAATACTTGTAGTACCCGATTTGAAAGCTATGAATCGCGCCATCCAAGCTCATGTTGCCAAACACAGAAAAACAGAAAGAAACACCAAAAAGAACGTAATCACATCTGGCAAAATCAGTGAACTGCTAAGCCAACTTACACTAATAAAAATGAGGGAACAAAACAATATTTAGTTTCTTGATTCTTATAGAGTCACGATGAGCATTCATTCGTATTTACTCTCGAAGCAAGCATTAATTGGTCGACCTGCCTTTGTGAGGCAGAATAAGAGCACTTATGATATCACACGTTAAAACAGTACTTCAACATCGAAAAAGGGAGACCTAAATTTGAGACGATCCAAACTGGAAACGTGTTTGAGTATTCTCGAAACATTGGGTAGTAATGGTCCTCTAAAGATAACTCATGTAATGCAAAAGGCTGATGTCAACTACAACGTAATAAAGAATTATTTTGATTTTCTGATTAAACAAGATGCAGTTGAAGAGAGGTATGTTGGGCGAGATAAAATTGTGTATGCGATTACGGGGCGTGGCTTGTACTTGATCAGATGCTTTAAAGGACTGAACCAGGTGATTCCCATAGTGAGAATTAGAAGTGAAATTCCTTCAACCAAAGCAAAGAAGGAACCTGACTGGAATGAGCAGAAAGAATATTGTTAATCCTCGCAGATTTCAGGAATAAATTATTGGGAAAACACATTTCGTTTCTTTAAAAAAAGGCGCATACTTTTTCAACGATTTGATATTGGTAAACTTGCAAGAAGTTGGATTGTTTGAAGCGATATAAAACGTAACTTACCAATACCAAGCTATACTCAATAGTTGTTTGTGAATCTACGTTTGTTATCGATAATTTATTTTTGTTGCTATATTGATTTGTTTTAGTTCTTCAGATTCACTCCACGCAGTCTCAAAGTATCCGTTAAGCACGCCGATAAGGTTGGTGTCGGTTGTCCACAATGCTGAAGTATCTTCAGGGTTGCTTTTTCTGGTGGTTGAAATCATGGCTTCTCTGCCATCAAAGACTGTGAACCGGTTCAGGGGTTGATAGTGAAACCTGATGCTAGCAGATTCGATGTTTATAGTGTGTTGCATTTGTTTCCTTTGGGGTTCATCGGGTTTGAAATCTTCAATAATCATTTTAACTTCCACTTTGTTGTGAATTGCGCTTTTGATTTCAGCGAAAAGAAGAGATGTGACATGTGAGATTTCTTTCGTGGTGCCAATCCAGAAAACATTAATTTTAGAGCTGGCGATTAAACTGGCTAATTTAGCGATGACTGCTTTACCTTCTGGTATTAGAGCATAGAGACTTTTTTCTTCACCCACAACAATAGGCTGTACCCCCATTGTCTTAGATATGGCTTTGAATTTCACTTTCATTGAGGCTATTTTTTCATCAGATTTGACTTTTTCATCAACTATTAAGGAAGCCAAAGCACCGGCAACAGGAGTCGCCCTAATCATGGCTGGTTTGCCTAGTAGCTTTTCTACTAGACCCATCTTTTCAAGTGCTGGCAAAACCTTGTATACGTCTTCTCTCCTTACTGAAGAAGATTTCGCTATCAGACCAACTGGAACTTCGCCTAATTTAAGGAGGGTTTGATAAACTTTTGCCTGATTAGGACTTAGACCCAGACCCATTAACAGATCTGTCTTGTCCAATTCTGACAATGTCTATTCATCTGCCTCAAATAAACTGGAACTGCCTGTAAGAAAGTCTAAAGTAGTATTTAAGGTTTATTCAAGGCTCCATAAGTCAAAACGACAATTAAATCGCCACATGATGTGCGAATAGAACGTTAACGCAGCTTTATTTCGCTTTCTGTTAGATTCTTGAAGTTGTAAAGAATGGGCGATACAGACATCGAGTTATCAGTGAAGCTACAATAGTTTATTCACCGACTGGGAAACGAGTTTTTGGCCAAATGACTTTTAGTGGAATTCTAAATTGCAGAAGCCTTTGCCAACAGGAAGTATGTGCGCTTCAGAGAGGCTTGCAGCTATTGGCGCAACTATGGGAATAGGGCACGGGCAAATTAAATAATTGTTTAGCGCGCATGAGTGTTCCTTAACTGGTGAGAAATGGTTTTAATCCAACGATCAGAGGTTGGGTCGGTTTTGAGGGCATGGATTCCAAATGGAGAACAGGAACAATTGTTAATGCCAAGAACTGAATTATTACCATTTTTGATCATTTTCGGAACAATACGCGCGACATGCTGACGCTCCCAGGTTGCTGTACCATTCCAGATTACTAAGAAAAAAGAAATTCGTCAGGGGCGGATATTTGCTTTTTCATGCGATCACTAGAGCATTTTTATTTGTCATAGCCTTGAAATCGCATAGATCGATGGATTGGCAGAATGTACATTCTTCAGTCATTATTTTTTCTAAATAATTTTTGCAACAAATTACTTTCTTCATGCGAACTCCCAGTAATTTTTGAGCCATTTCTTCAAGTCTTTGTTAGGCTGTTTCATTATATACCCCTTTTTATCTCTAAATATGTACCGTGAATATGGATCTTGACAGTTATGAAAGAATGAAATCACACAAAAATGAACGATAGATATCTAGCTTTCCCTTCTTAGAGATAGACCTTGATATCGTCTTTCAACTGCTAGAAGAAACTGTTCAAAAGATGCTAAGAAAACGCTAAACCGGCAGTGGGCTAAAAAAATGAATCTAAATTGTATAATTTCTATCTCACATGTTTTTCGACAGGACTTTGCTTCTGGTGTGGTCGATTTTCAAGATTTCGCAATTCGCCTTTTGCTCAGGTCATATGTAATGAAACTCTTTTCTCTTCATCTTTGCATCGTTGAAGGAAAATCGACAAACGGCGCACGCGAAAATCAACTTTCTGCCAGTTCAGATAGATGTCTGGCATTGTACGGACTAAATTTAATAATAGGTTGCAACGTAATACCGTTTGTCTTTTGTCTTTTTTACCGGAGCAAATAATCCTCCAGCGATATAGTTCACCCAGTTTTGTTCCGGAAAGTCAAAGCCGGCCTCTTGGAGTGTAACTGCGTTATCTCCTGAATTGGCTCCTACCGCTCTTAGTTTAGAAGCTATTCTTTGCTGCATTTCGGAAAGAGTCTTTGACGCTTCTTCCATGTTGCTACTGTCAAGCTAGCGAATCTTGCTTTTCGGGGGAAGGAGGGATAGAGGAGTTATAATTATTTTAGCAAGATTCACTGCTTGTCATGAACATTGGTTTAAATCGCATATTAATACTATGAATTTATAATTCATGTTTTCAGCTAACAATGAGGCTGATGCTCCAAGACCAACTCCTTAACAATGCAAGATTAAGTGCAGCCATATTGTCAACAAAGACCAAGAAGGCCGTTTTACTATATCCAAGTTTTTGCATTTGGAATGTTCAGTATTTTGTATTATTATCAAATATAATATTTATTCATAAAATTTCGCCGTGGGTTAATTCATAGTACGTATAAGCTTTGTATAACTAAGCTTGTTTGGTATCGTATTATGTTTTCATCTCAAAATGTGATGGATGTAAACAAGATTGCCGAAAGGCAACTTAAGGCTTTTTTGGATATCGTAATTCTGGCTATATTAAACGGGGGATCTACGCACGGATACAAGATCATTGAGGGCATCCACAAAGAATTTGAAATTTTGCTCAGCCCAGGTTCGCTCTGTCCTCTTCTAGGTATACATAAAACAGTTCCTCGGATAAAACCCCAAGTTTCCCACTCAAAACTTAATCCCCCACTTTTTATTGAGAAAAAGCTGTTAAATCAATCAGCAAGTAAGGAGAGTAGAAAAGTTTGGTTTCGCAATCGAGCAAAGGAAAGGCCAATTTCAGTAGTTTGTTACTTGAAGCTATCGATGAAGGGTTTTATCATTAGGCGAAACCCCAAAAAATCGCTAAAGGAAAATTGAAGGAAAAGAGTATGCAAAAACGAACCGACTCGGAAAAAAATGAAACGGGAAGTAAAAGGGAATACGATTTTTCAGACCAAAAAAACATCAAAGTTTCATTAACAGCAACTTCACTCTCAATCAATAAGCCGGACTTGATAGATATAGGAATCATTGACTCCGAGAAAACTGAAAAAATAGGTGACAATGACAATAGCAAAGATGCGCTATCCGATAAAATTTCACTACAAAGAAAGTTTGATGAGTATTTAATTGAAGCGGTTGATGAAGCATTAACGTCTTTGGGCACACCAGTTAAAAACGCGTTATATTTCCAGTTAGAAAATAACTTTGGCATGCCAAAAAACGAAATTCCAAAGCACATTGAGGAATTCACCGATATTATACATAAGATCTTTGGTTT
>JBEKNP010000093.1:0-5935 GCA_049522695.1 Bathyarchaeia archaeon | reverse complement strand
AAAGGTCACTTACAGAAAAGGAGAAAAAAACAAAATGTCAAATATAAAAAGGGCAATTTTCAAAAACAAAACAGGAGCTATTGCAATCGTAGCGCTATTAATATTTTCAATGTCAGCTTCAACGATGCTAGTGCCAACTGCTAAAGCAGCCCTTACCGTTAACGATTACGCCTACATTAGCGTTTCAACTAACCCAGTCGGTGTAGGTCAATCATTGGAAGTTATCATGTGGATGAACCAGATAATATTCGGCGCAGCCCTTACCAACAACATCCGATTCCAAGGCTACGAACTTATCGTAACGGCACCTGACGGCAAAAACACTACAGAGCCATTGCCTGCAGTCACGTCGGATCCAACATCGGCACAAGACTATTCGTTCACTCCAACAACTGCCGGCACGTACATTCTCACCTTCATATTCCCAGGTCAAACCTACACCTTCCCAGCACAAATGACCGTCGTAGGACCTAACAATGCATACTTAGGGGCATATTACGAGCCCACCTCTACATCAACTAATCTTACTGTTCAATCAACGCCAATAGCCCCGATACCGGCAACTCCGCTTCCGACGAATTACTGGACACGCCCAATATACGGAGAAAACCCTAACTGGTACACGATTTCATCAAACTGGCTAGGGGGAGTTTCATATGGTGTAAGTTCGCCTGGCTACAGTGGCATCGGCAACTCACCCAATTTAGGAGCCAACGAGGAACAGTTCCCAACGCAAGATGTAGGGCCTCTGACTGCTCACATTATGTGGACTAAGCCTCTTCAAAGTGGCGGAGTCGTCGGAGGAAACAACTTTGTCATACAAGGAGACACTTACTTCGAGGGGTCCGCGTACGAACAAAGATTCGACAATCCGATAATTCTCGACGGAATGCTCTACTACACTGAACCAATCAGTACCACTGAACCCTCAAGTGGACCAACCGTCTGCGTTAACCTGCAAACTGGACAGCAAATCTGGAGCAGCACTGCCGTACCTGCACTAGGATTCGGCTACATATACGACGCTCAAGACCCCAACGAACACGGAGTTTGGCCACCAATGCTAGTTGCAGTCACTTTCACGGGTTGGCAAGTTTATGATGGAGACACAGGAGACTCGCTGTTCAATGTAACCAACGTTCCCTCAGGCGTAACACTACTCGGTCCGGAAGGTGAATATCTGGTACTATCCCTTGTAAACTATGGTACGCCTACGAGTCCAAACTGGTATCTGCAAGAGTGGAACTCATCTAGACTTTGGGACGATCTATACTCTGGTCCATCAACAACGCCGGATTTGCCTCCACCAGTAACTAACGGAGCTTGGACAGGAGGTTATGTGACTTATGAGGGTGCACCCCTTTATGTGCCAAGCTTGCTAGACTTTAACGTTTCGGTGCCGACGCTCAACGGGCAAACACCCGTAACTGAAGTTGGAGCTATCCTTGGTGATGAATTGCTTTGCTACTCGGGCAATCTGCCCTCAAACGGTGCAGACCTCTTCTTTGGTCCAGCAAGCGACACGCCTTATACATACTGGGGTATCAACCTCAACGCAACTGTTGGTTCAGTGGGTGCGAAGTTGTGGTCGAATACACTACAACCACCAGCAGGTAACATCACCGTCATAGAAGCCGGAATCGACCCAGTGAACAATGTCTTCGTTGAAGAATACAGGGAAACTATGCAGTTTGTTGGGTACAGTTTGTCTACAGGCGATAAACTTTGGGGTCCAACTGCATCTCAACAGGCACTTGATTACTATGGCAGCCCAGGGTCAGGCAGTTTAGCTGATGCAATTGCTTACGGCAAACTCTACAGCAGTGCATATGGAGGAATACTCTACTGTTATGATACGAAAACTGGAGATCTATTGTGGACCTACGGTAACGGCGGCGCAGGCAACAGTACAAATTCGGGTGTTGAGACGCCTTTCGGTTATTATCCAACCTTCGTAAACGCTATTGGTAACGGAGTAGTGTACGAGGTTACCACCGAGCACACCATCGAAACACCGATTTTCAAGGGTGCATTAGTACGTGCTATCAATGCAACAACCGGACAACAAATCTGGACTCTTTCAGATTACACAGGCGAATTCTTGTCTGACAGCTTTGCCATCGCAGACGGCTACGCAACATTCTTTAACGGTTACGACAACCAAGTCTACGTTGTCGGCAGAGGACCAAGCGCCACCACAGTTACCGCACCCGACATAGGCGTAACAACCGCCACACCGATAACGATAACAGGTACAGTAATGGATATTTCCGCTGGTGTAAAGCAAACTGAGCAGGCGGCAGACTTTCCAAATGGAGTTCCAGTTGCTTCTGACGCTAGCATGAGCGCGTGGATGGGCTACGTTTACCAGCAGCAACCAGAGCCACTCAACTTTACAGGCGTTCAAGTACAACTCGCGGTCTTAGACTCCAACGGAAACCACTATCCAATAGGCACCGCCACAACCAATGAATACGGCACTTACAGCCTCATATGGACCCCACACATCACCGGCAACTACACAATCTACGCTACGTTCGCTGGCACCAACGGCTACTGGCCATCATCTGCAGGCACATACGTCCACGCAAGCTCGCCCGCGGCAACACCAGCTCCAACAGCTTCACCACCAACAGGCCTGGCATCAACAGGGACTGTAGAGTTAGGAGTAGCAGCAATAATAATCGTAATAATCATAATCGGCGCTTTGATTCTGCTGATGCTCAATAGAAAACGATCATAAAGTGAAATCAACGAACACAACTTCACTTTCCCCTTTTTTAGTTCCATTAAAGCAATGCGGAAAAGAATAAGGGCTGAGAAGGCTCTGGTTAAATTCACACAAAGTTCCTTGGAAAGAATTTGCATTTTTCTTTTCTCCAAAGAAAGTCCAGAGCCTCAGCAAACCCTAAACGCTCTGATGTCACTAATTAGGCGCCTACCAACTTCTTAACAGCAAGTGAATCAGGTTCACTTTTCTTTTATGGAAGATTTAAACTAATTTTGTAAACCAGTATTTTTTGTGGATAAATTTTAATCTTTCTCTCTCAGAATCTTCTAACCACTGCTAACCACCTGACTAAACTACGCCTACCTTTTCTTCCTACTCCTACTCATACCCTCAACACACTCACCACTGCCACCACCGCACCACACGACACGACACCACACAACACATAGAAAAAAAGAAGTAGGTAATCATGCTTAAGCTATTAGCAATTCAAATATACGACAGTGAAGCGTTGCGAAGCTTGATTGATGAAAGGATTAAAGAAAAGCTAGGATTTCCAGCTAACATGTCAGACAAGAAGTTCACTTCAGAAATTAAAGCAATAACTGAAAGAGTCTGTAAACCTTGTTGGGAAATTAAGTATTGTCCTTATGGACCACTCGTCGAAGATTTTCCACTTTTGCCTCTTACTCTTAAACTTGGAGAAAACTACCTTAACTATGCAAAGAAATGTTTAAAAACTAAACTTTTGGGGGATGGCTCGCCACTGGATGAAAAACGACGTAAAATGTTCGAAGAAGAGGTTTCTAACTTCAATCCAAAAGATTACGTTAAAAAGATTCCTGAAGACGTAGAGAGTATGGCATGTAAAGAATTTGGTCATGTTTGTCCTGTATTTTTTGTTTCTGAGGGGTTTACTGAAACTTCTAAACCAAGGCGTCGAGGACGATTCATTCCATTCGCAATAAAAATGCGGATAGTAAGACGGGATAACTATACATGCCAGCACTGTGGTAAACATCTCAACGATGAGGAAGTTGAATTCGACCATAAAATACCTGTTTCAAAGGGTGGAAGCTCTGAAGAGTCAAACCTACGTTTGACCTGCTTTGATTGTAATCGAGAAAAAAGTGACTCTGTCGATATTTGAGGTTTTGTTTTGTGAATTGAGAGAAAGATTAAATTTTAATCCAGAACTAAACCACCAAACGATTTTTCACATGAACCCAAACCAAAAACGGAGACTTCACAGAACCCTATAGAGCAAAGTTCGTAGTAAAGCATTAAATATGACTAGAGATAATCACAGGTTATGACTGTGCTGGGTAACAAGTGTTTCTGTGGAGGAAACGCTAATGTTTTCGAGGGCGGCGAGCAGTTCTGTAGCGATTGTTACTTGAAGAAGAAGGGCAGACGTTAATCAACTTTGAATTTTTTAGGGCGTTATCATACAGATTAGATGGAGATAGGATTAATGTCTAAAGAATTTGTAAAAGATTGTCCTTGTCCTTACTGTGGAAGTAGCAACATTGAAAACACAGACAATGAAATAAAATGTCTTGATTGTGGAATGGGTAAGTATAAAGTTGGCAAAGGTAAATAAATATTTATTTTGACATATTAATAAATCAAGCCGCGTCTTATCCCAAGAAAGTTAACATGGAGAAAAACACCGAGAACAACATCCTACGAAACTTAACAGAAAAGCGCGCTTAACAGAACCCTAAATGAAAAACTGTATTAGTTTAATCGGGCGACAGCTAAAAAGCTGTAATAGTTTTGTCAGGAGACAATTTAAATTATCTTTGTCCTTATTGTAAAAAAATTGAGACATTTACTGTAGACGTAGTTCACCGTTCTTACTTTCATGATTTCATGCAAATACTAAAAAATGATTTTCAGGGAAGTTTGAAAACTCTGCAAAATAATCAAGAACTTATTGCTGAAGGTGCTAAGAATTAAAAAGCAGCACTAAAAAGACAAAAATCATAAAGAAAACACCATTCAAACATCATGGCAAAACCTCTCCTTTTTTACCCCTCATAGTATTAGTTGATTAATCAACGCGGTAACTTTTCATATCTTTTTTATTTTATTTTTCTTATTTTTTTACATTTTAATGTGTTTACTCGATTCCGATACTCTCTATAGTATACCTTAACCTTATGTGATATGCATATGCCGAATTAAGTGAACACTTTTTGCCATTTTTAAAAATTATAAACCTAATATTACGACCTGGAACCTTTTTCAAAAAAGGTCTAATTTTTTCTAATTTTTATGTTGGTTGGCTGGATTAAATTTTAATGCACACACAACATGGGCACCTATTATTGCCCAACCTCAAGGTTTTGTATGATTGAACTGTTGGCATTGTATAGATTTAAAACTGGGGAACCATTATCACATCGCATTGTTATAGCACCCATAGGTAAACCTGTAGCGTTAAATGTTCTACCGTTCCAGTCGCCCTCTATTCCGTATGTTTGATTACCTGGAAGGGATATAATATAGGAATAATACAACTGGTTTATTGGTGCTTTGTAGACTTCGTGGGTTTCTGTGTTTATGAACTGTACTTCTGTTGGTGGAATTGTTAAGCCATGACTAATGATTAAGCCTGATACTGTTACATTATTTGTTCTAGGTGTTGTTGCAGGTGTTGATGTTGGTTTGGGTGAAGAAATAGAAGACGGTTCGGTTGTTAAAGCTTTAAAATTAATAACACAACTCACAGCAACTATAGCTATCGCTAAGATTATTATTATGGCTAAAGCTTTTAGAGCTTTGTTCATTTCAGACCTGTAGAAATACTTGAAAGGCTACTTTTAGCTCTTCTCAGAGAACAGTTTGTTCCGCTAAGAGAACAGTTAAGGTTTCTTAACTAACAACTTATCCACGCAGTTTTAATTGCCTATTCTTGGAATCCAATCTTTTCGTTCATTTCTCAAATATTTCGCAAACAAGGGGACTTCTTCACTGACTAATGTCTCAATTGTTTGTCTTTCATATGAGCTTCAGTACTCTTCACATGAAGAACAAGACGACCATAACAACTACGGCAGTAACCGCTTTTGTTTGCTAGCGCGCTGGCTTGTCCCTTTATTGGTGTAAAGTGGTTGTAAGTCTTATTTTCTGGTTTGGGGGCAGATTTGAGGAGAACAAGACCTCTTCCTCTCTTTGCACCAACCGCCCTTCTCAAAC
>JBEKNP010000092.1:0-6216 GCA_049522695.1 Bathyarchaeia archaeon | reverse complement strand
ATGGTCATGGAACCCGCAAAGACACCAAACCAATGGTATACACGCGTACCAGCCCAAACCTGCTCAAAGATAACTTAGCTAACAAACTATAAAAAACGAATTGTGCACACGTCTATACAATATTGTAAAATGAATTTCTGCAGTTTTCACAGAGCTCTATAATTCAGTCATTATTTACAATATTTTCATAATTTAGGCTTATCTGGGTGTGCAGCAAATTTGAGTGCTTTTCTCATATTGCATTTTTGGCATATCTTGTTTGCGAACGGCTTGTTAACTAGCTTCCGGTATTCCTCGCTTGCCCAAAGTGCCTTTAAGCCTGTATCTTTGACATTGCCAAAATATCCGAGCGATTTCCTCTCTTCATCAGGTGCACAACATGGATTAAAGGTGCCATCGGCGCTTATCCATGCTTCTTTTCCAAGAAATGGACAGACCCCAGTTACATAATCCTTGGAGATTGCAGTGAAATTTTCTAAAAACATATGTTTGCCATTTAGAGAAGTATGCTCATCCATTTTTTCACAGAGTTTAACCGTAGCGTTCCATCTTGCTATAGAATCATCGTTTCTACGTAGATTTTGTCCCTTAAGTTCTGGAAAATTAACCCATAAATGATGACCCTTTACGCGATCAGCACCAATATCAGCAGCCAATTTTATTAATTCAGGCAACCCTTGCAGGTTTAGCTCCATGAAAGTTGCTTGGAGGGTTATCCGGCAATAATTACCGCGTTCAGCTATTTTGTCTCGAGTCTTAACGAAAAGCTTTAGGTCGCTTGATCGCTTCTCGTAAAGTGAAATAGGCATTATTTCTTCCTGGGTTTTTTTGTCTGCGCTGTTCCATGATATCTTTATGTCAGAGGTAACGGGACAAATTTTTTCCGCCCAACCTTGCGGACCTCTCTTGGGCCAAGTTCCGTTCGTTGTTACATTCAGCTTTAGGCCAAATTTCCTGCATAAAGCAATAATCTCATCAAAATGGTCGTAGAGCAATGGTTCACCCATAGTTGATGGAATAATTTCAGTTAGCCCTAGTGGCGCCATTTCTTCGATCACTTTTTCGATAATTTGTACATCCATCCGCCTTGGATGCGAGTGGTTTTGGCTTGAGTATTTGCTAAACCCCTCGCACATTATGCAATGTAGATTACAATCGTCGGGGTTAGTATCAAATGTAATTCTCCAAGGACTATTTTGCAGGCTAACCATCAGGTCTCTCTCATGGCGCTTTCGAAAATTTTGATAAGTGTTTGTACGTGATCTTCTATATTATGAACCGATCCATCTGCCGAGTGTAGGAAGCCCCTCTGAGAAACCTGGGGCACTCGCTGTGGGTTGTCTATGACGAATTGAAGCTTTGTTGAAAGGTCTTCGATGGAGCGATGTTGGAAAGTGATACCGTTGACGCCGTCTTTAACTAATTCACCCATCCCACCTTTTTCTGAGGTAATAACTAGAACTTTTGCTTGGAGAGCTTCTTGAATTACCAAAGGAGAGTTTTCAATCCATATTGATGGAACAACAAGGCAGTCTACTCGGTTAAAAACGTGTTTGACTATCTGGTTGTTTTCATACTCAGGCAGCCATTCAACCTCAGATCGGCGATGTTCTGGCAATTCTTTTGTAAGTCGCATGAGCGCGGGAGTATCTTGCAGTGAAGTACGTCCCCATATCCTCAGTTTAGCGGAGCCAGTTGTCATTCCGAATGCTCGGATTAAGAGATCTATTCCCTTTGAAGGATCGATTCTTCCAATATACCCGAATACAAATTGTTTTTCATTTACTCTTTTTCTTTCCTTCAAATTATTTAGTTGAAAGCCGTATGGTTCAAAAATTATCTTGTCAGAGGGAATTCCAAGTTCGTCAATAATTCTGTTTTTTAAGTAAAAAGATGGTGAAATAAATACTGAGACTTTCTTGATTATCTGCTGTATGTCTTTTTGTCGAAGCTCAACCCACCTGGTCCAATACGCTTCGTCGTCCATTAGATCAACCCCACCCCACATGCGAGACATGCAATGAACAGCGCACTTCTTGTTTTCTTGCCCTGAGCACTCAGGGTAAACTTGGGGCTCGCCTAGGGCCATTTGCAGGAATTGTCCGCGAGGACACCCAAGCCAGTAATCATGTAAGGTAAAAACAACCGGAATTTTTTCATTAAATGCGATGTCTATGATCCCGGTCGAAAGATGACTTAAATGGTTAATGTGAATAATTTCAGGATTCACAGTTTCTAAGACAGTCTTGAATGCTTTATCCATGCCACTGTGTCTAAAGCGATCTCTTGAACGTGCATGATTTACTAAGAAAAGTTGAATCGACTGGTCAAAATCGTCTTTTTCGCTTGTTATGTTGAAGTCTTGTTGATACGGGTCTTCTATTCTCGAAAAAACTGCTACTTTGTGTCCTAAGCGGGAAAGCTGTCGTGAAACTGTTTGAGTGTAGATTTCTGAACCGGCGTTGTACCTTGGGGGGTAGCCATGGATTACCTCCAGTATTCTCAGTCAGGCAACCTCCAAGCTTTCCGGCATTCTTCAATCATTAAATCTAAGCCTTCCTTCAGACTAATTTGGCATTGGAAACCGAGCTCTCTCTTGACTTTTCTGCAATCTCCAATGTAACGAGAAACATCGTAGTCTCTGTTCTTGCCAGCTACCGTCTCTAATTCTTTGCCAGTCAAGTCTTTGAGAACATCAATTAATTGAGTTAGACTAGTTCCTTTTCCAGTGGATAAGTTGAATATTTTGTGCCCTTCAAACTCATCTGAAGTTAACTTTTCTACTGCAGCCACTATAGCTCCTGCAGCATCTTTTACATGTGTGAAATCAAAAACATGGCTTGGAGAATCTACCCTAAGCGGCGTCTCCGTTAGTGTTCCCCAAAGAAACGCTGGGATTACCCTTGTTGGATAATCAAAAGGTGATCCGTAAACATTGGAATACCGAAAAATAATAGCTGGAATACTTGTTACTGGGTCTGTAAGTTTTTCTTCAGCTAATTTTTTGCAATTGCCATATACGTTTATTGGTTTTAGCAGGTGATCCTCGTTAACTGGCAAATATTCAGGTTCTCCATAAATTTCTCTGCTGCTTGCAAAAACAATCCAAGGAGTTTTTACCTGTTTTTTTGCGCAGTAAATTAGGTTTCTTAAACCTTCTACGTTTGTTAAGCGGCATAACTCTTGGTTAACTTGTGCATCGATCACTCGAGAGACAGCGGCTAAATGAACAATGCCGTCGACGTTTTTCACGGCTCCTGACAATTCGTTTGAGTCAAGCAAATTGCGGAAGTCTGGTTTCGCGTAATTTGTAGGATTGATACGAGTATCCATTGTTATGACGTTGCATCCCTTATTTTCTAGCATCGAGCATGCGACTGAACCAATGAGACCACTACTACCCGTAACTAACACTTTCAGAGATAGCCACCCTTGTCTGTTAATTATGCATTAAAATAATATAGATTTTCTCACTCCACAATTATCTCAGAAAAGTTGCCTAAGGAAAAAATCAAATAGGCCAAGAGCCAAGATAACACGAAGCCATAAGTGAAGTTCTATGAGTAATGAGCAAAAGCTAAGATGCGAAGTTTGCGGCAGAGTCATTACCAAAGAAGAAAGCGAACAGTATGAGGGAATGTGCTGGGAATGCTGGGACGACCAACTAACTGAGGAATCCGACAGCATGTTTGATGATTTAATGTAAGAAAAATTAGAGCCAAAGCGATCATTTGAAAGAATGAAGCAACTTTATGATCCAATTTCTTTTGTTTTCTCTATAAACAGAAGAAAGAAACCGCTCGATTAATATCGTGATAAGTTCTTATGACTGAAGCAGACAAAATGGTCTATCGATATGACGAGGGCAGCTAATCTTGACAAATCTGTATAAAATTGGTTCTTCAAGTAACATTGAAGAAATTCCTGAACATCAGTTTTCCAATGAAACGAATGATTTTGAAAGTTTCATTATGCAAAACCAGAGCCTTCTAGGTAAAGTTGCTCTTATTAATCACCAAATTACCATACCAAATGGTAAGCGCATTGACGCATGGGGTGTTGACGTCGTTGACTTAAACCCAATAATAGTAGAATTAAAAAATGTAAAAACAGGCGTCGACGTCATTTCTCAAATACTACCTTATTATAACTTTGTTAAGACTAACCCAGATACTCTAAAATATCAAGCAACTCAAGACAAAGAATTTCTTAAAAAATTAAGTAATCTTGGCTATTCTATTCAAAAGCTGGAAATGGGTCTTGAAAAGGAACCGAAAGTACTGATTGTTGCACCATCTTTTGACAATGAATTGCTAGACTTAATAAATTTCCTAACCTTCGATGTGGAGCTCGTCGAGATTTCTAGATTTAAGCTGGTTAGTGGTGAATATTTGGTTACGGTAGATAAGCCTAGTACAATGGGTACTCAGCAGTCTAAGGTCAGAGTAATGGAAGATTGGGATTGGAACAAATATGAAACTATTGGGCATGCTTCTCATAGCAAAGTGGAAATAGCAAAAGACATTAAAAGGCAGATAGATGCAATCATTGAAAAAGAGAGGCTAAATCTTACACCGATATTCCGTAAATTGTATATACCATACCAGTTTGGGAGAAACAACATTCTGTGGATTGACATAAATTATACGTCTTTGGAAACAGGCGGAGTTGTAGTTTGGTTCTATATAGAAAATGAGCCCAATTTGAAAAAAGAGGGAATTGAAATAGAGCACTCAAGCGAAAAATGGTTTAAAGACTACAATCAGTTTGGCATTACGTTTGATCGGATAGTCGATTTATCACCGTTAACTAGTCTTATTAAAGGATCATATGCATATATGACAGGAACCAAAGTCTAGCAGTTTTCGACTGTTTGCTATTTGATAACAAATTGGTTACATTATGACTTTAAAGAAGCTGGCACAATAGAAGAAGGGATGTTTACGACTATCTGTCGCAAAGGCAGCCATAGTCGCAGTGGTTGCATTCCCAGCTCTCTTTAGGCTCAAACTGTCCAGCCTTGATTTTAGCCGCTATATCTGCGAGTTCCGTTTTTAGTGCATCAATGGCTTGATCTTCTGGCTTAAAGAACACTTTCTCGTTGGATCGCAAAAACCAGTCTCCGACCAAAGGTTTGCTGCCATACACCTCATTAACTGCAATCGTGTAAACCAACAGTTGCATGTCTTTTTTGAGTTCATTTAAAGACTGGGCTTTTTTGCTTGTTTTGTAGTCGATAACCGTGAAATCTGAGCCTTCTTTGTCTATGCGGTCAATTCGCCCATTCACCTGCACATTATTAATTGTGGTTTTAAACCAACGCTCAATATCAACTATTTCCGACTTGCTCTTAGCTTGCTCATCCAGAAAGACTTTGAGAATCGCTTTAGCCTCTTTTATAGTCTCTCTTTTCATCGATTCGCGATTTGTATCCTTTTGGATCCCAGTATTTTTGGAGCAGCTCAAAGGCAACGTCTTGGTTAATGGGTTTACCCTCTTTAAGCAGTTTAGTGAGCTGTTCTACTATGTTATGAATAGATGCGCCAAAGTCAAAGTAGTAACGTGGCTTCTCTGGAATTTTCATCAAATAGCGATATTGGTATAGTCTTGGGCATTTTTTGTAAGAGATAAATTGTGAAACACTAAAGAGGTGGTCGGCAGAGATGGTGACTGGCTTTTCTTCGCAGACTTGCTCAAGTGTGCTGTAATCGGGTTCTTTGATTTGGCCTATTATTTCTTTAATATCTCGGTCTCTGTTTTGGCATTTAGCAATTAATAGGATGCTTTCTATGGCGCTTGGGTAGTTTTCGGCTTTAATGGAGAACATTATTTGTTTTAATAGGGTTGTTTGGGTTTGGTTTTCTTTTGTTACACATTCCACGGCTAGCTCTGGAGGATCAGCTTGTTGGAAGCTTATGTTTTCGTTTTGGGTGTAATCTATTTCGTTTAGGAATTTGGATGGTTTTGAGTCTGTTTTGTTCTCGCCGTACTTTTTAGCATAAGTTATGAACAGTTTGTCTTTAGCTCGGGTGATAGCTACATAGAATAGCCGCCGTTCCTCTTGGAGGTGCAGTTCCTTCTCGTCAAATATTGAGCGCGCGCATAAGTGTTCATTAATTGTTTTTGAGCCTTTTTCTTTTAATGAAACCCTTTAGCAGCTTGGTTAGATTTTTAGGGGTGAGGGTGTTAAGGGATAGCTGAAAGAAGCTCGTAAGG
>JBEKNP010000091.1:0-6375 GCA_049522695.1 Bathyarchaeia archaeon | reverse complement strand
ATAGCTCGAACAAATTCTGCTTCAGAATTACAGTTTTCACAATAGGGTTTAATTGTATAGTTTTTGGGCGGCTCACATTTTGGGCACTTGTAAATAGGCATGTCCGCATAGCCCAGTTTTATAGTGATGCCTCTTTTTAATTCTTCACTGTGCCTTGACGCCCAAACGCCAGTTAAGGCTTGCACTAATGTTGTTTTCCCATGGTCTACATGACCTATGGTGCCGATGTTGACTTCTGGCTGCTTAGGCAAGGCTTTACTCGTGTCACTCATCTTATTCTCGTCTTTAAATAAATCTGATAAATTATGAAAGAACTATGGAAGTTTATAAGGTTTAAGCATGAGCTCAGTTAAACTTGCATTTATTTTGCAACCGGCTGAGCTTTAGCTTCCGTAGCTTTTGCAGCTGGCTTTTCAACAATTTTCATGTTAATCTGAACAATTTCATCTGTTATTGTGCTTCCCCGAACTGTTTTACGTCTTCTTTCTCCCTTTTTCTTTGGGCTAAAGCCTGCTCCACCGCTAAGCACCACGGCTCTGCGGACACCACCATGAACGTTTCCTATCATTGGGACACCATCTTTGTCCGAGCCACCCCTTATTTGCACTTTATGCGCTGGTAAATCTACTATAGTCCCGTCTATGGTTTCTCCAATTCTTCTACCGATGAACGTTGCTGCCCGTGCTTCTTCAAGCTCAACAACTTTTGAAGTTCCTGCTTCTGGATCAGATACTATTACCTTAAATTTTGCCATTTTGCTGATTAACTCTCCAGCGGAGTATGAAGTTGGGGTATCTCTCTATTAAGGATTTATCTGGGAGAGATTTGATTTATTAGAGAGATGCCTTTAGTCCTCCAAATCGTTTAGGCTTGCGGTAGAAGTGCATCTGCATTCCGTTTACAGTCATTTCATCATATTTTGCCCAGCCTGCTTTGCCCAGCTGCCTTATCTCTTCCGGTGTTGTAGCCGTGGTTTCTTCATAGTCTTCCTCTTTGAATTCGATCGTGGGGGATATATTTCATTGTATTTGCGATACTCTTGTACCTAAGTATTTTCTTAATTACGAGAACGTTACCGTTTGTGATGTGTGCAAGCATTGAACCGCCCCAGTGGCGATAAGATTTAAAGCTGATGGACAGCAGCACGGGATTCTGGAATTTTGCGGCTGCGCTCTTCCTGAGTTTCTTTAGGCAATCTTCAGCGCATGCATAAGATAGTGGGAAAATTCGTTTGTTTGTTCTGGGTAAAGCGTTAAGCATGGCTGTGAGTCTGGGCGATAGCTGGTATTTGCCCGGGAGGTGTCCTTTTACCGGATGGTTAATTGATAAGACGTTTTCTTTGAGGTCTATCCATTATAGTCTTAGGATTTCTCCTGGGTCGGCGAAGGTTTCTTTGAGGCATTGGAGAAAAGTTGCCATTCGTCTGCTTGCCACGCTAATCAATATATCTAAGTCTTTTTCATCGTGGATGTAGAGTGTTGTTTCTTCTTGGCGGTAAGTTGGCATGTTCCATTGAATGCCTTGCATTTTACAGAAGGCATCGTAAGCATAGGTCGCCAACATCTTAACGCTATTTTTCCATTTTTGTCTGGCAATGACGGCTTTGACGTTTTCAGGATCAAGCAGGTTTGCTCCGTCTTTAACGAGGGGTTTGATGGTTGCCGGGTAGCCTATCCCTTCCGAGTATCCTTCGCGTTCTAAGTATGCCATGAATTTTGTTATCAAGCCGCGGGCATCTTGTGGCAGTCTTTCTAAATCTCCCGCAACAGTTTTGTTTTCTGTTGCAGCGCACAATTTTTTCGCTTCCTTGTTTAGGGCGCATAATTGGCTATTCATTATTGTGCTATTTTCTGTTTTAGGCGACTTTTCAAAGCATGAACCGCGAATGGGCATATTACATGGGACAGAAAGCAAAAAATGGAATTATGACCATTTTTGACCAATTTCGGAACAAACATGCGCGCTAGTGTAGCTGTTTATTCACAGTCACACATCTTCAAATAAAGCGCGCGCGTTAAACATGAAATAGAAAAAGTGAAAAACAATGACTGGAAAAACCCTAATAGTTTTTTCGACAATAAGTGGATTAAATGAAGAGGTAGCACATGCCATAGCTGAAGCGCTCAAAACAACCTACAACATGGATGCAACTCTCGCAGATCTTAGAAAGGGTCCACCGGACATTACACCATTCCAAAACATTATTGTTGGTGGTGGTAGTGGAAACAGCGTTTACAATG
Source organism: Bathyarchaeia archaeon (assembly GCA_049522695.1). Lineage (GTDB taxonomy): Archaea > Thermoproteota > Bathyarchaeia > Bathyarchaeales > Bathycorpusculaceae > Bathycorpusculum. Next base: position 4,135 of record JBEKNP010000091.1, on the reverse strand, counting down.
AAGCTGTGGATTTTTTGGAGAAAGACTTTGAAGGCAAAAATGTCGCGCTCTATTTCTGTTGCGAGAATAAGGAAGACGCGAAAGCGGAAAATACTGAAGCCAACCAAAAAAAATTACTGGCCAAGAACAAGTCTCTCAAGCCTATTGACGTTGCTGGCTTTGGAGGCTGCATGATTAGCCAAAATAGAACCATCATGGACGATCTAAACATGGGTAGAGTGAGGGAATGGGCGATAGAGCTGGGGAAGAAGTTGAATACTCCATTCCTACCGCTAAACCTAATCAACACCGTTCCCTTCGAAAAAAGCTTTCAATTTTACATTGAACTCGGAAAAAACACTGGAATAACTGCAAGTAACACAATTGAGTTCGCCGAAAAACTCCAAATAGTACCCATTCAGTCTGTCACGTTTCATTTTCAGCGTCAAGATTTTCAAAGATGGTTCATAAACGTTATTGGCGATGAAGAACTAGCTAAGAGAATTGACCAGATTAATGTATGGACCCACGACGACGAAAACTTGAGGAAAAAGCTATCCGAAACTGTTCAAAATCGCATCGCCGAATCAACGAAATCTTAACAGCAGATTTCTCCCTGACGAATTGAAAATGTGCTCATATAAAACAAATCGTAGAAGATACTTTCGATGTCGCGTGCGCCGCCTATCTAGATGGTTATTTAGCTATGTTGTGAGCCATCGCCCGGATTATAAACGGTGATCTGCTCACATAAGCTCTTAAACATGAGTTCCAAAGCCTCTACTTTCTTCTCAAGTTTAACTATTCTTGTTCTTGTTTCTTCATCTATCCCAGACATCTATTTCCCTCTAAACTTTCTTAGCTCTTCTCTTGCTTTGGCAATTCCATCTTTAAGTTCGAGTTCCCGGAGCTTTCTTGTGTAAAAATCTTTTAGCGCGCAAGATGTCCCCTAACAGGCAACCATCTTACAACTATTATCTATGCGAACAAAGCGCAATAAGTATCTTTCTTCTTTTCCCCTCAATCGGCATCTAAGGCCTGCCGAAAAATGGGCGGTATAGAGACAAGCAATTAGAATAGTATTTTGTTTGTTTTATATGTTCTGATGATAAGCTTAAACCTGTCAAGCCTTTCCCTCTATACCCCCAGATTTTGGAAGGCCTTACAGGAGGTCAAGTGGGAAGGTTAGAGTTTGCGGAAGTGCGTGAAGATGGCGAACCATCCCGCAGTTCCCTCCGAACCTACCCAATCAAGCAAATGATTTACTTTTCTTAAACCTTACGCATCCAGAATTCATAAGAAATCGCCGCTGTACCAACTTGCCCTAAAGCAGTGTACACTGCAGGGGCGTAAAAGCTTCCGTCAGAACCATGACAGAGGCTGCCTTTGCAGAAGCGTGAAATTGCCCGTCGAGCTTGGCGACGAGGTCGATAAGGTCTTGGAGAAGAAGCTTCTGGGATACAGGAGCAGGGCGGAGTTTGTCGCGGAAGCCGTAAGGGACAAGCTCATTCAGGTCAAGAAATAACTACTTTTTTTTTAGCACAACCTCAATTTTTCGGTTTTTCAACTATCGTGAGCAAGTTGGTGAACAGGCCCACCCAGACGGGCGGCAGGATGTCCCGAGGGAGGTCTCGAAGGACTCGGCCTTCCCGTTCAAGCCTGGGCAAAAGCTGAAGGTCAGGATAGACGCCGAGAATAGGCGACTCGTCATAGAGAAGTCAGAGTGAAAATTTCCGCGTTACTCGAAACGCCATCAGTTAAAATCATACTCTATCTTCACGAACACGGCGAAGTGAGGTACACAGAGCTAACAAAGTTGATAGCAAGTAGGGGAACGCTTTCACTTAACATTAAAGAGCTTGAGGAAGAAGGGCTGATTCAAAGAAGAATCTTAACGTCTAAACCGATACAAGCGTTTTATTCATTAACAGAAAAAGGTGCAGAAGTTGCGTCTCTGCTGGGTAAAATAAAGAAGATAGTTTGACTGACTCTGCGGTTTGGTGCTTACCGGAAACGGCAAGTTGTTTTATAGCTTTGTTGATATTTATATAATTCACGTCTGTTGATTCAAAATGTCTGAGTCTTGGTACATTTCCACATTGCTAAGCGGTATTGCTGGGGCCATAGTTGCAGCGATTGTTACTTTGGTTTTCTCATTTAAAATTGAAAGAAGGATGTTAAGAGTTGTCGAAATTAGAAACGAGCTTGAGAAGGCTTATGGTCCAATTTATAGTCTATAGCGCGCGCGCTATAATTATGAAAATGGTCTTTGGATTATTCATGACAGCTTAACCGACACATTAACAAGAAAGGCAACCATTTTGTCGCTTGTACCAACAAGGGACGGTAAATATCTCACCCCGGACCAAGTGATTTTTAACATATATCAAGACCTCATAAGTTCGGCATACAGCATAGCAGAACTTTTCAATTCATCTATTGCTTTGTTGGTTGAAAGCGGTATTCCATGAGAATTATATTACTGGTTATTAGAAATACCCCAGAGCTTTGATATTAACAAATTTGTTGTTTTTCGCCAAGGCACGCAATTCGTTACTCAGACCTTCCAAGTAGAAATCACTAAACCACTGAATCCTTTAATTGAAATAGCCAAAGATCCAAACATAACTGGTTCATTAACGCAAATTACTCCTATTGATCTTGTAAAAAAACATCCCATTGATGAGGGTTATATTATCACATGCATTAGAAGCGAAACGGATGATCCCGTTATGTGGCCCATTTTATGTCACGAAATGTTTGAGTCAGTTGACATGGACTTAGGTCACCATGGACAAAGTATTATGAAGCAATTTCAAACTTTTGCTGAAACTCAAATCAAGACACTGCCTCTTATAACCGATGACAAGGAAACTAACGAAAAGTGGCTGTTGGAAATATTAATGGACTTTTTAGCTATAACTAGTTTTGGTCCAATGTATGCTAAATCGCTATTAGAATATTGCCAGCGTTCACCTTACTATCCCACGCCTGAACACCCAGAAATGTGTTACCGAATATACTCAGCTTATTCATACCTCCAATCAGCAGTAAAACCAGAAAGCGACATATTTAGTCGTTGTCAGGAAGTTGCTAAGGCTCAAATTGAGCCAGAGGTAACGAGATATGAAGATGATGGAAATCTTAATTCCCAGAGTGAACAAATGCTTACTCAATTGTACCAATTAATGGTTAAGTTTAGACGAACAATCAAGACACCAACATTTGTTCAAAGACTCGACAACTATATTGCGGATTCACAGCTTCCTAACGTTACATTAAAGGGTCTTCTAAAAAAGGAAGCACTTAATGTTGAGGGCAACCCGAAGATTATTCCTTTTAAAGACCCGGTACTTACCTTTGATCAGATCAAAAACACATTACTGAATGGAATTTCATTATCAATTGACCCAAATATTCTTCTTAACGTGGTTATTGCTAATTTAGATAATTTCAATAAGGAAGCCCCCTGCGAAGTAATCATAGATAGCATAAAGAAGTGGAAAATCAAAAGTGTATGGAATTACTCACTTTCCACATTAGAAACCAAGTCATAAGCTTTCTGCAACCTTTTCTAAAATTTTAGTTGTAAACTCTTTGTCCAATCTAAGCATGGTATCTAATCGATTAAAATATTTTTTATCTTTTTTTGTACGGTAAGGGACAACAACATCATCATCTAGAGTTTCAAGTGTTAGGGCAGCAATTCTTTGCAAAGGGTGCAACGCAACAGGTAATTTTCCGAGATTCGAAAGCTCACAGGTTACTATCCCCGTATATCCGGGATCAATTCCGCCTGCAGTTGCATGGACAATTAAACCCAGCCTTCCTAAAGAACTTCTCCCATCAAGACGCCCCAAAATATTACTGGGTAATCTAACGCGTTCGAATAAAGGTGCAATAACAAAATCGCCGGGCTGTAAGATGAAGCCTGCCTTCTTGCTAAAACCAAGATGCCGGTATTCTCCATAATCTACTTGATTCTCGCTCAGCATAGGGTCATAATAAGGTTGCTCAGAGTGTTAGCGCGCGCGCATGGATCGCAGTTTAAAGAACAATGGAAAGATTGGTGTCGTGAACATGGCATTGAGACGCAGGTCGCTCATCCGTCTTATCCTCAGGACAAGGGCAAAGTTGAACGATGCATCCAAAACCT
>JBEKNP010000090.1:0-6609 GCA_049522695.1 Bathyarchaeia archaeon | reverse complement strand
GAGTCCTTATCTGAAGTAACAGTAATGCACTTTTTGTAATCTTTCTTGTGCCTTCGTAATAAATCTATGAGCACCTCGGCGTTAGCTATCGTTTCCGTTGTAGTTCCTGACTTGCTTATCACGTTTAGAAGAATATTGCCGCCTTTTTCTAACACGGGCTTGACAAGCATGATTATGTTGTTAATGCTGTCCGAGTCAACTGTGTCAGCATATAACACCTTTGGAGCCGCCGTCAATTGATTGTACAGCTTTCCTTGAACAGCTTCCTGAACAGCTATCGTCCCTAGATTGCTGCCGCCAATACCAATGACAATGAGGTAAGCCGGCTTCAGTTGCAGATTCTCGCTTATAACTTGTCTAACTTTGCCTAACATGAGTCTGTCATCAGGCAGGAATAGCGAAGCCAGATCACTTTCGTAACCTTCAGAAATAGCAGTTGCCATATTCTTAATCTCAGGTCTCAATCGTTCTGCTGTTTCGCTAATCACATGTTGAGAGACAATTGCATCTTCAAAAGAAAATTCTATATCCTTCACTCAAACGTCATCTCCAAAAATTCGTTCTATCCAAAAATCTTTGAGTACTTCGCCTTTCCGCCTAACTCTTCTTCAATCCTGAGCAGTTGATTATAGTTACAAGTTCTCTCACTTCTTGCGGGAGCGCCATACTTGAATTGCCCCGCATCTAAGCCAACAACCAAATCCGCAAAGAAAGTTTCTTCAGTGCTTCCTGATCTATGAGAAACGATAACATTCCACCCAGCGTCTCTGGCTGACCTAAAAGCAGCTAAGGCTTCGGTAACGGTTCCGATCTGATTAAGTTTCATTAGCAACGCGTTGCAAGCATCTAGTTTGATTGCTTTCTTAATTCTCTCGACATTTGTAACCAGAAGATCGTCTCCAACAATCTGAATTTTTTTTCCCAACTCAGATTTCAACTTAATCCAGCCATCCCAATCGTCTTCACTCAAGCCATCTTCGATTGAGATTATCCTGAACTTTTCACATAGGTCCGAGTAGAAATCCGTTAATTCCCCAGAAGAGTAATCTTTCTCCATGATGCTATAACGCCCCTTACTATAGAATTCCGATGACGCAGCATCTATCCCTAGACCAAACTCTTTTGTGTAGCCAAGTTCTTCAATCGCTTCTGACATGAATTTGAGCCTTTCATCAACACTTTTCAAAGGAGGAACAAAGCCACCTTCATCCCCGACCAGTATCGCGGGGCTGCCAAATTTTTCTTTCAGGTTTTTCTTTAAAGTATGGTAAGTTTCAGAGCACATTCTTAGCGCGTCAGAGTAAGTTTTAGCTCCAAAAGGGATTATCATGTGCTCTTGAAAATCATTGGCTATACCAGCGTGCATTCCACCGTTGATCACGTTCATCTGTGGGATGGGTAAAGTCACACCTCTTGAATCAACAAGCGCAGCGACGTATTCATAAAGCGGCAAGTTTGACTCCAATGCTCCCGCTTTGCATACGGCCATGCTGACCGCGAGAATAGCATTGGCGCCCAAGTTGGACTTGTTAGGCGTTCCATCCAAATCTATCATCAACTCGTCGGCCTCTTTCTGTTTTGTACAATCCTGTCCCACGAGCTTCTTTGCTATGATATTGTTTACATTGCTAACAGCTTTCAGAACTCCCTGTCCCAAGTAACGCCTTCCGCCGTCCCTGAGGTCCAAGGCTTCGTGCTTGCCTGTGCTTGCACCCGAAGGAACGGAAGCCCTTGACAGCCCTCCTTTTGTGAATACGTCAGCTTCAACGGTTGGGTTGCCTCTCGAATCAAGTATTTCCCTTGCCCTGATCTTATTTATCTTGGACATGATCTCGCTTCATCAAGATAATGTGATTTTGCCACTTTTATCCTTTGACACCTCGCTTATGCTAGCGGATCTGAGAGTATCTCTTCGGTCTGGAATTTAAAATTCGATTTTGATATTAAGGTTTATTTAGAGCATGTTCTCGTACCAGTTCGATTTATGAGGCTAGCAGGTTAAACTTATAACGTAAAGACCTATTCAGTATAGCTGGTTTTGGACAATGATTCAAGTTAAGAGACCTTTGCTTAAAGATTTGAACCTTAATCTCGGTAAGAGGACTAGGCTTCATCGAATCTTGTATGAGCATGGAGTGGGTAACGGAATGGCGCTTATTCTTCCAATTGATCATGGATTGGAGCATGGCCCGAGAGATTTCTTTGCCAATCCAGAAAGCGTTGATCCTGCCTACCAGTTGAAATTGGCAAAAGAGGGCGGTTTTTCAGCCATAGTCCTTCACATTGGTCTGGCTGAAAAATACATGAAGGAATTCAGTGGCGAAATTCCCTTGATTCTTAAACTGAATGGAAAAACATCGATCCCTCCAGATACTTGTGCCTTTTCACCTCAAACCGCTTCCGTAGAGGATGCAGTTCGACTTGGCGCTGACGCTGTTGGATATACCTTGTTTGTGGGCTCGCCTGCCCAAGATAAGGATTTCATTCAATTCGCCAAAATTAGGGAGGATAGCCAAAGGTTTGGTATGCCTCTTATTGTTTGGGCCTATCCAAGGGGTGAGGCGATTGAAGCTAAGGGCGGTAGGGATAGCCTTTACGCTGTTGACTATGCTGCACGAGTAGCCAACGAGCTGGGCGCTGACATGGTTAAAATGAACATTCCCAAATATGACAAAGAGAGAAGCCAAAAATATCCTAAACCGTACGACACGCTCCAGCTTAACGCAAAAGAAGCCCTTGAAAAAGTAATTGGGTCCGCAGGAAAAACGATGGCGCTAATATCGGGGGGAGAAGAAATGGGAGACGATGAACTCTTAGAAAAGGTCAGAAACTCTTTAGAAGCAGGAGCAACTGGATTAGTATTTGGAAGAAACCTTTGGCAGCGACCCTTCAAAAATGCTTTAGAAATAACCGAACGAATCAAGATCTTAATGGCAGAGTTCGCAGATAAAGAGAAACTTTGAAAAATAATGCCAATTGAGTAATCAGAAAAGAAAAGGAAAATTGTTTTGCTAAGTTTCTCTGGCAGCTGCCTTCTCTAGTGCTGTAACACCTGGCAACTGTTTGCCCATCAGAAACTCTGTTAACGCGCCTCCAGCAGTGCTAACATAGGAAATCTTGTCTGCTATCTTGAGCTCATGTAATGCTGCTGTTGTGTGGCCCCCTCCGGCTATGGAGAAGGCTTTCGAATTCGCGATTTCTTCAAAAATTCTTTTCGTTCCGAAGATAAATTCGCTATTTTCAAAAACGCCCATTGGTCCACTGACCACAATTGACTTCGCAACCCTAATTATCTTGGCATAATCCTCAACCGTTTCTTTTCCAATATCAAATATCGGAAAATCTGTTGGGAGTTCATGAACAGAAATCTCTTTTCTTTTTCCATTGACTTCTATGGCCAAATCTTGTGGGGTTTTGATTTTCTCTGGATACTTGTGCATAAGCTCTTTTATGCCTGATACTAATCCTGTAAAATTTTTGTTCTCTAAGAAAGACATGTTCTGTTTGCCCAAGTCAAAGCCCATCGCCACTAGAAAAACGTGGCCAACAACTCCGCCTGTGAGTACAAAATCTGCTATTGTGTTGTTCAATACGTAGCTTGAAATTTCAAGGGAGTCATCTGCTTTTGCTCCGCCCAAAATAAATATGCATGGCTTCTCTGGTTTTTCCAAAATCTTTCTCAAGGACTTAAGCTCTCTTTCCATTACGCGTCCTGCAACACTTGGTAACACGGTTGTGAAGCCTATGATTGATACGTGTGCTCTGTGGGCTGCTGAAAAGGCGTCGTTTACAAACAAGTCAGCTAAAGGAGCAAGATTAACAACAAGTGGTTTTTTTGCTTGCTCTTCAGGCGTTCCTTCTTCAGTTTCAGCATCGAACATTCTAACATTTTCTAAAACAAGGACTTCCCCGCTCTTCAATTCTTTGATGGCCGCTTTTGCTTTTTCTCCATAAAGGTCATCTATGTATTTGACGGGTTTACCCAGAACCTTAGCAAGGATTTCAGCATGTTGTTTTAAGGGTATAAAATCTGAATCACCCTTCCGTCCTTGATGCGCTAAAATAACAACTTTTGCCCCTTTTTCTGACAGCTCTTTTATTGTTGATTCTCCATGCGCTCGAATTCTAGAGTCATCTAGAATTTTCTTGGTTTCGGGGTCTATGGGCGAGTTAAAGTCAACTCTAACAAGTACAACTTTATCCTTAACTTCCACATCGTCTAAAGTTAGAAACTTCGCCATTCTCACGCCTTCATGGTAATTAACGGAAATTGGGTCTTAAGCGTTTTGGGACAGGTTCAGAAACCCAGTTTTTCTTTCTGTAGTTGCTTGGCACGGGAGGCGCCTAAATCTGCCAACTTCATTCGCGCGCTAGTTTGTCCCGAAATTGAAAAGCTTATTTTAAGAAGCGGAGTCTCGTATTTTGTGTACTGTCCAAGCTTAACAGGTGAGTCCTATTATCTTCCAGATACTGGTGTCGAAGTGTGGCCAACTATGATTCATACCACAATATTTGTCTGGCTTCCAGAGGCACCGCAGCCCCATCAAAAGAGGGAATGATGCGTGGCGTATAGTGTTCTGCTGGCCGAAGGGCTGGGATACTGGCACGATAGAGATAACTATTTTCTGTTCCGGCAGCCTCAGCTACCTCCATGATATGAATTTCGGATTCTCCATTACCCTGAGGCTCAGCGAATAGCTGAACCTGCACTGCCTTCGGATCAAGCTTATCAAGATAAGCTTTTACCGTCATAATATATTTGTCACCTTCCCTCTTCACATCCAGCCTTCCGAAGTATAATTTCTGCCAATACGTCTCCAGTAACTCTCTCCAGTGGCATAAGCGTACTGACTCATTTGCTCCGTCGGCAGAGCGTTTATGATAGTTCTGGGCAGCCTTGAGGTATAGTCTATCAACATACTCTCGCAGCATTCGGTTCGTACTGAATTGTGGGGTGAGCTCAGCCATACTCGTCCGTGTGCGTGCTATCCAGGCGGTAGGGATGCCTCGGCCATCACGTTCATAGAAGCACGGAATAATCTCCTCCTCTAGGAGACGGTAAGTCTCTGCCGCTTCTTGGGCATCCCAGTTAGGGTCATCACCGTGCTCCTGTCCATCGCCTATGGCCCAGCCAACCTCGGCCCGGTAAGCTTCTGCCCACCACCCATCCAACTCCGATAAGTTCAAGCCACCGTTTACCAAAACCTTCATCCCGCTGGTACCGCAAGCCTCCCAGGGGCGGCGGGGTGTGTTAATCCAAAGGTCCACGCCTTGCACCAACTGCTCAGCCAGAGCCATATCGTAGTCAGAGAGGAAGACTACCTTGTTTTGCACATCGGAACGAAGCGAATACTCCCACCAAGCGCGCACCAGGGCTTTACCTTCTTCATCGTGAGGATGGGCTTTACCGGCAATAACGAGTTGAACAGGCCGATTAGGATGGTTCAGTATCCTGCTTAGCCGATCGGGATCATGGAGCAAAAGATTTGGCCGTTTGTATGCAGTGAAACGCCGGGCAAAACCCATAGTGAGAACGGCAGGGTCCAGTATTTGGTTGGACTGCTTTATGAGTTGCACCGAGGCACCTGCTCTCGATAGCTGACGACCAAGACGTGCACGCACGTAATGGATCAGTTGCTCTGCTTCTTCCCTACGTAGTTGCCACAACGACTCATCGGTTATCTTCTTCAAATCGTCTTTAATCGTATCCATGGTATTTAGCCAACGCTCTTTTCCGCAGGCATTGGTCCAAGTCGTATCAGCCGGTGCAGAGTCCCATGACGGCATGTGAACACCGTTGGTAACGTGGGTGATTGGTACCTCGCCCTTGGACCAGCGAGGGAATAATGGTTGGAAAATTTGCCGGCTTACCTCTCCATGAAGACGACTGACACCGTTGACCACTCCTGAACCCCGCATAGCCAGAAAGGCCATGTTGAGTGGTTCCTGTGAGTTCGCAGGATCCTGGCGGCCTAAAGCTAGAAGACCGCCCAATCCAATACCCAGTTGATCCGCATAATCTGCCAGATAACGGCTGACTAGTTCTGGTGCGAATCGATCGAAACCCGCCTCAACAGGTGTATGCGTGGTAAAGATATTGCCCGCACGAGTTGCGGCCAAAGCCACCTTGAAAGGCTGATGTTCACTCAACATAAAGCTGCGTGCCCGCTCGACCACCGCTAGTGCCGCATGTCCCTCATTGAGGTGACACACTTCAGGTTGAATACCAACGGCATTGAGCAGTCGCCAGCCTCCGATTCCCAGCACAATCTCTTGTTGCAGGCGCAGTTCTGGTCCTCCCCCGTAGAGTTCGCTGGTAATCCCGCGGTCAGTAGGACTGTTGATAGGGTCATTACTGTCCAGGAGGTAAAGCTTCACCCGTCCCACTATGGCTTCCCAGGCACGCAACCATAAGGCGCCACCGGGAAAATCTATCTTTATCCGGAGCCACTGTCCATTCTGGTCGCGTACTGGCATGACTGGAAGCTGGCCGGGGTCGTTATAGGGGTAAAACTCGGTCTGGTCGCCATGGGCATCTACTGCTTGACGGAAATAGCCCTGCTGATAGAGAAGACCCACTCCAATTACTGGAACGCCCAGGTCACTGGC
>JBEKNP010000089.1:0-6611 GCA_049522695.1 Bathyarchaeia archaeon | reverse complement strand
GATGGCTCAAAGGCAAAATAGGCGAATACAGAGACTGGTTTAACAATTTACGCTTTCACAGAGGCGTAAAAGCGTTCCCAGCAGACCTCTACGAGTGTAACGTTGGAAAGTTGACATGACAGGTATTGTCGCGCGCGTTGTCCAAACATGAAAAACCTTTATTAATACAGACGCAATTTGAACAGAAAACATAATAGACAGCTCTCAGTTTTGCTATCAGTCGAATCATGGTCAGGGGCGTCTTTATAGTGACTAAAATAGGCGTATACGTATGCCATTGTGGTCTTAACATTGCAGGCGTCGTTGACGTCGAGAGAGTAGCCGAATACGCCAAGAATTTACCTGACGTGGCTATATCCAGACACTGCACTTACATGTGTTCTGAGCCAGGTCAAAGTATGGTTCAAGATGACATAAAGACTCTGGGCATCGACAGAATCGTCATCGCGGCTTGCTCCCCAAAGATGCACGAAGACACTTTCCGAAGAGCGGTCTCGGAAACCGGGCTCAACCCGTACTTAACCGAAATAGTTAATTTGCGAGAACATGTCTCTTGGGTCCACACGCATGAGCCTGAAAAGGCTACAGAAAAAGCCGAAGAGCTCGTCAGAATGGGCGTAGCCCGGGTGAGACTCTTAGAACCCCTTAAAAAACGCAGAGTAAAAGTCGAGAAAAGTGTCTTGATTGTGGGCGGAGGAATTGCGGGCATCCAATCTTCACTGGACTTGGCGAACGCTGGGTTCAAAGTTTATCTCGTGGAGAAATCACCCAGCATCGGCGGGCGAATGTCACAACTCGACAAGACATTCCCAACTCTCGACTGTAGCGCATGCATTCTAACGCCTAAAATGGTCGATGTAGCCAAGCACAGGAACATAATGCTCCTAACAAACGCAGAAGTAATGGAGGTGAAGGGTTTCGTCGGCAACTACGAGGTCTCAATCCTCAAGAAACCCCGGTACGTAGACGCAAAAAAATGCGTCGGCTGCGAATTATGCACAAGAGTTTGCCCAATCAAAGTTCCGGACGAGTTCAACGAGAACCTAAGCGAAAAACGAGCAATATCCATACACTCACCATATGCGGTTCCAAAAATCGCAATGATTAATCCGAATTACTGCCTCAGGCTGAAGTATAACAAAGGAGTGTGCGCAAAATGTCAAAATGCATGCGAGGCTATGGCAATAAACTTTGAACAGAAGCCCGAGGTAAATCAGGTTAAAGTGGGCGCCATAATCTTAGCCGTGGGATCCGAGGTTTTTAATGCTTCTAAAATGGCCGAACTCGGTTACGGGCGGTTCAAAAACGTCATATCGAACATAGAATTCGAGCGAATATCGGACGCTTCCGGACCGACAGGCGGCAAGATCGTAACACCCAAAGATCACAAAATGCTGAAGACAATCGTTTTTGTCCAATGCGTGGGTTCCCGGGACAAGCGCTTCCACGAATACTGTTGCCGAGTGGGCTGCATGGTAACTCTGAAGCAGGCAATACTGGCTCGAGAAAAAATTGAAGGAAACGTCAGAATCTACGTTTGTTACGTCGATCTGAGGGCCTTCGGAAAGGGCTACGACGAGTTCTACCGAAGAGCGCGCGACATGGACATAGACTTCATTGCAGGCATACCCTCCGAAATTCATGGCTCGCCCGACGGTTCGCTCTACTTTGACGTTTACGATAAAGGAACAAACAAGCTCCTGCAGATTACCGCAGATCTTGTTGTTCTCGGAACAGGGCTAGTACCTAATAGAGACATGGGGCACCTGAGCGCCCTCGTCCACGCATCTAGAAGCGCTGACGGATTCTTCCTCGAGGCTCATCCCAAACTAAAGCCACTCGAAAGCGCAATGGGCGGAGTGTTCCTTGCAGGTGCATGCCAGAGCCCGAAGGACATTCCGGACACCGTGGCACAGGCAAGCGGAGCAGCGGCAAAGGTCATAGACCTTTTGTCCAACGGAGAAATTGAGCTCGAACCATTGAAAGCCGTGGTAAACAAGGATCTCTGCAGCGGATGCAACATATGCGGGTCAATCTGCCCGTTCACCGCCATCAAGATTCACCTCGAAAAAGCAGAAGGAGGAGTAAAAACTAGAGCCGAAGTTATAGAGGCAATGTGCCAGGGATGTGGACTGTGTTGCCCAGCTTGCCCCAGCGGAGCCATCAAAATGCCGCAGTTTACCACCAGCCAGGTTTTGAGTCAGGTAGAGGCTGCACTCGCAGAACCCATGGTCAAAGGAGGCAAATAATCTGAGCGTTGTTGACCTAATGTCAATGGCGAAGCCAAATCTTGAAGCACGAGGAAAGGTACTGACCAAGCTTCACGGAAGAGAAATGGTCAACTGTTTCCAGTGCATGAAATGCACAAGCGGATGCACCGCCTTAAAACTCCTTGAACTCAAGCCGCACGAAATAATAAAACTTGTCAACTTAGGTTTTGTGGACGAACTGCCCACTTCAAACATAATCTGGACCTGCGTTACCTGCCTGAAATGCGTCGAAAGATGCCCTCAAAAGGCGTCACCGTACCACGTCATAATGGCACTACGAAATCTAGCCGTTGAAAAGGAAGCAAAAATGCCGGAAGACTACCTCAAAGCGGTCTCGCATATTCTGGAAACTGGGCTCACCGATACTCCTAAGAAAATTGTAACGCGGAAACTGCAGACTGTTGATCGCGACAGCCTGAAATTGCCCAAGATCAAATCTCCAATGGAAAGCTTTCAATCGGCATTAATGAAGGCTATGGAGGAGAAATAGCGTGAAACAAGCAGTTTTCTGGGGCTGTCGGATCCTAACAAGCCAGTATGCCTACGAGCTATCTCTCCGCGAAGTTCTTACAAAGTTGGGCGTAGAGCTTGTTGACTTGAGGGAATCCGTCTGCTGTGGAGATCCGATAAAGAGCGTTAACGATTTTGCGGCAAACTACCTCGGTGCTAGAGTTATAGCTCTTGCCGGCCTTACGGGTTTGGAGAATCTGTTAGTTCCCTGCAACCGATGTCACTTCACAATTTCGGAATCCAGGAACATTATGAAGAGTGATCCAAGAATTAGCGGAAAAATAAAAGATCTACTAAGAGAAGAAGGTTTGCAATATTCCGAAATCAAGATCTGGCACACGATTGACTTCTTGCATGATTGCATCGGGATAGAGCAGATCAAGAAGGCGGTGATCAAGCCTCTCACAGGTATTAAAGTCGCTACTCACGTTGGTTGTCAGATAATCCGCTACGGCGACCTTGGAAGAGTAGACAACGCGGAGAATCCCCGAAAACTGGACGAACTGATAACTGCCTTAGGGGCAGAAATAGTGGATTATGAGGAAAAACTGGACTGTTGTGGCTATTCGCTAATTCTCAGTCATCCTGATTCAGCGCTTTCACTAACCGGGTCAAAACTCAAGGCCGTACAGAAACTGCCAGTTGACAGCCTGGTTGTTTCCTGCCCCGGCTGTCAAACGATGTTCGATTCGAAACAGAAAGACGCGGAAACCACTGTAGGAGCCAAATTCAATATACCGGTCATTTATTATACGCAGTTACTCGGTCTCGCCTTAAACCTTGACGGAAATAGACTTGGCTTGAACATGAACCAAAGTCCAGTTGATCAACTCTCAGCCAAAATTGCATCTAATCAAAACATCTCGCGACGCCATAGTGGGGATTAAAATACGAGCGAAAAAACCGCCTTCGAACCCAAAATCGTCGGGTTTCTATGCAACTGGTGCAGCTACGCGGGGGCAGACTTGGCAGGAGTAAGCAGAATTCAGTATCCGCCGAACATTCGAATTATACGCGTTATGTGTAGTGGCAGGGTAGACCCAATTTTTGTCCTCGAGGCCTTCAAAAACGGAGCTGACGGGGTTCTTATAGCAGGTTGCCACCTACCCTCTGACTGCCACTATATCGATGGAAACTTCAAGACCTTGAGAAGGGTAACTCTCCTGAAAACTATAATTCAACAGTTCGGGATCGAACCCGAACGTTTACGCTTGGAATGGATTTCGGCTAGTGAAGGCGAAAAATTCGCTGCCACCGTCCGAGACATGGTTCAGCAAATTAAACAACTAGGACCCAGCCCATTAAGAACAAGAGACTAACCGTAAACGAAATTAGCCAAAAAAGAGAAATAAAAAATTTGGCGAAAGACGGCAAAAGGCTCCTATTTTTCCGATGTCAAATTTGAAAAATCAGCTACCAGTATTAGCGCGCGCGGAAATAGGAAAAGGCAGATCCGCGGGCCTGCTCGTGGTACAGGCCAGAAAACGAGGGAAGAAGGTTGATCTAATATGCGATGGCTTGAGGCTCTTGGAAAGGTTTAAGAATTGTCTCATAAATTTGAGAACACATTTGAAGGAGTAAAAGACCTTGAGAATCCTGGTTTGCATCAAACAAGCTGTCGATGTCTCCCAAATTAAGGCGGACAGGGTTACTGGACGCCTGATCATGGTTAACGCACCTAAGAAAATTGGCGACTTCGACAAGAACGCACTTGAAGAAGCCGTACGATTAAAAGAAAAGTTCGGAGGCGAAGTTCTAACGGTTACTGTTGGTCCCGAGGACGCCAAAACGACAATCAGAGAAGCTCTGGCCATGGGTGCCGACAAGGCGTACATCTTATCTGATCCAGCCTTCGAAGATTCAGATACTTTAGCTACCTCATATATTCTGGCAGAGGCTGTTAAGAAAATCGGCCAATTCGACCTGATTCTATGTGGTGAAACATCGATAGATGGCTCCTCATCGCAGATTGGACCGCGCCTAGCCGAGCGGTTGAATGTTCCGTTAGTCGCTTATGTAAGAAAACTTGTTGTTGAAGGCGATGTTGTTACTGCTGAGCGAACTCTAGAAGACTGCTACGAAATACTAAGGGTCAAAACCCCCGTCCTGCTGACAGTAACCAAAGAACTAAACGAGCCTCGTATTCCAACCTTAATGACCATAATGAAAGCTTCCAAGAAAGAGGTCATCATTTGGAAAGCTGCTGATATAGGCATTTCAGCAGAAAAAGTGGGCAAGAAAGGCTCAGCTGTAAGCGTCGTGTCGGTTTTGGCTCCAAAAATGGAACGCAAGAGAATAATAATCAAAGGAGAGAACCCCGTTGACACGGCAGAGAAACTGGCCAAAGAGCTGCTTAATGAAGGTGTCATTAAAGGGTGAAAGTAATGAGTGAAAATAAAAATGTTTGGATATTCTCCGAAAACCAAGAGTTTGCTGTTAAATTACTCGCTAAAGGAAGCGAATTAGCCGACCAACTACAAACACGCCTCGTGGCTCTGTTAATTGGCCATGGAGTAGAAAGCCGAGCTAAGGAACTGATCAGTTACGGTGCAGACGAAGTATTAGTCGTAGATCATCCTCAACTTGAAACCTTTTATCCTGACGCGTACCTGGGCGTTTTAACGAATCTAGTCAAAGAGCGCAAACCTGAAATCCTGCTAGTCGGTTCGACGAGAAGAGGAAAAGAACTAGCCGCCCGACTGGCAACCCGCCTTAACGCAGGATGTATACCGAATTGTGATAATTTGATAATAAACAAACAAGGGCAATTGCTAACAGAACGGATTGTTTACGGAGGAAACGCTTCAGCCCTTCAAATTTTCTTGACCAAGCCTCAAATTGTCTGTGTTTCAACAAGAGTCGCCGAAAAGCCAAAGCCCACGGACAAAAAAGGCGAAATCATTAAAATGGACATTTCTCAAATAGACAGCCCTAGGACTGAAATCGTCGAAACTAAACCAATCGAAGCATGCGCGATCAAAATCGAGGAAGCTAGAGTAGTGGTTGTTGGCGGACGCGGGATTGAAAAGAAGGACGACTTCCAGATTTTAGAAAATCTCGCACTTGTTCTGGGGGGGCAACCTGGCTATACTAGACCACTGGCAGAAGACCGAAAATGGTTCAAAGGCGACTGGGTGGGGCTGTCGGGTCATACGGTTAAACCCGAACTCTACATCGGCTGCGGCAATGCCGGCGTGATTCAGCACTTGGCAGGCATAAGAGACTCCAAAATCATAGTTGCGATAAACAAAGATTCCGAGGCGCCAATATTCGAAATAGCAGACTACATAGTTGTCGGCAATCTATACGAAATAGTTCCAGCACTAACCACGGCATTAAAGAAACTAAAAAAATGAAGCAACTCCCAAAACCAACTACATTTTTTTCACACGTGCTATCTGACTATTTTGAAATTGCACTAAAAAACCATCTCCCTTCAGCAACGGTCGGTGGTCTTTAAGGAGGTTATTTCTTTTACCTTCAGAATCTTCTGGCTGATCTGCTGGTCGAACTGGCTAATCTCGGATTCCGTTTTTCTTTTGTAGAACCACAAAAGGGCTGGTTATTCTTATGCGCGCTGCCTTGTCTCGATATTAAGTGTTGAAGTAGGTTGGTGAGATTGCTTTATCATATCTTCCATGTTTTCGGCTGCCTCTCGGTTCAGAACCAGGCATAGAATGCTGAAGAGCGCGTATGAAGCTACGTTGCCTAAGCGCGCTGGCTTGTCCCTTTATTGGTGTAAAGTGGTTGTAAGTCTTATTTTCTGGTTTGGGGGCAGATTTGAGGAGAACAAGACCTCTTCCTCTCTTTGCACCAACCGCCCTTCTCAAA
>JBEKNP010000088.1:0-6961 GCA_049522695.1 Bathyarchaeia archaeon | reverse complement strand
TTACAGTTGAGTCGAATTTATCAGTTTTCCAAAATTACAGCAAATCGACTCTTTCTCAAAGTCAGTTTTACATTACTTATTTCAAAACGCAAGCGTCCGGACGCAAAACGAATGGTCTAAAATCGGTTACCTTGATGCGATAGACTCTTCTTTAAACTTCTTTTAATATCAGAAAGTTTCACTTTATAGGTGAAGCGGTCGATGTTTGAATGTCCACAGAATTGAAGATTATGTTGAGTAAGGTAGCTGTAGAAGATAACATACGTAAAGAGATAGAGTTTGAGGAAGGGATAAACCGTTACAAATCTCTTCTGCTCAGGGTGGCAAAAGTTCAGCCATTCGATGTACTGGTTTCATCTGAAGGAACCCAGGACAATTTGAACATAAAGGTGGTAGATTTGGATGTGCTTGAAAGAGCCCATTTATTAAAAGGACAAACCAAAGAGACAAATCATAACGTTTACCGCGAATATGAGCTCACCCTGGAAGGAGCTGACTTAGTGAAAAAGCTCTCAAAAGAAACCATGAGCGACAAAGAACCTCATCAGCCCCACACGTTGGGAGCACCGTCATCTCAAGAAATACCAGTGAGTGGAGTAGAGCCAAACCAGATTCCTTGTCCAGAATGCGGCAAAACCTTCAAGACCAACTCAGAGATGGAGAGACACAGAGATACAACGCACCATGAAACAAAAGGGCACGAGTAAGAAAATGACAAGATTAACGATATCTATTCCTGCTAAGTGGGAACAGTACCTAAAACAGTTAGCTAACGATCACCAAGTTGACCTGGACAGCGTTTTCAGTGAATTGTGTGATTGGGCTTTTTCTAATCCTGAAGGCAAAAAACAGTTTAAACTATGGTTAGACGATGCTTTTCCTCCAAAAGGCGAAGCTGAAGACAAAGCACGGGATGCAGGCGCCAAAGAAAGTGCCCGCGAAGAAGAGGCAGAAGAAGAGTCCGAAGAAGAAGCTCATGAAGACGAAAACTACAACGAGGACATCGCCGGAGAAGACGTCAACGGGGAATTCAATCCCTAAAATTAGGCAAGCAAAGTTTTCTAACCACCTGAGTCTTGTAGCAAAGGTAACTCTGTTGTTGTCCGGCTACAGCCACATATATTTAAGAAAGCTGAACTAACTTTTAGAGTAGAGACTTCAAATAGGTGCGCATTATGTTACACAAAATCAAAGCATTAAAAGGTTACAGATTGGACAGCCTTGATGGGGAAATAGGGAAAGTCAAAGAATTCTACTTCGATGACAAGTACTGGACAATTCGCTATTTGGTTGCCGACTCAGGAAATTGGCTTTCGGACAGGCTGGTGCTGATTTCCCCGCATGCATTGCTCGCAGTAAATAAAGAAGAGCAAAACATCGCCATCAATTTAACCAAAAAACAGATCGAGGACAGCCCACCATTGAAAAGCGACAAGCCCGTCTCTCAACAATACGAGAAAGAATACTATATTTATTATGGCTGGCCGACGTATTGGATGGGATCATACCCGTGGGGACCTTATCCCTACATCGTGCATAATCGCGGTGTCTTTTCTCGGGAGGATGCTGAGAAAAAAAAGTGGGATCCCCATTTGCGCAGCACGAACGTTGTGAGTGGTTATCACATCCAAGCCTCCGACGGCGAGATTGGTAACGTCGAAGATTTCATTATTGAGGACGAGACGTGGGCGATTCGTTATCTAATCATCAATACACGGAACTGGTGGCAGGGAAAAGAGGTACTAGTTTCGCCAAAATTGATCGAGCAAGTTAGTTGGGATGAGTCAAAGGTCTTTGTCAATCTTACCAGAGAAGCCATCAAGCAGTCACCAGAATACACGGAGTCTTTGCTAGTAGAGGTAAAATCTGATTTACCAGTACTACACTCGTGACTATGAGTTGTGATTACCTTCGCATTCATCTGGTTGGTCCCAGGATTTACATTGGAACCACAGGCATAAAATTATCTGCAATCTCTCCTGTCCTAAAGCGCGCGCTGCTTCGGCTTATAGCTGGCGGTTGCTTGGCCACCAAGTTGCGGATTCCTCATGTTTGCTCTTTGGCACTTCATAAATGACGATCTCGACTGCTTCTTTTGGAACCCGTAAATCTTCAAAAACTTTAGTTATCCCTTCGATTGTTTTCACCTTGTTCTCAGGGCTCATGTCCTCCCGAACAGAAACTTGAACTATTATGATTTCATTAGATAATTCGTGCGCGCTCTTTGGCACTTCATGAATGGTGATCTTGACTGCTTCTTTTGGAACCCGTAAATCTTCAAAAACTTTAGTTATCCCTTCGATTGTTTTCACCTTGTTCTCAGGGCTCATGTCCTCCCGAACAGAAACTTGAACTTCTATCATTCATTTTTGCCTCAAATAGCACTTTTGCTCTCTTTTGCCTAATTAATATGTTCCAATCTCCTTAAGGCATTTTTAGCGTTAAGGTTGAACAGGTGGGAAAAAGCCAGATTCCTTACTATACTAGCAAGATAAAAAGAAATTAGCAAGAAATCGATTTAGCAACGAACTGGCGCGCTAAGGAATAGCTAGAAACGGAATATTGAGAGCTGATGTTGAGGAGACAATCCAGTTCAAGACTTGGTCGGACTGGCAGGGGGCGCTTTTGTCTCTTTTTCCTTTGAACTGGCGATCTTGTGCAACTGCTCGACGCGCTTGCTGACCATCGAGCTCACCTTCTTCCTTAGCTTATCGGGAGAGATGTTCTTGTCGCGCAACGCGGCGACCTGACTTGCCAGCGATTTGTCTCCCAGCATCGTGAACCAGTTTTCAAAGTCTCCCTCTTCAACGTGAAACTTGACTGAAGATGGCTCGATAGTCTTCACGCTGGCGGCAAGTTCGTCCAAGCTTTTTGAGGTGACACCGAGAGGTTGCCCGTAATCCCTGTAGAAAGTGAAGGCATCGTCGGGCGTTACCGTTCTGAGCACGTTGGTTGCCTCGTTTCTTCCAATTTTCCTGCCCTCGCGATTCAGAACCTTGTATAGGCGCACTTTTGCCAAATCAGTCATAAAGAAAAATGCAAACGCGTAACCCCACACAAAAGCGGCCAGTCCCCAACCCAGCGCAGGAAGCAAAATCCCGTACACCGTAAGTATTATAGCGGTAACTTGAACAGCTATGCATGCAATAAGAAGCTGCTTAGCAGGCTTCACAGACCAAAAATGACCCTTAGTCCTCGCGACAAACACAGTCATATTTCCCGCCACTGCAAGCTTCAAGTATATGAAAGATTGAAGCACCAGTAGGTTTAGCTTCAGCACATCTAATCCGATGTAGAGAATTCCGAAAGTCGAGAATACCCCGATTACTCCAAGAAACGTCGCCACACTCAACAGATTCCGCATATCCCATTTCTCAGGTTTATCCGAGTACTTCACGTTATCATAAGCTATAGTCATAATCGGCAGGTCATTTAGAAGAGCCAACAAAACAAGCATCAAAGCAGTAATTGGGAAAAACTTGAAAACCAGGATAGAAGCAGTCATGAAAAGCAGAATTCGTATCGTTTCAGCAATGCGGTACGTGCAATAATTCGTCATACGCTGGAAAATCTTGCGACTCTCCTTAATCGCATCAATAATAACAGAAAGCCCAGGCTTAGTCAGAACTATTGCCGCTGCCGATTTTGCAGCGTCGGTTGCGCCTTCAACAGCAATGCCGGCGTTAGCTTTCTTCAAAGCAGGCGCATCATTAACCCCATCACCAGTCATTCCCACTATGTGTCCTTTTTCTTGAAGAAGCTCCACAATTTTGTACTTATGTTCAGGGAAGACTTCTGCAAAACCTTCCGCCGCTTCAACCACGCCTTGAGCCTCACTGTCAGACTTATCCAAAAAAGCAGCCGGCAAAACAATATTGTTACCAAGGTTTACTTGACTCGAAATTTCTTTGGCAATAGCAATGTGGTCCCCAGTGACCATTTTCACGTTAACGCCCATCGATTGAGCCGTCTTTATTGTCTGAGCAGAATCTTCCCGTGGCGGATCAAATAAACCAATTAAACCCGCAAATTGCCACTTATTCTCCTTATCAGTTCGAGCAACAGCCAACGCGCGATACCCTTTCTTAGCGAATGTATTAACATCCTCTGTCAATTTGTCGTTAATTGATTTCTTGTCCTCTATCAATGCCAGAATCGCTTGAGGCGCCCCTTTGGTAACTTTAAATTGGCTTCCATCCTCTCCTTGCACGGTTGCCTCTGTTCTCTTTATGACAGGATCAAAGGGCTTAAAACCAGTCACTTTAATGTGCTCAATTTTAGCAGCAATATCGGGCGTGCTCTTGTTTTTCGTTAAAATTGCAAGGTCGATTGGATCTTTATCTTCTTCTCTTGAAGCGAGCGCACTGAACAGTAGTACATCGTTTTCTGTGAATTTGGCATAAGGTTTGGTTCCACCCATAGTGAGCGCGTTTTTAGTGATAGTACCTGTTTTGTCTGAGCATAGCACATCCATGCTTGCCATTTCCTCAATCGCAACCAACTTGCTCACTATCGCTTCCTTCTTGGCGAGAGCTATTGCTCCTACGGCCATGGTAACTGAGAGAACCGCGGGCAGTGCCGCAGGTATCCCCGCAACAACTAAGATCAATGCAAACTGAATTATGCCTAAGATGTTTTGACCTCGAAAAATCGAGACCACAACGATTATTGCTACTAGTCCTATCGCTAGGAAAATCAGGTAATCGCCTATTCTGCTAATGGCTTTTTGGAAATGGCTAGGGGTTTTGGCTATCTCTACAAGTTTGGCGGTTTTACCGAAAAAAGTTTTGGCGGCGGTATTAACAACGAGCGCGTTCATTTCGCCCTGTTTTACAATGGAGCTTGCGTATCCAATGTCGGAGAGATGTTTCTCTACAGGAAGAGATTCGCCAGTTAATGCAGATTCATCAGTTAAAAGGTAGTCTCCCTCAATTAGTTTCACGTCGGCGGGAATGATGTCTCCTAAACGCACTCGAACAACATCGCCAGGCACCAGTTTTTCAGCCGGCGTTTCCTGCCATTTGCCGTCTCGCAGAACGCGTGCTTTTAGAGCTAGTCTTTTTTTTAGCAGTTCTATGGCGTCTCCTGCTTTGCGTTCCTGCAAAGATCCGACTGTGGCGTTTACCAATAATAGAGCTAAAATTATTACAAAATCAGCCCAACTGTGGATGACCGCAGACATTACTACTGCTGCTTCTATCATCCATGGAATTGGGCCCCAAAAATAGCGAAGAAACTTTAGAAGTGGGTTAACTTTTTTCTCCTGAATTTCATTAGGACCATATTGCTGAAGTCGTTTTTCAGCTTCTGAGGAAGAAAGACCCCCCTTGCCCGCCGAAAGCTTACTTAATAATTCATCAACATTGGCTTTCTTTGCCTCTTCTGTAGTTAAGGAGTCTTGACTCATGCATTGACGCTCTTTATCAGTTTCGTCATTTCCTTCTTGAGCTCATCGAGTCTTTTTTGGTCTCTTGCCTCTATCGATAAGCGAAGTATCGGTGATGTGTTTGATGCTCTGATAAGAGCCCACGAATCTGCAAAAACAATTTTGACGCCGTCGATGGTGTCTGTATTTTTATATGTTTTCAATGCCTTTTCTTTTATCTTATTGATGACCTGAAACTTTGTTTCGTCAGAGCACTGTATTTCGATTCTTTCGAAAAGCCTCGACGGCAGCTCTTTCACGGCTTCTGACAGTTTCTGACCCATTTTTGAGACGATTTCTGCCATGTACATGCTGTTTATTATCGCATCGTCGAACCAGAAGAACTTTGGAACACAAATGTGCCCAGATTCTTCAACACCAATAACCGCTTTGTGTTTCTTGGTTTCCTGCACCAAAAACGTGTGCCCAACTGGTACTCGAAACACTTTTTCCCCGTATTTCTTAACCTCGTCCTCTATGATGTCTGAGCATTCTATGTTGGCGACGACAGGGCCCCTTTGAGTTTTCATAATGTCTCTAATAAAGAGGATCGCGCTTTGCTCGGTCGCGATGACTTTGCCTGTGTCATCAACGAAAATGGCTCTGTCGCCATCGCCATCAAACGCTATTCCAAGATCTGCCTTCTCGGTCACAACCTTCTTGCAGAGAGCGGTCAATGCTTCTGGTTTCGGTTCAGGGTCTCTGTTTGAGAATTTTGGGTCGGGCCAATCAAATAAGAAGGTGGCTTTGACGCCGATTTTTTTGATTATTTTCGGTACCAGTAGGCATGCGGCTCCGTTTCCGAAATCGGCGACTACGCTTATTTTGTCGGGTTTTATTTTTTTAGCTACAAAGTTAGCGTATTCTGTGTCCATTCCCTTGAGCTTCTTTGCTGTTCCTGTGCCTGTTTTGAATTTTTCTGAGGCGCTTATTTCTCCCAGTTTTTTGTTTTCATCTTCGAAGAAGCCGACTCCGTCTTGATGGAAGAATTTGACGCCGTTCCACTCCGCCGGGAGATGGGACGCGGTTATGTAGGCGGTTGCATCGTTTTTCATTTTCCAGTTCGCAAAGACGCAGAGACTCGCAGGACAAGTTCCGACCAAATTCGCGTTTGACCCGGTTTTTTTTAAACCTATAACGAACGCTTCTTCAAGTTGGGCTCCGTGTTCTCTGAAATCTCGTCCAATGGTGAAGGTGCCGGGGCACAAAGTTCCGGCTGCCTGACCTATTCGGGTCATAATCTCTTCCGTCAAGTCTTTACCGTAAATTCCTCGTATGTCGTAAGCTCTAAAAATACTCATTTTCTGTCACACCCTTTTCTTTGGTTCAAATTGCCGAAGCCGCTTTTCGGGTTCTGAAAAAGTGAGACTAAGCGGATTCGCGCGCGCTATTCCACAAACAGGATCCGTAACAGACATAAAAACAAAAGCCTCGCTACGATAAAGTGCCACCTTCACCAATAATTAGCTTTCGTTCAGACAAAAAACGCCTTTTAAAACGATTTATTGTTTGAGTTCAGCTGAGAACACCGTGTGA
>JBEKNP010000087.1:0-7084 GCA_049522695.1 Bathyarchaeia archaeon | reverse complement strand
AAAGCTAAAAACTGCTTGATTTGCGGGGATGATTTGTTCACAACAAATACTGAAAGGTTAAATAATGGAATAAAGATTAACGCTGGAAACGCCATCATAATAAAAGTCAACCAGATAGGTACCCTGTCCGATGCAGCTCAAACAATTGAAACTGCACAGCGATATGGCTACGATCCAGTTGTGTCGCACCGTTCAGGAGACACATGCGACTGGCACATTGCTCATTTGGCTGTGGCTTACAAGTGCCCCCTAATCAAGACAGGCGTAGTTGAAGGCGCACGCATAGCCAAACTTAACGAGCTGATAAGGATTGAGCATTTCCTTGGTAATAGAGCCAAAATGGCTGATTTAAAAATACGGTAAACAGAAGATGAAAAAATGTCCGAAGACGAGATAAAAGAGAATCAACAAGAAGAGGAAAACCAAGAGGAACTCTTCGAAGATGAACAACCAGCAGCGGATGAGAAGTCTAAGGAAGCCCCTCCTGCAGAGGAGCTTCTCTTACCAAGAGACACCTTGCTTTCCGCAGGTATCCACATTGGAACAAGAATGAAAACCCTCGACATGGAACCCTTCATCTACCGGGTTAGACCAGACGGATTATTCGTACTTGACGTTAAAAAAACAGACGACCGAATAAGAGTTACCGCAAAATTCCTATCACGCTACGAGCACGCGAAAGTAGCAGTGGCAGCAACAAGGCTGTATGCTCAAGAACCAGTCAAAAAATTCTGTGAGCTAACAGGTTCAACACCGCTAATTGGCCGCTTTATCCCTGGGCAACTATCCAATCCGCAGTATCCAGGCAGAATTGACCCTGAAGTCATACTTGTTTCAGACCCAAGAGCAGACGCACAAGCAGTAAAAGAAGCCTCAAAAGTTGGCATTCCAATCGTAGCGTTATGCAGCACAGACAACGAGTTCGTAGGCGTAGACTTAGTTATCCCAACAAACAACAAAGGCAGAAGAGCATTAGCCGTCATATTCTGGCTACTAACAAGGCAGGTCCTTCGTGAAAGAGGCGAATTAGCCGCAGACAAAGACCCGCCAGCAACCATAGAGGATTTTGAAGCGAAGGTTACACGGGAAGAGGAGGAGGAACCCTAGCCGTTGCCGACAATTCGGCGTCCAACCGTAGCAGGTCAATTTTATGAAGGCAACGCCGAAGCGCTTAGAGCACAAATTAAAACCTGTTTCCTTAATGACTTAGGTCCAAAAAAACTTCCAATTGTAAACCTGAATATTCACCCCCGAAACATAGTTGGCATGATTTGTCCTCATGCAGGCTATATTTACTCTGGTCCTGTGGCAGCGTCAGCTTTTTACGAGTTAGCCTTGGATGGCAAACCTGACACCGTAGTGCTTATGGGTCCAAATCATACGGGTTACGGCAGCGCTTTGAGCCTGATGTGTGAAGGCGTTTGGCGTACACCGCTTGGCGACATAGAAATCGATACTGAAATGGCAAATAAGATAACCAACGAAAGCAGCCTTATCGACGTAGACGAACTTGCGCATCGTCACGAGCACTCAATAGAGGTTCAGTTGCCCTTTTTGCAGTTCCTCTACGGCAACAAATTCAAGATTGTGCCAATCTGCTTCCTAATGCAAGATTATGATTCCGCTGCCGAAGTGGGACGGGCGCTTGAGGAAGTTTTAGATGCCACAAACACCGTAGTCATCGCTTCTTCTGACATGACGCATTATGAACCAGCAAAAACAGCAACCGCAAAAGACCAAGCTGCACTCAAAGCGGTCACAGACATGGATGCAAAACGCTTCTATGAAACAGTCGAAACACAAAACATCACAGCATGCGGTTACGCGCCAATAACAGCCCTAATCACTTATGCAAAAGGAGTCAACTCAAAAGAAGCTAAACTCTTAAGCTACCACAACAGCGGCGACATAACAGGCGACTATTCAAGCGTAGTAGGATATGCAGCTGTAAGCTTCAGAAAGTAGGAGCTCAAAATTTTAGGCTGTCTAAATCAAAAGTTGTGTGTATTTAGTTGGCCTTTTTTAGCTAAAGAGCGTTTTGTACTCTTCTTGTGGCATTGCCTAGATGTTGTGGTTAGACTTTATTGAATAGTTTTTTGCTGGTTCTTGTTCAGGTTGGTTTGGGTTGCTTTTTTAATTTAGGGTTTGAAGTGTTTGCAGGTTGAGTGAACAAAAGTGAAGAAAAGTGGCATCTGGTCTCTTAGTTAATTATTTATATTGCGTCTCATCATGTGAGAGCTTCTTGTCGTTTCTTTTATTCTTTAAGTTGATCTCGATTACATGCACACTCTGAGTCGATTATTGGATGAATACACCACAAAGTGCAACCAAGCGTAAAGTTCCTATATAACTAAGCGATTGTTGCTTCATTTTGTTACCAACATTATTTTATATTTAATTAGAACGTAATCTGGTTTTAAGCGAGAAAGGAATGTGGAGAATTGCCAGCAAAAGTTGGGCGGTCTGGCTGCTAATATAAGATAAGGTGTCTTGCCCACCATTCTTTCTATGCCTTATCCGAATTAGCGCATGGCTTGATCTGCCTAACATTATTTTTGCCCACTAACCCAAAAGGACCTTAAGCCCCTATTGTCTATCCCAAGTGAAAAGAATGTTTTTATTTGGTTGGTGTAATAGCTACATTTCAAGGTGCTACAGTAATGGGTAAAGGGTCAGGTTACGGAAAAGTAATTTTGTTCGGCGAACACTTCGTTGTCCACGGTGCCCCGGGCATAGTTTCCGCGATAGATTCCACAGCTGATGCGGAAGTAAAAAAAGCGGCAAAAGGAATCAACGTTAAAGATGAACGGAAAACCGCTAAGGGCTATGGTGAAGAAAAACGACTCCAGCAAATCGAATCGATCGAGAGAATGCTAAAAGCCATGGGCATAGACTCCAAAACAGGGCTGGACATTTGGGTTGGTGGAACACTTCCAGGTTTCAGCGGCTTGGGCGCTTCTGCAGCAAGCAGTGTTGCCATCGCAAGAGCCATTGGGCAAGAGCTTGGCATGCAGATGTCTGATGAGAAAATTAATCAAATTGCTTATGAGGCGGAGAAAGCGTATGCTGGCAACCCCTCAGGCATCGACAACACTGCTGCAACTTACGGCGGCTTAATGTGGTTTAAAAAAGACGTGGCTGGCGGACCAGACAAGATTGAAAAGCTGCATTTGCGCAGGCCGATCGAAATTGTCATCGGTAGCACGGGCAAAGTCGCAAACACCAAAGTCATGGTAGAGGGTGTCGCCGAACGAAAAAGGAAGAATCCGGCAAAATACGACCCAATCTTTAAGCAAGCTGAAAACGTAGCCTTTGCAGGGCGTAAGGCGCTGGAAAATTATGATCTAAAAAAAGTAGGGGAACTTATGAACGAAAACCATCGTTTGCTCCAAGAAATCGGCGTGTCCAGCAAAGAACTCGACATGTTGGTAGATTTAGCGCGAAAACAAGGGGCTTTCGGAGCAAAACTTACAGGCGGAGGTGGAGGCGGATGTATGACTGCATTAACGCCGGGTAAAGATTTGCAGGGAAAAGTTCTAAGCGCGATTAAAAGCTTGGGCTTTGAAGTATTGAGTGCAAAGATTGGCGTTGAAAAATACTAGGTTGGATCAACTTGGGGCTTAGAAACTTTATAGAAGCGCTGGATAAAAACGGTGAATTAACAAGGATAAGCAAAGAAGTGTCAACCGAATATGAGCTGGCTGGCATAATAAGCGCTCTTGGCGAGAAACCAGTTTATTTTGAGAAGGTGAAAGAGTCAAGTTATCCCGTTGTGGCGGGACTCGTATCTTCCAAAGAATTGATTGCATGGTCGTTGGGCTTAAAAAAAGACCAGTTACTTGCCAAATTGTCTAACGCAATAGAACATCCCGTGCCTCCGCAAATAGCTGAAAAAGGGGAATGCCAAGAAATCGTGGAAACCGACGTTGACTTAACAAAACTCCCAATAATGCACTACACGGAAAAGGACGGCGGGAAATACATCGCCTCAGCAGTAACCATCATTGAAGACGCGCAGCTAGGCAGAAACATGTGCTTCCACCGCCTAATGCTTAAAGACAAAAATCACTTCGCCGCCCGTATCGTGGAAGACCGCGGAACAGACACGGCGCTCAAAAAAGCAGGCGGCGAACTCGACATAGCCATCTGCATTGGAAACTCAACCGCTGTACTGCTCTCAGCCGCCACTTCCCTGCCAAAAGGCGTTGATGAACTGGGAATGGCTAACGCCCTAGAAAAAACCGAGCTTGTTAAGTGTAAAACGGTTGATTTGGAAGTCCCAGCGGACTGCGAGTTTGTACTCGAAGGGCGCATCACCAAAGAGAAAGCTTCTGAAGGGCCATTTCTCGATTTAACAGGCGTTGTTGACCGAATGCGTCAGCAGCCAATCGTTGAAATTAAATGCGTAACTCACAGGCGAAATTCTATCTATCAAACCATCCTTGCGGGTAAAAACGAGCATAAGTTCCTTATGGGCATGCCAAAAGAACCTACAATCTTCAACGAAGTCAACAAGGTCTGCCAATGCAAAGATGTCTACATTACGCCAGGCGGATGCAGCTGGCTCCATGCTGTTGTGCAAATTAAAAAGCAAAACGCTGATGATGGCAAAAAAGCAATTGCCGCGGCGTTTGAAGGACACAAATCGCTAAAGCACTGCGTCATAGTGGATGACGATATTAACATTTATGACCCGAATGACGTGGAATGGGCTATTGCGACAAGGTTCCAAGCTGACAAGAATGCGGTTATTCTTTCTAATCAGCCTGGCTCTTCGCTTGATCCATCAGGCGACTTAACAGAGGGTAAAAAAGCCACCACCGCAAAAGCAGGCTTAGATGCAACCGCTCCGTTCGTGACAACGGGCAAAGGCTTTAAAAAAGAAGAATACATCAAAGTGGACTTAAACAAGTACCTGTGACAAAAATGCAGTTAACAAAACAAGAACAAAAAATGCTCGACGGCGCTGAAGGCTACGCCGTACGTAAAAGCATGGAAATCCTGACTGCGCTGGGCGACATTTATGGCGCAAAAAGTCTAATCAAAGTTGGCAGCGTCCAAGTGTCAGGCGTATCCTACCATAACCTTGGCGACGCAGGATTAGAATTCCTAAATGCGTTGGCAAAAGACGGCAAAGTCAAAGTCCTCACCACCCTCAACCCTGCAGGAATGGACCTGGAGAACTGGCAGCAACTAGGCATAAGCCCAGAGTTTGCTGAAAAACAAAATCTTGTTATAGACGCATTCAAAAAAATGGGCATACTGATTAGCTGCACTTGCACGCCCTACTTGATTGGTAATTTACCCCTCTATGGCGAACACATCGCATGGTCAGAAAGCTCAGCCGTTACCTTCGCAAACTCAGTTATTGGCGCAAAAACAAACCGTGAAGGCGGACCATCCGCGCTGGCAGCCGCTTTTGTTGGCAAAACACCATGTTACGGGTTGCATTTAGATGAGAATCGGGTTCCAGATGTTCACGTGCAAGTGATGGCAGAATTAACCAAGCTCTCGGATTGGGGTGCACTGGGCTATGCGATTGGCAAGAAGGCGGAAAATAAAATTTCATACATTACAGGCATAAAAGCGGTTGAACTAGATGAGCTCAAATCGTTCTGTGCTTCTGTTGTGACTTATGGCGCGAAACCGCTCTTTTACATGAAAGGTGTAACGCCTGGAGCCGAATTGCAGGCTCAACCGAAAGAGACAGTTACAATCGAGCAAGCTGACATAAAAAATGCTTACGATAAAATTAACGATGAAGTGAGCGACATAGAATTGGTTTGTGTTGGTTGCCCGCATTGTTCAATTAACGAAATTGCCAAAGTCGCTGAACTGCTTAAGGGTAAAAAGGTGGCTGAGGGCACTGAGTTTTGGGTTGCCACCTCAAGGACAACCAAACAACTCGCCGACAAACGAGGCTACACCCAAGTGATTGAAGCGGCTGGCGCCAAATTCGCCTGCGACACATGTATGGCAGTCGCCCCGTTGAAGGACAGGTTTAAGTCGTTGGCAACAACGTCGGCGAAAGGCTGCTTCTATTCAAGGCAGAACCTAATGAAAACAAAAATGGGCAGCATAGAAGAATGCGTACAGGCAGCGGTGACTGGAAAATGGAGCAGTTAAAAGGCAGATCAATCTCAAAAGGCAAGGCTCAGGGCGAAGCGCTCGTAACAAGCCAGCCCATATCGTTCTACGGCGGAGTAGACCCAAACACAGGCATAATCATCGAAAAAGGGCATGAACTGCAGGGGCAAAGCGTCAAAGGCAAAATCCTTGTGTTCCCAACAGGCAAAGGCTCAACCGTCGGCTCGTACACGCTGTACCGCATGAAGAAGAACGGCACCGCACCAGCAGGCATGATTAACAAGGAATGCGAAACCGTAGTTGCGGTCGGCGCCATAATCAGCGAAATTCCATGTGTTGACAAAGTTGACACCTCAAAAATCAAAACAGGCGACAAAGTTAGGATAGAAAATGATACCGTCAACATTTTGTAGAATTAATACAAAAACGTCTGAAGAAATCGATTATCAATCAAAGTGCACACAACTCTTTGTCTATTATATCCCAAAACCTATGCCTTAGTCTGGTTGGGCACTGCTTTGGCAGGACGCGTTTGTGTGGCAAGGTAGGCGGAAACGACCCCCATCCAGAGAAGAACGAAACCAAGAAACAGCCGTTCAGTTAGCCCACCTATGCGCGCATTCAGGTGTGGGAAAACAAGCGGTAATCCAAACTCAATCGCCCAGAAAATTATTACAATCAGCGACAAGGGCAGAGCAATACGTTTTAAGCCATCAAACAATCGATTTTGCCCTAATTTTACCGAGATTGCCAGTGTTCCAAATGCACCGCCTATGAAAGCTATTATAGCAACAACAAGATGAATTGCCCCGTGCCACGATACAGGTGTGGCTGGTACATCAGTTGGGAATATAGCAAGGAGCAGTGCTCCAACCGCGCGCGCTGGTTTGTCCCGAAAATGGTTAAAAATGGTTATAAGTCTGATTTCGCTAATTAGAGCCTGAAATGGACTTTTTTGACCAACGCATACTATCGGCACTTAAAAACGGCGAACCCA
>JBEKNP010000086.1:0-7351 GCA_049522695.1 Bathyarchaeia archaeon | reverse complement strand
TTTCCTCTTCTTTTAGTCTCAGCTGGAACTATCGCTTTGTTGACGAAAAGCCTGACAACCTCACAGGCTTCCATAATAGAACATGATCGGGGGCAGCTTAAATTCTGCACACCCCTATACTTTCATTATACTGATCTGAAAGAATACTCATGTGCCATTTCTAAAAGTTGAGAGGTTAATCCACAAATTTCTTCTCGTTTTTTACTAAGTTTTACTTGTTCTGTTTCTGTTATTTCCATAAACCCTACGTTTATTGTTTCAAGCTTTTAGTTTGCGTATGCTGGGTTTATACAAAAACTTAAAGGCGAATTCAAACTCATATGCTTGAGGGCTAACCATAGTGAATATGATCGAGAAAACGAATCTGAAAGCAATTGACCCTGAAACGTTGAAAATAACAAAACTTTCCACAGAAGAAGATACCTTTTTTGTTGAATTGCCTTTAGATAGAATTCCGCAAGAGGATTGGCAAGAGCTCTTTGAAAAAGAATTGAAAAAAACCTCTCAACCATTAGCTATACTAAAAAAACCAAATGATTCTTTCCCGATAGTTGAACCTAACTATCCAAACAGTTTACAAGGAGACACAATTTCAATTATTACTAATCCAAAAAAACTCCAAGAAGACATTGAATTAGTTATGCAGTTGGTAAAAACGGTCAATAATCGAGTTGACCAACACAACAAAGAAGTAAATGAACAAAATGAGAAGGAAAATTTAAAAACCAAAAATGAGAAAGAAACTATAAGAGAAATGCGTGACTCTCTTAAGAAAAATCCACCCTCTCTCTAAACTTTTAACATTCACAACACAGAAGCCTAACCTAACAGTTTTTATGGCAAAATCTTTATGTAAGCTTGCTGGAAAACCATGAAAAGTAAAGCACACGCGCTAAAAAGTCATGGATTACTGGAAGACCTGTCAAGGTAAAGCTTAACAGCCGCAACTACCAGATTGAGCGCCTTTTCAGAGCGGCTAAAAATGCTTATTAACGCTATATCCTGAGTTTTTAAACGTTTTTTATTGTCTGAAAAGCTAAAGCCCAAGCTCTCTTGCTCGTTGCTCTATCTCTTGCATAGTTCTCGATTGTTCCCCGCAATTCTTTAAACTATCTTCTAACATCTTTTTATCTACATAGTAAAGCGTTCTAATTATTTCATCTTGAAGAGGCAACCATTTATCAAGTTTGACTCCGAATTTTTCTTCAATATAACGTCTTTCTATTGGAAAAATTGTTTCGTGCCCATCTGGCGTGTTCAATCTATAGACTTCGTGGAAAACAAGTTCGTAGAATGCTTTTCTGTCTTGGCATCTTGTTAAGTGAATAAGCTGGTTAGACCAGTTATCACCCCACGCATATCCTCCAAGAGGATACTTGAATTTGCTTTTCCACTCTGAGGTTAGCGGTTCAAAAACCTCGAATTTAACAGGTTCTTGTTTGAAATACCTCTTTTTGATATGCTCTTTTACTTCATCAATAATCTTATTCTCTTCCTCGTTCGGTTCCAAACTTGTTCCCGTCCCTTGTTTACATTGATAGCTATTTTATTTTAACATCACTATTCATTTTTAAGTAGTGTGGTTAATTGGTTAACTTGTTTGTTTTGTCTTGTGCAGTAATTATTCATAGTGCGATGCTTTCTTTTCCAGCAAATCAGCGTGCAAGATCAGATATGGATACAGGCATTTGATATTGAACCGGATAGACTAATAAGAATGCTTTTCCTTTTAGAAGTAGACCGCTCACAAGGGAGTAATTGTATGCCTATAACAATAGGTTCCCTATTCAGACGAATTGTCAAAGAATTGAAGACTCAAGACGACAACCCAAATAGCTACCTAAATAATCCAAATAGCGACTTCTACAATCCAAATTACGACATCAACAATCCATGTAGCGACATCAACAACCAAAATAGCAGAATCAACAATTCATCAAATAACCAATACAACAAGGAACTGCGAAGGAATGCTTTGAGAAAACTCATTCATTTATTTCTATTAGACTATCTGTCTACAGAACAAACAGAGAAGCTGGTGACAGAATATGTCCCATAAAGTATTAGGTCTTTTCATTCTTTCACCATATAATTTAGTTACAAATGACTTGAGAAATTGAAGATAGCTGAGTTTATTGATGATTTTGAATTTACAGCTACACGTTTTATCATAATATACTGATAAAGGGAAAATGGAAATCTAGTTAGACATAGATATTAACTTGATTGGTCTTTTCTTCTGTTCAAGGTTTGTCAACTTGGATATAAGGTTGCAAGTTTTCGAGTATTATGGCAATAATGAAAGCAATTATTTGCGGAAAAGCTTTCGCTTCGCTGTTGTTGACTTTAGTAAGTCTAAAAGTTATCCTTCAAACTTTGTTTGCATGCTACCGGTAAACTTAGGAACGGCGGCAAAATCAAATAGTGTTTTCCTTCAAATATTCGGAGACAAAAGCTTTGAACAAGCTAAGTCTTTGTTGAAAGCTGCTTGGGAGAGGGAGGATGATTCCGAGGTTAAATCAGAGATTGAGAGAAGACTCAAACAGCTTGAGCCCAGAAGGGTTAATCAAATAAAGTGCAGTGATTGCGGAAAACTCTTTCAGCCCAAACGGATAACAAGATTCAAGAACAATTTTTGCGAAGAATGCATGAAGAAAAAGGTCGAAAGCCGAGAATAACAATTTGAAAGTGCATTAACACTGTTCTAGAAAGACACAAATTATCAATGAAAGAACTAGGCAACTCGTTTGTAATTCTCCGCCCTTGAATTTAAAATGACGTGGAAATCATCAAATAATCCTTTCCGTGATCTATTCTCAATTTATGGCTCTTAACATAATCTTCCAACTCAGTAAAACATAATTCACCAGCCAAAGCCGTATCAGTTAGAACTACGTAGCCCTCTGTTTCAGCATCCCAAATACCCCACTCGATAAACCCTTTGAACACTTTGGGATGACACATGGGAAATTTCTTTGAAAACTCTATTGCTTCAGCAAAATCCATAAAAAATTAACCCGATTCACATAACATTTTGTTTCACTAAATACTTAAAGAATTGTGATTACAATAAGTAACAATACACCACGTTGAACCTAAAACACCGCACGCGCCGCAAGTTTGCGGACTAAACGCGTATTTTAATAGAAAAAAGGGAACTAATAATTTATGCTAAGGTCACTGTAGCGTCTTAAGTTTTAAGATGAGCTCTTTTTTCAGTTCTGGATTTGCTTTGATTTCTTTGCTGGCTTTCTTCCAGTCTGCCGAGCATCGCCCGTAACTCGACTGATCGCCTATGTACTTGTGGATAACCTGGTCAATTTTTCCTTGGTTTTCGACGTTTACTTGTACACTGGCTTCTTTCAAAACTTCATTGAACCATTTCCAACAGGTCAAAAGGAACACCAATTTCTGATTTCACTTTGAGCAATATAAGAATTATGGAGCCGAAAAAACAAAATTGTTCCTTTTCAAAAAAGGAAGACATATGTTGTTGCTTTTTTTCTGTTGTCTTAAAGAATGCGACTTTGCCGTAAGCTTTAAGCTTGCCCAAAATGCCAGAACTACTTCTC
Source organism: Bathyarchaeia archaeon (assembly GCA_049522695.1). Taxonomy (GTDB): domain Archaea; phylum Thermoproteota; class Bathyarchaeia; order Bathyarchaeales; family Bathycorpusculaceae; genus Bathycorpusculum. Next base: position 3,779 of record JBEKNP010000086.1, on the reverse strand, counting down.
TTCCCTTTTCATGTTTGATTGAAAAACCTAATATTCGTTAACATGCAAGGAATGACTTAGGGAAAACGCATGTTTGAACCACATCAAGGAAATGTGAGATTAGATTGTGAATTTGACAAAGTATGGGATTCCTTGAAGATGAAAGGTGAACTTTCTTTGCAGACGGAGATAGAAGGGAAACCATTTATTGCAAAGGCAACCGTGGCTACAAAAGGACAACATTCAGGTGAACGAGTAATAGTTTTTATTCACGAAAAGAATGGGAAACGAACTGAATCTGCAAGAAGTTATGAATGCTGTTGGGGACATTATTATAACTGTTATGGAACCAGAATAGGAATGTACTTTAAAGCACTAGCCCGGTCGATGCGATTTTCATAAAGAGCACGTTCAACATTCTTACCCATGATCCTAAGTATCCACGCAATTTCGGAGATGTGTTATGTGAGAATGGACAAATTCTTGTTCTGCAAGGGCTTTGTGTATTAAGTCTTGAATGGCAGAGTTCATATTGCCCTTAAAGTATGGTTTCACAATCCTTTCCGTAAACTCGGTAAACAAAGAGGCTGGAACGTTATGCAATGTTAAGTCCACGAGGAACTCGTTTTCCATGATTGAGCTTGCCGTTCTTTTCTTCATGTGTGACCAATCATTCCTAAGACAATCTACTTGAAGTCGACACGACCTTAAATAGTTTATTAAGTATTACGATTTATTATAGATAAATACGCTGTAACCTCAATAGCTGGTGGATTTATCTTAATCCTTATTGATGTTTACAGATTATTCGTTAATTGGGTAAAACCAAAGATCAAATAGCATAGGTTTTGACAATTTTTCGAGTTTTTCAGTAAGTCTGGTTTTATGCCTTGACTTGCTTTCTTCGAAATCATCAAAGAGAGAGAGCCAAGAGCCAATACAATCGTTATTGTTGTAGAGATGGAACAAGGGTTGAAGAATGAGCAAGTCCGCCTGATGGCTTGACTTGCTTGTAAACAAAAATTCAACTTATGCATTTTTTATTCCTTTTCCGGTTCGGTTCGTTTTCTGTCGGGAAACAACGTACGAGCGTATGTGAATCAACAACTTCACGCTGTTTGAGCGGGTTCTAAAGGTTAAAGGTTAATATTGTTTTGGTTGCTTACTTGGAGGTATGTCTTTTCATGTTAGACGTAAAGACAGAGAAATCACTGATCCAAACGAGTTACGGCAAGTACTAAAAACCACCAAATACGTTACTGTTGCTCTCTGCATGAAGGATGAGCCTTACCTTGTCTCATTAAACCATGGCTATGACGAAAGCAAGAATTGTCTGTACTTTCACTGTGCACCAGAAGGCAAAAAACTCGTTTACCTAAAAGCAAACAATAGGGTGTGGGGGGAGGCAGTGCTGGATTTCGGGATTACGGATGAGTGCGATTACAATTACGCTTCTATCCATTTTTCAGGCAAAATACACCTAATCGACAATTTGGCAGAGAAGCAGCATGCAATAGAAGTGCTGGTGCGGCAGGTTTCAATTAACCCCGAGGCAAGACTTGCTAGGATTAAGTCTGAAAAGCTTGAAAAAACAACGATGGGCAGAATTGACGTTGATTACATTTCAGGCAAGAAGCATCAAAGCCCCAAAAGCCAAAGCAAAACGAAAAAAATAAGTTCAGAAGAGGAAAAAGGTTCTCTGTTGCATGCAACTTAAGTGCCCATTTGGGCTAAATCTACTTTGTATATCTCTAAGTTTTGGTTGGTGTAAACCGGCGTCAACCAGCTTATACTTTCAAATCTTTCAGTGCAACCAGGATAGTGGCTTAACTCATCATAGCCCACGTACACGTAAGTAACATTGTACTCAAGTATAACCGCCTTTAAGTCACTTACGGTCCCATTGTATGCACTATCAATGGCAGCGTCTCTTTGGTAAATTTCACTAAGCGGCACCCCTTGTCCGTAAGGCCAATTTATGTAAGATGACACTGTCAATCTGCCGCCAATAAACGCTACAGGCGTCTGAATAGAATAATACGTTAAAAAGACAGAACGCTCAGGCGTGTTATTGCGCACCCAAAGCCCAAGCTGATATTCACTCCAGCTTGCCGCCGTATAATTTGTTCCAACATTATAGATAATAACACTTGCCGAAGTCAGAATACACAGGAAAACCAGCGTCAAAATGACAATTTTCCTTGTTTTAGCCAACATTACGCCGGCCAGTACGGCTATTGGAATCCACGCGAAAATGAAGAATTTGTACATGTCCCACGGGTTGGGCGTTAACAAAATAATGTTGGAAATAAGGAATAAGAGAAGAAACGTTCCTTTCAGAAGCTCGTTTCCGCGTTTCACAAAGGAAATAATAGCTATAACGAAGGGGATACCCAAGCTCAAAAAGTAATAAGTAAACGGGTCCTTCGCAAAATTAGCTATCCAAACAAAACTAAACGAAATTGACAGAGGTGGTCCATTGTTTAAAACGAAAGGCAACGCGAAGGCAGTTGGCACCAAAAAGTACAGGCAATTTTTAATGTTGGAGCGTTTTAAGTTAAATAGAATGGCGACAAAGAAGGCGACATAGCAACAGAAGAACGCCACATTATGAAATTCGAACACTAACCCAGTGATGATGCCGGCTAACAGGATTCTTTTTTTGTCATCCATATTCCATAGTAAAGCTAAGACAAACGCAAACGCGGGCAACCCCATTAGAAGAGGTCTTTGCTGGAGCAAATTGTCAAATATCGAGGGTAAACCGAACGTGCCGCCATACTGGTAAATGTAATTTGTGTTCACATTAAACGACCCGTTGAGCAACGCGAAAAAAAGCCCGAAGTAGCTCAAACCCCAACCGAACGTGGCTATAACGGTGGCAATTATTGCGGCGCGTCTTCCATTTGGTCTTGCCAAAGCGTAAATTGCGAGCGCAAAAATAAGTATGAAAACTGCGTTTAAAAAGGGCAAAAGCGTCGGCAAATAACCATAAACCTTCTCGATGATAGCTGTGTGAAAATCAACAAAGTAATGATAAGTCTCCGGCTGCCCTGCAAAATTGGGCATTTGCGGCGGAAAATTACCGTTGTTTATGCTCTCAATTATCTCATAATGCAAAGGCGTATCCTGCCAATTAGACCCAGTCAAAACTATACCGTATTGATTGCCAACCCACACGCTCTTAACCAGAACAACAAGTGCAATGAGAAAAATTATCGTGAAAAGTAGAAGGCTTGTTTTCTTAATCTGTTTTAGCTTGAGAAACTTTGGAGGCTTCAATGGTTCGCCTTTCTTGTAAACCACCAGCGCGTAGATTCCTGTTAAAGCGAGAAAGCTTAAGAGAATTGTTTCGCGGGAGTAGCCAAGCGCCAACGATAAATAGTATATGAATTGGACAGAGACTAAAACGCTGAAAATCGGGACAAAAGCCCATATTTCATGAGATTTCAACGCGAAAAACCGGTAGCAAATCAAGCCTGGGACCAGAAAAGTGAAGATTAACGCGGTTAAGAGAGCGACGTAAACTGAGGGAAACGACGCCAAAGCCAGTAGCAACAGCAAGATTGCGATCCAGTATTTTTGCAGAACCGCTGAGTAAGCATTGTTCTCTATTATCCTCTGCCCCTCCCTCAATTTCATCAGTAAATGACCTGTGGCATATTAAAATTGTCGCTAATTGTCATGTCAACTTTCCAACGTTACACTCGTAGAGGTCTGCTGGGAACGCTTTTACGCCTCTGTGAAAGCGTAAATTGTTAAACCAGTCTCTGTATTCGCCTATTTTGCCTTTGAGCCAT
>JBEKNP010000085.1:0-7616 GCA_049522695.1 Bathyarchaeia archaeon | reverse complement strand
TATAGAAAGGACTAGAAAAGCGGCAGAGTTAAAAATCGTTGCAGATTGTGTATTACAATGTCTTATGATGCCTAGATTGTCAGAAAAGATGATTTTAGTTGCCGTTAACACGGAGTTGCCTTTTAAAACAATGTAAAAGAAGCAAGCTGCCTTCAAGTTGCTTTTTTGGTTTAGGGTTTGAATTGTTTGCGGGTTGAGTACGCAGAAGTACTCGTTAACCAAAAATAATCCGAACAATTCATAAACTTCCCAGATTCACTATTCTTTGAAGAGATGCGTAGCATGGAGAATTGGGACGTCATAATAATCGGTGCCGGTTCCGCGGGTTTGTCAGCTGGAATTTACGCTGTTAGAAGTGGACTTAAAACTTTAATTTTAGAAGAAAAGCTGCCTGGCGGAACAATCTCTGATGCCTCGATAGTGGTGAATTATCCGGGATTTGCTGAGATTAGCGGTGGGGAACTTGCTGAAAAAATGACATATCATACACGAAAAGTTGGCGCAGTCATTCACGATTTGGAACCTGTTACCGAATTAGAGCTTATTGACGAAAAGAAGATTGTGAAAACCTCGCGAGCAACTTATGAAGCTAAAGCAGTAATTTTTTCCACCGGTTCGCATTATAAAGAAGTCGGCGTCAAAGGTGAAAAAGAATTCCGTGGTAGAGGTGTAAGTTACTGTGGAGTCTGTGATGGACCATTTTTCAAAGGCAAACGAGTGCTTGTTGTTGGTGGTGGAAATTCAGCATGCATCACTACGCTTTACCTTTCAGGCATAGCTTCCGCGGTCATTGTAACTCATAGGAAAAGAGCTTTCAGAGCGGAAGAATCTTTGGTGACTGATATATCATCAAAGAATAATGTAACCATACTGTGGAATACTGAAGTTCAAGAAATCAAAGGGGACAAACAAGTTAAAGCAGTCACTTTAATCGATAACACGACAGGGGTAACAAGCGAACTAGCAGTGGATGCGGTTTTCGTGCAAGTTGGCGAAGCACCAAACAGCCAACTAGCCAAAGCTGCCGGAATAGAAACAGATGAGTATGGATACATCAAAGTTGACATGACCCAGCATACAAATCTGTCTGGAGTGTTCGCTGCAGGCGACGTTACAGATCAGCCAATTAAACAGGTTGGGACAGCTGTTGGTCAAGGCATCACGGCAGCCCTTGAAGCTTACAGTTACATCAGACGACCTTATTACAAAAAATAGAGAGAAAGGAAGATTTCCAGTTAAAGTAGCGAAATCTCCCGCAAAATCCCCTATTTTTTTAGGTTCAAAAGAAAATCTTAATACTAGCTGCCTACTTTCGGAGGAACATATCTCTGTGGCGGCATCTCCCGCGCCCTGCTGGAGATGTCACCCGCGCCACCCCCTTCTTTTTCAAGTTAATCGCATGCAAATCTGGGGATGGGGGTTTGATTTAAGGGGCGATTCCCTTCCCGTTTAGGGCTTAAAGAAGTGGCTTGTAGAAGGAAACTCTGATGGTTTGCAAAAGTTCTTTGGTGTGGGAGTTAAAGTTGGCGTTGGAGCGGTTGAGCGGTTGTGATAGCAGTTAGGCAGTCACAGAGTCTTAAAAGCACGTCATTGCAAAATAGTAACGGTGTTTACTTTGGAAAAAAGCATGATGAAATATCAAGTTTTAATCAAAACGATTTCAGGAAAAGGCGGCGAGTTCTGGGAAGCGTTCAAAAAGATGCCTACCGAGCCAATGAAAGGAGTAATGGTCGAGTCTTCATGGAGCCTATTCGGATACTGGGATTTTGTCATTTTCTTCAAAGCCGATAGCAATGAAAATAGCCTGCACTTCGTCGGCGAGGTCTTACGAGCAATACCTGGCATCGCCGAAACGAGTACGTCACCGATGACCGTTCTCAAAGAACACAAGAAGCAATAGGCAATTATCCTTTAGGAAGTGGCGATGTCTCCCGCAAAATCCCCTCTTTTCTTTTAATACTTTAATTTTCTATAAAGTTTTGCTGGAGACCGGGGTTTGGTTGAACGCTCATACAGTGGAGATTATTATATCACTCGCATTTCCCTTTTCTTTGAGCATATTTAGCGAGGAATCAAAAGGAGCATATAAATTTGGAACACAAAATCTTTAATTGCCCGAATTGCTGCAAAATTATCCCACAGGGCATTCTCAACAGTGAATTAACAAGAAAGATAGTGAGCTGCCCAATGTGCGGCAGTCAGAAAACCTGCAAAGACGGAATGAGGCAAACACCCAACGGGAAGATCCAGTGCTACCTCTGTCGTGACTGCGGCTACAGGTTTTCATGACCGGGCGGGGAGGGATTTGATCCTACGCCCTGCTGTCGATTTCACTCGCAAAATCCTTTTTTTCTTGGATAACCAAATATTGTATAGAAAAGCTTAGGCTTCATGAAGAAAGCATGATTGTTGAAGAATCTGAGTAAGACATTAACTTGTGCATAAGCGTTTATGCTGCGCTTCATTAGGTAAATTAACCCAATTCTTAAGAAGTTTACTTGGTCTGATGGCAGGGCAGAGCATCTCATCTGATCTATTTTTTTCTTTTTTCAATTTTTTTATTTATTGTGATTCAGTATAATAATTCATTTCTTTGTAAAATTGCTGTGCGATGTATTAAGGCTTCATAAAGCTTAAATGGAAAGACCGTAGCTTCCTTAAAGATGCAGGGGATTGACTGAGATGCAAGCGCTAAAGATTATTCTAGTATTGATTACCATTGGATGTATTGTGGGACCTATTGGAGCCGTGGTGATAATTTACCGAAATAATTTGAGTCAAATGGTTATCACACCCCAAATCAAACAACTCACGAATTCCGGCAATAATAATTCCAATAATAATGGCAATAACAACAGTAATAACAACAATAATGGCAACAACAATAACATTAACCCCAATAGTAGTAATAATCCGAACAATAATAATGAGAATAATAACGGCAGTAACGGTAACGTAACCGGAAATAACCAAAACAATAACAATTCTAATAATAACAACAGTAACAACAGCAATAATACTGACAGCTCAAACAATAACAACAACCCAAGTGGCGTAAGTCCGACTTTTTTGAACGGACAAATTAATACTGCCCAAAAAACAATAACCTTGACATTCAGCATAACCAACAATTTAAACCAAGATACGACGCTAAGCGAAATGAGTGGAATCGTGGAAGTCACCAACGATCAATATCAGTTGGGAACTGTAAGCCTTCAACACGCGCCTGTTACGATTTCTTCAAGTCAAACTATAACAGTTACAGTTTCGGGTGCTTTGACTCAGGATGGCCAAAGCCATTTAGCGCAGGACTATAAAGGTGTCACGTCACTTGATGTTACAGTAGCTAATGGATCATTCACTGAAGACGGCGTAACAAATCAATCCCAACAGCCTCAGGATCTCGGTGCGGTTACGGTAAACTAAGGTGGTTATGATGAAAAACAAAATTAATTTTGTTGCGTTGGCTGCTGGAATTTCAATTTTGGTTCTGATTGCTATCTCTTTGTTTGTTCCATGGTGGCAGTTCACCGTTGGGAAGCCAGCAATCCAAGTTAATTTATCGCCAGTCAACTTTAATCTTTCAGTTAATGGTGTTTCAGTTGCTGTACCCTTGCTTGAGGCTCTAAATATAGCGTGTTTACTAACATTGTTAGCAGGCGGCATCACTCTTCTAATCTATTCAGTAAAACCAGCTCAGCCCTATTCAAAGAGGTTGCTTGGATTTGGATATAAAAAACCACTGTATGTACTTGTGGCGTTTATTGTAGCATTGATTGCTGTACCTATCGCGTTGCAAGCTATTGTAGGATTAGCTTTGCCGCTTATGGGTTCAGCATCAATAACGCTTCCACAAACAATGTCCAATGGCTCAAACACAAGCATCAACGTCTCAGCCATTTTCGAATGGCCTTTTTACTTCGCCATCATCGCAACTGCCCTAAGCATCGCAGCCAAGCTATATCACAGAAAAATAGTTGCAGACGCAGTTCATGCGTTACCTCCAGCACCAGCTATTTCAGCTTAACAGTTTTCTTGGGAAGCTTCAGCTTCACTCAAATAAACATGTTAGTATCCACGTATGCAACAGACATTGCTAAGTTCTCCGAAGTTCTTTACGAACCCTGTGCCAGTCGGAAAGATCTTCTTTCAAATCCAAATCCACTTTGTCAAAATATTCTGACAAGTCAGCTTTCGTAACGGTCTTATCTCGATTAAGTCTTCTTTAAAAAAAGAAAGAATAGCCTTTTTTCCCTTCAGATATCTGTCTCGTCAGTTTTTAGGTAGAATAATTCTTCCCTGGGCATCAACGGTTTTTAACCTCCCCTCCAGATTCATTCACCTAAAAAAAAATTATGTGTAAGAATATATAGAATTTATGGTGGACCGGGGGGATTTGAACCCCCAACAAAGTGGAGACGTCACCCGCACAATCCCTCTTTTCTTTCTGGCATTTAATCCCTATTTGGGGCTGGTGTGTTAGTCCTGACTCAAATCTGAGTATCTTTTAATAGACAGAATAATGCCCTATTATACATAGGGTGGAAGACTTGCTGTTTAAACATAAGAGCGTTGTGAAAGTTGATATGGCGGATTTAGACGGCGAGAAAGAGAATCTCGCAAATTTCTTGCGTAGCCACTTCAAATTAAATTCATCAATAATTCCTAAAGGCTTAGAACTTAATATGGACGATGTTTCGACCTACTCATTGGCAAGAATGGTTAACAAGTTTGTTTATCACAAGAATCTAAACAGTACACATTGGGTTACAGTGGAAAATAACGCGGTCAAAATCAATAAGTTCAAAGGCACCACCAAGAAAAAAGAAAAACACGAGAAAAGCATGCCCCATCAAAACATTACACAAAGCTGGGGACTATAAAACGCAGCCCTCCAATCCGCGAAAGGCCTTTGCAAGCCACAGTGTACGTTGTCAGTAGATTGAAACTTTTCTAAAAGGGGTTTTGCAGTTAGATTGCCCATAATCCTCATGCGAGGAGTTCCAGGCTAACTGGCTTGCCCTTGCCTTTTGTATAGGCTTCTTATAAGATAGTTATTGGGATTTGAAGAGGGACGGCTTCATTGTTTTTTGTTGATCCATGTTTTGACCGCTTCTTGGACAGCTTTGGATAAGTCGCCTTTTTTGCCTCCGAATCTTTCTACGGCTTTTAGTCTTAGCTGTTTTTCTAGTTCGTCTGAGATGTCAACGTTGATGCGGCCCAATTTTAGTCACTTGTTTTTGCTGGTTACATATTGTTGAAATAAGCTAGCAGCCAATTTTTGTATTCAGTTCTTATTTGTTTCATGCTTTGTCCCATCGATTTCGCTTATTCACATTGGTACATATGTACATACATGCTTATAAGTGTATGTGTTTAAGTGCGTAAAAAACTCGAGAATACTGCAGTGAACCAGAGGATACGACCGTACCAAAATCTTCCAAAAATTTACCCCCATAGAGGAAAAAAGGTTATCCGCATTTTACCTTATCATCAGAACATATAAAAAACAAAATAAAAATCTCAATCGTTACATCTCTATACCTACCGTTTTGCGACAGGCCTTTGCTTCTGGTGTTAGTCGATCTTCAAGATCTTCGCCCAGGAAGGCCGTTTTCCATCTTCTCCCAACGCTTTGTCCGCTGAATTTGACAATATCACTTTTGCATTTGAAATCTGCTTTTTTAAATATTATTATCAAATAATACACATTTATTTCATAATATTCCATGAGTTAATTCATTATGTCTATAAGTGTTGTATCACTAATACAGTGCATGGAGAAATGCGCACTAACGCCAGGAATAATGAGCGTTGTTAATAGAAGTGTGCTCAAAAAAAAGATAATGTATGAGAAGATCTAAACTGGAAATGTATGTGGATATTCTAAAGGTCTTGGCTCACTGGGGTCCGTTGAAGCTGACTCACGTCATGTATAAGGCTAACCTTAACTGCAGCGTACTGGAGGAGTACCTTAACCTCTTGACTAAGCAGGGGCTGGTTGAAGAGAAAATCATTAGAAAGGAAAGAAAAGTCTATGCGATCACGCAGCGCGGCGTATCAGTGCTCAAGTATTTCAGAGAACTCAAAGAAATGCTGCCCATAGTTGAAGAAACAGGAAACAAAGCACCCTATCCGTTCTAAAGCTATAAAATAAATTGTTTGGATAATTCCCTACCCGCCAGTTTCGCGACAGGCCTTTCTTAATTTCTGCTTCACTGCTCGCTTCCTGAAACAGCATGAGCTTCGCTTGTTATTTCCGTGGTTGTGATTGTGCCAAGCCTACCACAAGTTTTTATATGCTTTGCAGAACATAATAAGCAATTTACTTTGGTATAGATCAAAAAGTGGTCAATTTAAGAGTGAGAGGCACGACAAGAAAAAGGATCCAAGAAATTAACTTCACTTCTGACCAAGACCGCAGCGGCAAATTCGCCGCACGTAAAAGCATGCCTATTGTCAGATGTGTATGCGGCTTCGAAATTTTGGTGGTGCCCGATTTGAAAGCTATGAACCGAGCCATAAAAAATCATGTGGCTGAACATAAGAAAGCCAGTGATGGTTCAGCGCTTTCCTCGTTGGAGCAATTCTTGACAGAGCAGATTCTAACAGTGGCAAGCGAAAACAAAACTGTAAACCGCAAACGGTCGGGCGCCGACCGACCTGCCGTAAACAGGAATCCAAAGTTCCCGAAAGAGACGAAAAGCCAAGAGACAGTGGATTGACAACGCAGGGCATTTACGTGCGTTAGCGGTTGCCATGCCCATTGTTCAACAGCAAAACTGGTTAGCGCCCCATGCCAACCTCTCTTCCCCACAATATGGTCACCAAACTTTTTCTCTATGCGCTTGTTTATCCGCAAGATTCTTCGACTAACCTAATGACGCATAGCCTTAAACTTCTCAAGCTTAACAGCCAAATCCTTCGGCAGCAAGCCAGAAGATTCTGCTTCAAAGAGCGGTCCACACAGCGCACGGCATATCAGGGCATGCGTAAGGTCTTCCGAAATCTGGGGGGGGTAGAGGAAGGTCTGTCTCGTTTGAGCTAATCATCAGGACATATAAAAATCAATATAATAATTTGTGTTTGATTTATTCTATGCCGCCCAAATTTTCGAAAGTTGTTACTTGCGGGAGTTTTCGAAAATGTCTCAGCACAGTTATACCGCGTTGTGTGACTGCGAAAACTGCGCTCTTCTTTTTAAAAGTAAGTTCTTCGACCAAGCCTTGCTTGATTAGAAAGCCCAGATACACTTTGAGCATGATGCCGTTGACGTTAGATTTGTACATGATCTCTTTCAACTTCAAGGGACCCGTGTGCGCCAACGCTTCGAGGATGTCAACGCACATTTCTAGTTTTGATCGTCTCATCTGCGGTGCCTCAAGCTTCTCCAGTTTCACAGGTGGTCTTTCCATTGCATAATGGGCTGTTTTTTTTATAAACTTTTGCTATTTCCCGTTGCTTGATTCAACCAATTGGCCAATCCTGTATTTTAGCGCGCTGGTTTGTCCCGAAAATGGTTAAAAATGGTTATAAGTCTGATTTCGCTAATTAGAGCCTGAAATGGACTTTTTTGACCAACGCATACTATCGGCACTTAAAAACGGCGAACCCAA
>JBEKNP010000084.1:0-7741 GCA_049522695.1 Bathyarchaeia archaeon | reverse complement strand
TAACTTAAACTCGCTTTTCGACTATTTACAGCGTGTGCTTTAACAAATTATAAATACAAATCACTAACATATGTAGAATCCCGAGGTTATATCAGTGGCTAAGAAACCAGCTAAGAAAGAAGAAAAGAAAGCCCCAGCAAAGAAAAAGTAAAACCCTCGGTATGAGCACATTTACTGCTCTATTTTTTTCTTTTTTCCTCTTCAAGAAGAGAGCTTTCTCGAAGATTCTCATGGAAAAGACAAGCAAAAGAAACCCTGAAATTTTTAGAGATTTTGCTGATAATAACGTGATTTTATTAAAGAATGATGGGCGCATTTTGAACAACACTTGCCACCACCAATCATCTTACCACAATCACAAGGAAAAGAATGCGAGTTAACATAGATGTGTGGTGTTTGTATGTACCAATATATATGCTAAATTTAATGTAAGGCTTCAAACTGAGCCTAAAAAAAGAGAAAACTCAAATAACTTGACAAAATTGTAGTAATTCTTCCCGTTTGCTGAATCAAATTGACCAAGAAAAAATCGAACATCCTTAATTCTCGCCATCGCAGTTATTAAGTTTGAGAAGGTTAATCAGTGAAACCTTTACAGGTAGTCAGGGTTGATTCTAACGATGGAGATACGCACTACGTTTTTCTAGACCTTCAGCCTTCCGAAAAAAACATATACGCTCAAGATTACGACGAAATTGAAGTAAAGAAAGCATCAAAGAAGGAAGCATCAAAACCTCTTATTCTAAAACGCGCAGAATAAAAAAGGCAAAGCTACATTAAAGAAAAAGAGATTCTTGTAGGCGAATCTCTATGGTGAAACGGGTTCAAATCAACCCGGCTGTCCAATTTATTTTTCAGTGGATTCCTGAAAAAAATTTAAACTAAAATTTAATCCCCAAACCCAAACTAACTACGACTGACTCTAACACTCACGACTTCTACGACTGCCTACGACTCCTTACCTCTCTACTTTATCCATTTATCCATTATCATTATCATATCAATCATCATCACACTCCCCCTTACACTCCCACCAGACAAACGAACAGACAGACAAAAAAAGAAAGGATAGAGATTACAGTCAGTCTGTCACTCATGCAGACAAAAAATAATTAATCAATGCTTACCGTTTACGTTTCTTGAAGTAGGTCAACAAACCAGCAACGACAATAACTATTCCTAGTGTTCCTAAAACAGCGGCAACATATACAGCCGGGAAAGAATCAGGCAATCAATGACTGTAAAAAATAAGTGACTTTAGTGACTTTTAGTTCTATTGGCAAATTCGCAAAAAGCAAAACCGTACTATTCTCTTAAACTGCTGAGCCTAGCTGTTGCAAATGGAACAAGCATTTCCTGTTCATTTAGCCCTCCATGCTGCCCAAGAAAACTAATTTTTCTGCACTCAGAGCTCTCAAACCACACTGTTTCGTTTCCATATGGCAGAATCATCAAGTTCCCTATTCTTTCAAAAAGCTCTCTACTTGCAAGACCCAACCCAAACAAGCCATCCTCTATTGCTTCTTTAGTTTCAATGATTTGGGCTTTGTTGCCAATTTTCTGTTGTAGCCATTCCTTGGTCTCAGCAAGTTTTTCTTCCTTAATATGCAAAAAAACTTCTCGAGGGCTACCTGTGGGCAAAATTGGTTTTCCGTTCTTTTCAGCCTGCAAATTCAATATTGTTTTGGGTAAACAATTGAGATACGTTGTTTCTTTGGGGTCAACGTTTAAACCCCCATGGTCAGCGGTCACTAGAAGTAAGGTTTCTTTGGCAGTTTTAGGATCTATTTTTTGCACTAATTCCCTGTTTAATAAATAAGTTATCAATGATAATTCTGCAAAATACTCGTAGCTTTCTGGTCCATATTCATGTGAAATCGTGTCAAGAGTGTCTAGATGCACAAAAAAATAAGCGCTCTTGCCGCTGTTTTCTTCGAGATTTTTTCTGAGTCTAACAATTGAGTCAGATGATTTTACTGCGGGTATTATTTTGCTTCCTTGAAAAATTAATTTTGAACAGGCATTAAATGCATTAGATGCGGGAATATGTGTGAAGGTGTTGATTCCTTTTTCTTTTAATGTGTTGTGGATGGTTTCATGTTTCAACAAGAGGATACTTGGGTCAAATCCTTCGTCTACTAGTTTATTTTGGCGTTTAGAACCTATGCGTTCAAATTGTAATGCGTTAACTACACCAATATCTTTCAGGTAGATGAAGTACGCGCGCGCATGTTCCTGAGGCGTTAAACCTGTGTTTAGAGTTGTTAGTGCATTTGTTGTTTGAGACGGAAAGATGCTTGTCAGGGGGTATACTTGTCCTTTGTTGGTGAGGTTAGTTAATAATCGGTTTTCTTTACAGTAATCTAGGAAATGGTTGAATCCAAATCCGTCGATGACTATAAGAACGACTTTGTTTATTTTTTCATGACTGGCTATCTCTAGTGTATTTTCAAGGGGTGACTTTGTTGTTCCTTTTTCTTCATCAAACAATTGCAGTATTGTGTCTGGTATTTTTGAGATGCAGTTCTTCTCATATTGTGGGTAAATGAAAGTGGTGTTTGTTTTTTCCTTTGTGGATTCAACTGGGTGTACTAACATTAGGTCGCCTTGCGCGGTGTTTTTCTAAAATAAAAGACTGCTCGTAGCACTCCTCATGCCTAACAGACGTGCTTTTTCTGGTGGCAACTCGCTGTCCTTCGACGATGGGCTTATGACATATTGCGCAGAAAGCGCAACCCTTCTTTTGCATTCGCATAAGAAGTCTTTGATTTATTACATAGTGATTTATTGCCAAGCTCCTCACTTTTCCCTTTAGTTTTCTCTTTGCATTGCTTGTTTAGTCACTCGTAAAAGCGTTTTCGTCAAGATTTCTGGACTAAACGCCTATTTTTTAGTCAAGATTTCTTGACTAACTCGACTTACAGTATGCTTAATTGCTTATTCTTGGCTGCCAGTTTTTCTTTTCGCCTCGCAAGTACTTTGCAACAAAAGAGCCTCTTCACTAATCAGCGTTTCAAACGTCTGTTTTTTCCGTACTTTCATTCTTAATCTTTTAACTTATCTAATGCTCAAAGAAATACCTTGTAAAACTGAAATCAAAACGAATACCTTGATAAACTTTAATTAGCAAACCACTCGCTATTCACTGTAGACCGTGAACTGATTTGATTGTTGATTCTGTCCTAACCAACGCCAGCGCCTACCTCAACGGCCAAATTGTCGATTGCAGCATAGCCATTGAAGAAGGCAAAATCTTCAAAATCGGCAAAGAAACCCAAATGCCAAACGCTGACCAAAAAACTAATCTAAAAAACCTCCTAGTCCTGCCGGGTTTGATAGATGAGCATGTTCACCTGCGGGACGAGGGAAAAGCATACAAAGAAGACTTCCAAACAGGAACGGCCGCCGCAGCCACTGGGGGCTTCACCACAGTTTTAGATATGCCTAATAACGAACCAGTAACAATGAGTAAAGAAACCTTAAGAAACCGCATGGCAATCGCCGAAAGAAAAGTTCTCGTTAACGTGGGATTCTATTCTGAATTTCCAAAAAAATTAGCCGAAGCAAAAGACATCATTTCCGAAGGGGCAATAGGGTTTAAGCTTTTTATGGGTTGCCAAATCGGCGGATTAAACATTGACGACGACCAAGACTTAGAGAATGCGTTCAAAGAAGTTGCAAAGTTGAATGTGCCAGTGGCGGTGCATGCCGAAGACAAAGCATTGCTTACAAAAAACGAAGAGAAACTTAAGCAAGCCAAAAAAAGCAACACTGCCGCTTTTCAAGATGCACACTCAGAAACAGTTGAACTAAAAGCCATCGAACGCCTACTAAAAATAAGTGCACAAACTGATGTACAGTTGCATTTTTGTCATGTTTCAACTGAAGAGGGCTTAAACGCCATTATTGAAACAAAAAAATCTGGAAGAAAAGGAACATGTGAAGTTACCCCTAACCACCTATTATTATCAACTGCTGATTTTGAACATTACGGACAATTGCTGATTATGGCGCCCCCACTTCGTAGCAAAAATCATGTTGAAGCGTTATGGAAAGGTTTGGAAGCAGGTTGGATTGATGCTTTAGGTTCAGACCATGCGCCGCATGCTTCAAGCGAGAAGTCCGCAAGCAGCGTTTGGAATGTTAAAGTTGGCGTACCTGGTCTAGAAACCACATTGCCCCTTATTTTGACGCTTTTAAAGAAGAATCGGTTGTCCTTAGCTCAAGCGGTTCAGCTTCTAGCGGAGAAACCGGCAGAGATTTACGGTTTGAATGACCGTGGTCGCTTGAAGCAGGGAAAGAATGCAGATTTAACTGTGGTAGATTTTAACCGCAAATTCAAAATAGAAGCTTCAAAATTCAAGTCCAAAGCGAAATATTCCCCGTATGACGGGTGGGAAGTTCAAGGTAAGCCATTAAAGACCTTTGTTAACGGATTGTTAGTTTTTGATGAGGGGGAAATAGTTGCTAAAGCGGGTAGCGGCTCAATTGTTCGGAGAGGCAACGTGTGAAGTTCCTATCGGATAGCATGCTGGGAAAACTGGCACGTTGGCTCCGCATGTTGGGACACGACGTCGCATACAACGTTCAGCTAAACGATAATGATCTTCTTGAATTGGCGAAGAAGGAAAACCGTGTTTTATTAACTAAAGATTTAGAGCTTTACCAACGTGCTAATGCCAAAGGCATAGATGCCCTCTATCTTGAAGGCAAATCGGAATCCGAACGGCTGGCAGAAGTTGCCAAGCGATACAGCTTAACATTGGAGATAGATATGGAAAAGTCCCATTGTCCAGTGTGCAATACAAAACTTAAGGCTACGCCAAAAGAGGAGATTTCAGGTGAACTAGAGAAAAACACGTTCAGTTATTATGATAAGTTTTGGAAATGCCCAAATTGTGGGCAAGTCTACTGGCAAGGAGCGCACTGGAAACAAATCAGCTGTACCCTTAAAGAAGCGCAAGCAAAACTGGAAAAATTAAAAGAAAAAAATTAAGTTTCAAGTTAACCATTTTAATGGAATATCTTGGAATGTTCCGTCTGGCAATGTTCTTCTAATCGTTATCGGTAATATTCTAGCCTCAAGTTCTTTTAGAGCGATGTCAATCGGGTTTGTATTTTCACTTGCATCCACCAAAATCGGTGCGCCCATCGATATTTGAAGCGCTCTGGCTCCAACTATTCTTGCTTTCTCAAAGCGAGTAATTTTTGGGGGTCCAACAGTTATTTTTTGTTCTGACATATTTTAATATTCTCCAGCGCCTGGATATCCGCCCATACCACCCATGCCGCCTCCTGGTGGAGTTGGTGGTCCCTTCATTTTGCCAGCGGCAATAACATCGTCAATTTTGAGTATCATGGATGCTGCTTCGGTTGCTGATTTGATTATTTGTTTTTTGACTGAGAGTGGTTCAAAAATGTTTACTTTTGACATATCCTGGACTTTTCCTTCTAGAACTTCTATGCCAGCCCATGTTTCTCCTTTTTCGTGCCTAGCTCGTAATTCTGAAAGTATGTCGATTGGGTCTAAGCCGGCGTTTTCGGCAAGCGTTACAGTTATTGATTCGAGGGCTTCCGCGAATACTCTAACTGCAAGTTGCGCTCTTCCCGGCATTGTTTCGGCAAATTTTCTGAGTACACTAGCCATTTCAAGTTCCGGAGCACTTCCTCCTGCAACGATTTTTGGCTCTTGGATTAGGTCTCTAATAACGCAGAGCGCGTCGTGGATTGAGCGTTCTGCCTCTGCCGTCATACGTTGAGTTCCACCTCTAATCAAAATGGTAACTGCTTTTGGATTTTTGCAGCCTTCAATGAAAGTCATTTTGTCGTCGCCAATTCTGCGTTCTTCCACCAGAGCTGCATATCCGAGGTCTGACGGTGAAATATCATCTAAGCTGGATACTATTTTTCCGCCCGTAGCTTTTGCGAGTTTTTCCATGTCAGATTTTTTGGCTCTCCTAATGGCGATTATTCCTTTTCTGGCAAGGAAATGCTGAGCCATGTCATCTATTCCTTTTTGGCAGACGACTACGTTTGCGCCTGAAGCTAAAATTTTGTTAGTCATGTCTTTTAGCATTGTTTCTTCTTGCTTGAGGAACGCTTCAATCTGGTCGGGGCTTTCAATGTTTATTTTAGCGTCTAACTCGGGTTTTTCAATCTCTAACGAAGAATCGATTAATGCAATCTTCGCGTTTTCTACTCGCTTGGGCATTCCTGAGTGGACAATTTCTTTGTCTAAAACTATGCCGTTTATTAGGGTGGTGTCGCTTAGAGATTCGCCTGTTTTCTTCTCAACTTTTACGTCGTCAACATCTGCCTTGTAGACTCCGTCGTGTTTTTCGGCAACTGCCAACATTGCCTTAACAGCTAAATCCGCTAAGTATTCTTTGTATTCAGCGACGATTTTGCTTCCCATTGAGGTTGTTGCAGCCTTTTTCAGGTAGTCATGTGATTTTGGGTTTATAGGGATGGCTATTTTTTCAAGGGTTTCTAGCGCTTTTTCAGCTGCCGCCCTATAACCATCAATTATGATTGTTGGGTGAATATTTTTTTTAATTAATTCTTCTGCTTTGCTGAGAAGTTCGCCTGCAATTATAACTGCAGATGTTGTTCCGTCGCCAGTTTCGTTGTCTTGGGTTTTGGCAACTTCCACCATCATTTTGGCTGCTGGATGCTGAATATCCATCTCATCTAAGATTGTTCGGCCATCGCTTGTTATTGTAATGTCTCCAAAGTTGTCAGCTAGCATTTTATCCATGCCTTTTGGGCCTAAAGAGCTTCGGATACTTTCAGCTACAACTTTAGCGGCAGTTATGTTTCCGTGTTGGGCTTCTCTTCCACGGGACCTGTTTGAGCCTTCTTTCAAAACGAGAACAGGTATTCCGCCTGCTTGTGTTGGAAATGATGACAAATCAAATAATCTCCTTTAATGCGAACAACAACAAAATGTTATTAGCCATATAAGTTTTTCTAGTCAGGGCATAATTAATAACGCTTAGGCAAGCGTTTTTGCATCATTTATTCTGTTTTTACCGTTTTCTTTGTTTCATTTTTGCCACGGGATCAGTAAACTGAAACTTTGGCTATTCCCGGTATTTTCAGTATTTCGGGGATTAGTTCTCCTGGAATTTTTCTCTCAACTATCAAAGTTAGTTTTGGTTCCGGCGAGAGTTCCGGGTCATCTACGATAGCTTGCCTGATGCTTAATCCTGCCCTGTTGAGAATCATGGCTACGTTGGATAAGATCCCTGGCGATTTTGCGTTTACGGGGGTAATTTCTAAGACTCCTAGATTGATGTGTTTGGCGATTTCTTTTAGTGAATGTCCTGCTGGACGTATTTCTTCAAAAATCAATTTGAGTTCGAGGTTGGTTTCTATTGTGTTTAATGTTTCGTTTACTGTTCGTCGGTCTACTCCAGCGGCTCTTGCTATGCGTACTGGTGGGATTTCGATTTGGTTTAAGTATATTTTGTTGTCTTGTACGCTTAGTCCGTTTTCGATAAGAACGCGTGCTACTTTGAGTCGTTCAGGGTATTGCTGAAGTTGAGTTTTTATGTTGTTCCACATTTTCTTTCGCTTTTGTATGTTTTTGTCCGTCTGGGTATAAATATGTTGTTTATTTGTAAAGTCAACTTGCTAACGTTACACTCTTATTCTTAGTGCATGCATAATTGTTTGTTTGGTGATGTTGTGAGGCTATCTCCTGACATTAGGGGAGCCTTCAGAAAGCTTGCCAAGACGG
>JBEKNP010000083.1:0-8233 GCA_049522695.1 Bathyarchaeia archaeon | reverse complement strand
AAAGGACCAAGGGTTGGATATCAATTGAAAGGGAACTTTTCAGGGTTCCAAACGTCAGGACCTATCTTCGAAAACTTTTCAAAGAAAATCATGGATAGCATGAAGATGCAGATTAAGAGCGTCGGCATCATTAAAGTTAATGCGGTTTTCTCAGCATCTCCAGGACAAAACAGCATGAAACTAGCTTAGATGGGCATTATTGGAAACGTGCCATCAACCTTTTTCTTTTTTGACATTTTAAATAGAAAAAGATAGAAAAAGTGAGTTCAAATCCCCTCAGGCCTGTTATCGGTTTCCGCCCCTGTTTGGGGTTGGGCTTCGTTCCGCCATCTTTTGGTGTGGAACCCATAGAGACCCAAACTGCTTCAAGCTCGAATCCGATTAATTTCGCTGAGGTCCTTCTTTCTTTTGCAGTCGGTCTTTATGTTTGCCAAGACAGATTGATTAAGGGCTTTGAAGAATTAGAAAAACAAGCTTTAAACAAAAGTTGTACCAAAAGGGTAGGCGAGTGTTTTGGTTCCCAGCATAGAGCTCATTGTGGCAGCGTTCCTGCTTATAGCTTTCTTAGCCGCGGTCCTATCCACAAGGCTCAAGATACCGTACACTCTTGTTTTGGTCTTAACAGGAGTTATAATCACCGTGGTCGCGTCCACGTTTACTATGCAGGGAGGTTCTTTCGAGACCCTGATTTCTCAATTGAGATCACTCTGCGCTCAACTTCTCCAAGGTGGCGGAGGCGGCCTTTTCGTGGGCGTAGTTGTTCCCCCATTGATATTCGAAGCCATGATTCACCTTCGCGCCAGTGATCTGCGGGCGGTAATCAAGCCTTCGTTAGCCTTAGCAACCGTTGGGGTCTTGATAGCGACTGGTGTCGGTGGGCTCATCTTGTGGAAGATCGTTGGTCTTTCGCCGTATGTTTCTTTTCTTTTCGCCGCGTTGATTGCGCCAACGGATACGGTTACGGTTTTGGAGGTTTTTCGACGGGTCAAGGTTCCTTCCAAACTATCTACGCTGCTTGACACCGAAGCGGCCTTCAACGACGCTACCGGCATTGTTCTTTTCACAATAATCCTTTCAACTGTCGGGCTTCATGAGATCTCGGTAACGCAAACAGTGCTCAATTTCGGATTTACTCTTGGGGCAGGCGTCTTAATCGGGCTGGTAATCGCGTTTCTAGGCGAAGTACTTTCAAGCTTGATAGAAGATAGAGTGGCCGAAACCATCTTGGCGGTTGCAGTGGTGTACGGGTCGTACGCTTTGGCAACAGGAATAGGCGCCTCAGGGCTAATAGCAGTCGCCGTGGCAGGGTTATACTTTGGCAACTTCACGATGCGATCAGCCATGGAACCAGCGTCAAAAGAAACTGTAACGACATTTTGGCAGATAGCAGCCTTCCTAGGCAACTCAATAGCGTTTCTAATTATTGGTTTCGAGACAAACATTATCACTCTTTCGCAATCAGTTCTACTTATTGCAGTCGCTTACGCCGCCGTAACCGTAGCTAGAGCGGCTACAGTGTACCCGATACTCGCCGTGTTCAACAAATTCGGAGACAAAATATCCGAGGTTTGGCGCAACGTCGCCATGCTTGGAGGAGTCCGAGGCGCTTTGTCCATAGCGTTAGTAGCTACGATAACAACTTCCGCAGTAATTTCTAAAGGAGATATCAACACAATAGATACGATGGTGCTTGGAGTAGCCTTCATTTCAATCGTGTTTCAAGTGCCTTTGCTGTTTCGCTATGTAAGGAAAAAAATACCGCAAACCGAAGCCGTGGCAGAAACAGAAATTGACGAACAATTCGAGTTAATAGCCTCTCACATGGAAGAAGTAAGAAAACTAAAATCAGAAGGCAAAATATCCAATGAAGAATTCACAAAAAGAATTGAAGAAAACAAAAAGAAACTAGACCAGCTAATCGCAACCTCGCCCGTTACAATTGAAACAAGAAAAATTATACGCGCAAGAGCCTCCGCGTTATACAATTCTTTTCCAAAAATGCCCAAGCGCAAAATAAAAGACAAAAACAACGAACCAAAAAACAAAACCGAAAAAGAATAGTCGCACTATCCTTTTCAGCACAACAGAAGGTCTAATCAAAAAATCGAGCGCAATTTCAATACGAAAAAATCAATTATTCTCTTAGCTAATCAATACCTGAAACAACGTCTATAAATTTCTCGTCCCTCTCAAATAATTCGTTCGCTCTTGTCGACTGAGAACCGAGTCTACGCTCATCAAAGATAACCGATCGCTCCATTTATTATTTTTATTTACATATTTCCGTGCGTGCCGTTTATATCCGACTTCAATGTGCAAGGAATATTCGAGAAGGAAAAAAACGTGAAGTCCCCAGGTGCTTCTCGCGAGTTTGGTTATCTTAGGAAATGGGTTCCGATCGCTATTTTGATAGGGGTAGTCAGCGGGGTAGGCAGCATTGTTTTCTATGAAGCAATTAGACTCGCAAGCGCGGTCCTACTTGGGGGAGTAACTGGTTTTTTTGCACCTTCGCCACTCGGAGAAGGCGGAAGCTTAGGAGTAGTCACTTCTCGTCTTTACTTGATTCCGTTGGTTACTACTGTTGGAGGACTTTGTTGTGGCATACTCGTCTATGGTTTGGCACCGGAAGCCGAGGGTCATGGAACTGATGCGGCAATAGATGCTTTTCACAATAAAAAGGGTGAAATTCGATCCAGAATACCTTTGGTTAAGGTTGTGGCCTCAGCAATAACGATTGGCTCTGGAGGAAGTGCAGGCAGGGAAGGTCCGACAGCGCAGATGGGGGCGGGCTTCGGCTCTTTCCTGGGCAGAAGATTTAATTTCAGTTTACATGACAGAAGAATTGCGGTTGCAGTTGGTATAGGTGCAGGAATTGGCTCCATTTTTAAGGCGCCGTTTGGAGGAGCCATAATGAGCGCTGAGATTCTTTACATGCAAGATTTTGAGGTGGAGACGTTGCTACCCGCTTTTATAGCTTCGACCGTGGGCTACAGTATATTCGCGTCATATGCTGGATGGACGCCAATATTTGGCTACTTGAATCTAGGGGCTTTCAACAACCCGATTGTTCTGCCTTTTTACGCTGTCTTGGGTATAATCTGCGGGTTAGTCGGCATTGTGTACGTCAAAGGGTTCTACGGGACGCGGGCTCTTTTTCAGCGTCTAAGAATACCGCGTTTCTTGAAGCCAGCTTTAGGCGGATTATTAGTGGGTATCATCGGAATGTTTCTCCCGCAAGTGCTCGGCATGGGCTATGGTTGGCTTCAGATATTGATGAGCGGCAACTTTGTCTTACTTCCTATAATTTTGATCCCATTAATCATCGTAGCCAAAATAGTTGCTACATCTCTTACGGTGGGTTCAGGAGGAAGCGGCGGAGTCTTCGCGCCAGCCCTAGTAATAGGAGGCTTTTTAGGAGCGGCACTCTGGATATTTCTAAACGGTCTTTTCCCGAATTCCGGGCTTGTTATCGCCGCATTTGTTATAGTGGGGATGATGGCGTTTTTTGGAGGCGTAGGCAAGGTTCCTGTTGCAGTCATAATCATGGTTAGCGAAATGACTGGAGGATTAACTCTGCTGGTTCCCTCAATGATAGCGACAGCTATTGCCTACGTAATTACTGGAAAGAATACTATCTATAGAAGCCAGGTTGAATCACGATCTGATTCTCCAGCCCACAGAAGTGAATACTCTACTCCTCTGCTGCAAAAGCTCTTTGTCAAAGACGCAATGACCAAAAAGGTCATCACAACTACCCTCAGCTCACCGCTCTCAAAGGTCGCAGAGGTAATGGCAAAGAACACAATAAAAGGTAATCCAGTCTTGGATGATAACGGCAGGCTGGTAGGTATGGTCACACTTACGGATGTTCTAAAGATTAATCCAGACCAGAGAGCTACTACAAAGGTAAGCTCCGTAATGACAAAAGAGTTGGTTACAACGATTCCCGATGAGAGTCTTTATGCTGCTTTTGGAAAGATGACAAGTAACCAGATTGGACGCCTGCCCGTTGTTGAGCCAGGGGACAGCACAAAGCTGATAGGCATAATAACGCGAGAAGACGTCTGGCGAGTCTACAACATAGAGATTATGTCAGAACTGGAAGAGACTAAACTTTCAGGAAGCGTCAAAGAGAATAGCGAAACAAAGTCTTGAACAGAAAAATGCACGATGTTATTGCCCAAAAATTAGCAGCTGCTAGAAATGGTGTTAAACTCTTATTTTGCCTCTTCCACAGATGATAGGCGTTTAGCTCTCGTAATTTTTAGAGCTGGAAGATTTTTTGAATTTTTGAAAAAGAATTGCTTAATAAGAGAAAATGCAGACGAATCAACATGAGGTTTTTGTCTGTTAGATAAGACTTCTTCGTGCCCCATTAATCTGAAGAAGTGAATCTTCAACTGGTCCGTTATCATGAAACTAAGCAATGCATAACTCCAGACGAAAGCGGCGAATCCCCACCCAATCGGATTCATAAACACACCGAAGACAGCAAACAACGTACCAACAACTTGAGTTCCCTCTGTGGCTACAAAGAGTATACTAGCTGGAAGGGGACGTTTCCAGAAGTGGCGCACTCCAGTTCGCGCCAAATAAATAGTCAGGTGCCCAGCAACAGCCATTTTAAGAAAAATCAGCGTCTGCAACGTACCAACACTCAAGTGGAATACGTATAAGCCAATTATTAAGAGCCCAAAGCTTGAAACGACACCTGTTGTGCCAAGCAGAGAAGCCACTATCAGTACGCCACGCATGTTCCAGCGAACAGGTTTCTCTTGCACTCTCACATTATCGTATGCAATGGTCATGATAGGTATGTCATTGAGCAATGCCAAAATGACTATCATAACTGCTGTCACTGGATAGAAGTTAAAGAAAAGAATTGCAAGACTAATGAAAATCAGTACTCGAGAGGTCTCGGCGATGCGGTAGACGGCGTAATTGGTCATGCGTTCAAAAATCTTACGGCTCTCTTTTATCGCGTCAATGATAACCGAAAGCCCCGGCTTCGTTAGAACCACATCAGCTGCGGATTTAGCCGCGTCAGTTGCTCCATCAACGGCAACTCCTGCATCCGCTTTCTTTAATGCTGGAGCATCGTTAACTCCGTCGCCTGTCATGCCGACAATGTGCCCTTTTCCCTGAAGTAACTCAACTATGCGATATTTGTGCTCAGGAAAAACTTGGGCAAAACCATCCGCATTCTCAATAATGTCTTTTGCTTCGCTGTCTGGTTTGTCTATGAAATCGGAAGCGGGTATTATGTTTGTGCCCAGATTAACTTCTTGAGCAATCTGCTTGGCTATTGCAATGTGGTCGCCAGTGACCATCTTAACGTTTATGCCCATCTGTTGGGCTGTTTTTATTGTCTGGGCAGAGTCTTCGCGGGGTGGATCGTAAATTGCTAACAGTCCAACAAATTGCCAATTGCCTTTTTCGTCTCCCTTAATTACGCCTAGCGCTCGATGACCCTTGATTGCAAAAGTGTTTACAATTTCGTTAACTCTATCTTCAATTTCTGTCTTGTTAGAGACAAGAGACAAAACAACCTGCGGAGCACCCTTTGCCACTTTGAAGTTCCCACCATCACTGCTCTCTACAGTAGCTTCCGTCCTCTTCAAAATAGGGTCAAAGGGCTTAAAATCAACCACGCTGTATCGACCAAGAACGTCAGCAACCGCTTTTACCGATCTGGCTTTGGTTATGACTGCATCATCTATGGGATCGTGATTTTCTTCTCTTGAAGCCAATGTTCCATACAGGAGGGCGTCGTTGATTTCGAATTTGCCCAAGGCTTGCGCTTCTGCAATGGTAAGTTCATTCTTCGTTATGGTGCCGGTCTTGTCTGAGCATAACACGTCAACTCCGGCCATTTCTTCAATTGAAACCAGTTTGCTGACGATGGCTTCTTTTTTGGCGAGGACAATTGCTCCAACTGCCATGGTGACTGTCAAAACGGCAGGCAAAGCTACAGGTATTGAAGCTACAACTAAAACCAGTGCAAACTGCGTGATAACTAATGGGTTGACATGTCGAAAGAGCGATGCGATGACAACTGCGGAAACCATTATTGCCGCGAGGATGATCAGGTAGTTTCCTATTTTTATGACTGCTTTTTGGAAGTGGCTTACGGTTCTGGCTTCTGACACGAGTTTGGCGGTTTTGCCAAAGAAGCTGCTTATTCCTGTTGCCACGACGTAAGCGTCCATTTCTCCTTGCCTAATGATGGCTCCTGCATATGCTACGTCAGAAACGTGTTTCTCTACGGGCAGGGATTCTCCAGTTAACGCGGATTCGTCCGCGAGCAAGTAGTCGCCTTTTATAAGTTTAACGTCGGCAGGGACAATGTCGCCCAAGCGGACACGCACGATGTCACCTGGGACGAGTTCTTTTGAAGGTATTTCATGCCAAGTTCCGTCTCTTAGCACTCGGGCTTTAGGAGCAAGTCGCTTTTTCAATAATTCTATGGCGTTGTCGGCTTTCCGTTCTTGCCAAAATCCCACCACGGCGTTCACAATTAGCAACGTGGAAATAATTGCAAAATCGTCATAGTGCTGAATGATTATAGATAGTACTGAGGCAATTTCTATCATCCAAGGAATGGGTCCCCAGAAATAGCCCAAAAACTTGCGAAAAGGATTAACTTTCTTTTCAGAAATTTCGTTAGGACCATACTGTTGAAGCTTTTTCGCTGCCTCTTCAGAAGACAGCCCAGTCTTGGCGTATTCTGAAAATGGCTTCTCTACACCAGACTTCGTTGATGGCTGCTCAGATTCCACCAATAAAAAGCCTCTATTTTTTAGACCTGTATCTCAAGAGTGCGGCAAAACCTCCCAAAGCTGCAAGTTTTGCTTTTTCTTCTGACTCTGTAGATATGACTTCAACCCTTGCGTCTGTCTGTGAAGCCAAATCCTCTAAGACATCAACTATGTCCTTCTCATCCACCTCGTATTCTGCCGCGTTGCACTTCTCGCATGAGCTCGATATCATTTCTTGCAAAGCTCGATACTTATTGTTCCTATTTACTATGTTCGCTTTTGATAGTTC
Source organism: Bathyarchaeia archaeon (assembly GCA_049522695.1). GTDB lineage: Archaea > Thermoproteota > Bathyarchaeia > Bathyarchaeales > Bathycorpusculaceae > Bathycorpusculum. The sequence goes on along the minus strand of JBEKNP010000083.1, from coordinate 1,186 downwards.
ACATTTTTTGCACATTACAACAATTTCAATCATATCAGTGGTATCTGTCACCAATGCAACATCAACTTCGCCAGTCTTAAGTGCATTCAACACTGGATCTAATCCGTAAATAGCCAAGCCATCTTGTTTGCCAATGGCTGCTAGAAGACGCTGCACGATCATCTTTTCCTCTGGCGCACACATATTATTCAGTGTCTCAGCTGACTTGTCAAGCACCTCTCTTACCGCTTCTTTGCCGGCGGATTGAGTATCCACAGTGCCCAGAAGCGAATTTTTTAGTTCATAATTGAGGTAATCACCCTTCAAGAAATCTCCTTTAGTTTGTCCTGGGCCTCCAACTATCAGCGCCGTAACTTTGTGGTTCTCGAGAAATGCCTTTGCTGCATGTTCTGCGACCCTGTGGAAAAAGTAGTTGACATCCATGTCGCGTTCTCTTTCGTATCTTCTTTGGCTTGATCCACCCTTTCCAGATTTTCCCGGAACCCCAGACGTGATATTTTCGAGTAATTCAAAACGTTCACCATTCAATATCCCAAAACTTGTCTCCTTAGAATCCATGGCGATTAGCCCCACAACATGTTGGTTTCTCAGCATATCCCTTAGAGGATCTAAATGGAAATGGTTGTCAACCTTGTAGAGATAGGTAGTAATCGGCTCTGGTGGAATGATCTCTTCAACGTTCACACCTTCCCTTTCAAGATCGTTGGCAACGAAAGTTCCAGAAAATAATGCAAGTCCATTCTCGGGAATTTCCTTCTCTAACTTTAGTCGCTGGATTACGTTTTTGAGGGCGTCTTGAAGGCGATCCCTAACGTCTCTTCCGCTCTCTGATTTCATACCTTCCAAATCAGATTCACACTTGAGGTTTGCGACTATCTCATCTATTGAGTTCACCTTCGGTATGTACAGGGAGATGAACTCCCTTCCCTTCCCCTCTTTGTCTGATAGGTACGCTATGAGTTTCCTTAGTTTGTGCTGTTTCACAGAGTTGGTTGTTGCTATCTGGCAGCCGTGAAAATGTGTAACTTTTTCAGAAACCAAATTCGAGACACCTTAACATTCAGTTACAGTTGAGTCGAATTTATCAGTTTTCCAAAATTACAGCAAATCGACTCTTTCTCAAAGTCAGTTTTACATTACTTATTTCAAAACGCAAGCGTCCGGACGCAAAACGAATGGTCTAAAA
>JBEKNP010000082.1:0-8457 GCA_049522695.1 Bathyarchaeia archaeon | reverse complement strand
CTGCCGATGCGCCATGGCCAAAAACTGTGGCAGTCACTGTTGGAAAGAAGGGCAAATCTGTCAAGCTTGCTGAGGCGCCAGTTCATTGGTGAGTCGCTGCTTAAACCAGTTTCTAAGGCGTGGATATGCTTTGTCATGTCTTGGTAGCAGTCTTCCATGGTGTCAAAGCCGCTAAAGGCTCCGAAAACGCTAAACCACGGAGTCCAGGCGTGTGCTGGAAAAATCATGTTGTCGCTTGAAATAGCCATTACTTGCTCGACAAGCTGTGAAGCAGTCATGCTTAGAATTGGCCTGCCGTCTGAAGTTAAATCACCAAAGGCTTTAAGCTCATCATTGATTTGGACGGCAGTTTCTAAGCTTGGGGTGAGAATGACATGGTGAACTTTCTTGGATTCGCCTTTATAATCGAAGATTGTGCACACTTCGGTTGTAAGCATAAAACGAACAGGTGAATCCTCATTACTGCTTAATTTGAAGATGCCTGTATCCTGTTCAGGCGTTAAAGTGTCTTTGATTTCTTTGAGCCATTCTGGGTGAGTAAAGTCTCCTGTGCCTACAAGGTTTAAGCCTTTAATTTTTGAGTACCGAGCGATTTCTTTTATGCACATTTGCTCGCTTGTTGCCCTACTGTAACGGCTATGAATGTGCAGGTCAGCTATGACTTTCAAAGCTTAGCGCCTAATCCCTAACGTGGCTTCTAACCATTTTAAGGCTTCGCAAAGTCAGCGCTAAAACTTTAATCGTTAATCAGGTTTCATTGGGTTTACAGTTTAGTCTGTTATTCCATGTTACCAGCGCTTCAATGAGTTGTCTGATAAGCGTTCGTGTTTGTTCATTAGTTAACCTGCCATTGGCGTCAACATTCTCAGCGGCAGAAGCCAGCATAACTTCAGGCTGGTTAACTGGATGCATGTTCAGTAAAACAAAAGATTGGCGCAGGTGGTATTGTGCTCTGGCGCCTCCTAGCTTTCCGATTGATGCGCTCATGATTGCAACAGATTTGCCTTTAAGCGGAGTTTCTTGTAATGGTCTTGAAGCCCAGTCAATCGCGTTCTTTAAAACCCCGGGGACTGAATAATCATATTCTGGAGTGGCAATCAAAAGCGCGTCTGCACTTCTGATTTTTTCTTTGAACTCAATTACCTTCTGAGGAGGAGTATTTTCGAGGTCTTGATTGAACGGTGGAATCCCTTCCAAATCAAAAACTTCCATTGTTACATTTTCGGGTGCGACCTCCACAGCCGCACGGACTAAGGCTTTGTTATATGAGCCTTTTCTTAGGCTTCCAGCGAAAGTTAAAATTTTAATTTGCTTTTCCACAGGAATCACCGTTAAAGATTGGCAAAAAATAAGCAAGAAAAAGATTTAAAGATAGCTATTACAATGCTGAATTTTATATCAAAAAGCTTAGAGAGCAAATACAATGGAACACCCACTTTTCTCTATAAAACTGCAATTTATTAGCATATTCTTTTAAAGTTCCTTAAAGTTAGGTTAGTTTATGCATGAGTGGGCTTTAGCTGAAGCAATTCTCGCGTCGGCGAAGGAGATTGCTGAGAAGGAAAAGTTGAAGGAAGTTACAGAAGTCACTATCAAGGTTGGCGAGCTTCAGCAAGTTGAGCCTAGTATTCTTCGCTTTGCCCTCTCGCAAATGAAATCGGAAATTTTTAGGAACGCTAAATTTCACATTTTGAAGGCTAAGTCAACGCTTAAGTGCAGAGTTTGTGGAACAACTTGGCAGTTTAATCTTAAAAAAATTGATAAAAACACTGCTGAAGCTATCCATTTTGTTCCTGAGGTAGCGCACACTTATATTAAGTGTTCTAGATGTGGCAGTCCTGACTTTGAAATCGTCAGTGGGCGTGGGGTTTGGCTTGAGAACATAAAAGGAGCCAGATAATAGTGGTTGACCCGCGGACAAGCGTAATTAACGAGCGTTTAAGCCGAATAAGCCGAATTATCGCCGTTTCAAGCGGCAAAGGTGGAGTTGGAAAAAGCATAATTGCAACTACGCTCGCATTAACCTTGGCGCGTAAAGGTTGTAAAGTAGGTTTATTCGACTTAGACTTCACAAGCCCATCAACCCACATAATCCTCGACACCCACAACGTGCAGCCGAAAGAGGAAAAAGGCTTAATTCCGCCAACAGTTCACGGCTTAGAATACATGTCGCTTGTTTACTTTGTAGGCGATAACCCAGCGCCACTGCGCGGAGCGGATGTTTCAAACGCTTTAATTGAGCTTTTATCAGTTACGTTGTGGGGTACGCTTGATTTTCTAGTAATTGACATGCCGCCAGGAATCGGTGATGCTGTTCTTGATTTGGTAAGGCTGATTAAACGGATAGAATTTTTAATCATTACATCACCTTCATTGTTGGCTTTTGAAACCGTAAAAAAACAAGTAATTCTTCTATGCAACTTAAAAATGCCAATAATCGGCGTCATCGAAAACATGAAAATGGACAAGGCAAAAGGCATCGCAGAGGAAACAGGAAAGTTAGGGCTAAAGTTTCTAGGCGAAATTCCCTTTGACCCACAGGTTGAAGCCGCTATCGGTGACGTAGGGAAGTTGCTTAATACTGCTGTTGGCAAAAAAGTCCAACAAGCCGCCAACAGCAACATCTTGCGAAAAAGAGAGACCCCTGAAAATGGTATGCGTTAAAGCAGTAATATTTGATTACGTTGGCACACTGGTCAACTGCAGAAACTACACCATGGAAGCCTCAAGAGAAAAACTCCACACAGCCCTGGTGAATGAAGGCTTTGATGTTGCCAAAGACAAGTTTTTGGAAGCATACATCCTGGCGCATGAGAAATACCGCAAAAAACGCTACGAACAGCTAAGAGAAGTAACCAATGCAGTATGGGTGGCAGAAGCACTTTGCAATATAGGCTTTAATGCGACGGCGGATGATTACCGAATTAAAGCTGCTTTGAACGTGTTTTTCAAAGACTACTTAGACATGCTTGAGCTACGGGCAGGCGCAAAAAAACTAATCAAACAGGTCAAAGAGCAGTACAAAGTAGCGTTAATCTCAAACTTCACCCATTCACAAGTCATTTACTCAAGCCTGAGAAAACTTAGAATAAACACCTTCTTCAACGCGGTTGTAATTTCAGAAGAAAACGGCTGGCGTAAACCAAGCACTCACATATTCCAAGCCACCCTAAACAAGCTACAAGTCCAAGCAAACCAAGCAGTTTACATTGGCGACAGCCCAATTGAAGACATCAAAGGAGCAAAACAAGCAGGACTAAAAACAGTATTTGTCCCCTCACAATTTAACACCTTAAAAGACCTATTGGATAGCCTACAAAAACCAGACTTCATTGCAAAAGATCTCCAATCAATCAGCGAAAATCTTACCGAAATTATTTCAATAAAGCAAAACAAAGCAATAAAAAATAAAGAAAAAGAAAGTTAGATTTTCTTAGTCTTAGTAGCTGTTTCTAAAGCTACAACGCCTGGCAGTTTTTTGCCCATTAAGAATTCGATTAGTGCTCCGCCTGCTGTGCTTATGTAGCCGATTTTTTTGCTCAGGTTGTACTCTTGTATGGCTGCGATGGTGTTTCCGCCGCCTGCTAGGCTAAAGGCTTTGCTGTTCGCGATGGCTTCGAAGATTTTTTTGGTGCCGTAGTTGAATTCTTTGTTTTCGTAGACGCCCATTGGTCCGCTGACAACTATGGATTTAGCACTTGAGATGATTTTTGAAAAGTTCTCGACGGTTTTTGCACCTATGTCAAAAATTGAGTATTCAGTCGGTAGCTTGCTAACTGGGATTTCTTTGCGTTTGCCATTTACGTCCAAGGCAAGATCAACTGGCACGACAACCTTATCGCCATACTGCTCCATTAACGCTTTAATGCCTGGAATTAAGCTTGTCAATTCTTTCTTTTCGAGAAAGTCAATTGTCCTCTTGCCAAGGTCAACGCCTTTAGCTGCAAGGAACAACTGTGAAGTTACACCGCCAACAAGCACGTAATCTGCAATGCCGTTGCCTAGAACATACTTGCTGATTTCAAGGCTATCATCGGCTTTTGCTCCACCCATAACATAAACCGACGGTTTCTCCGGTTTTTCCAATGCTTTGGTTAAGCTTTTCAATTCTCGCTCCATAATGCGTCCTGCAGCACTTGGCAACACTGCGGTGAAGCCAACCATGGACACGTGCCCGCGGTGTGCAGCGGCGAAAGCATCGTTAACGAACAAGTCTGCGAGCGGTGCAAGATTTTGGACGAGCTCCGTTTTGCTTTGTTGCTCTGGCGTGCCGCTTTTGGTTTCGCCATCCCAAGAGCGTACATTTTCAAGAACAAGGATTTCTCCGCCTTTCAGGTTTTTGATGGCAGTTTTTGCTTTTTCGCCAAAGACATCATCAACATATTTCACTGGGCATTTGAGAATTTTGCCCAAGATTGCTGCGTGTTCTTTGAGTGGTGTGTAGTCTGGGTCTCCTTTGCGCCCCTGATGTGCCAAGACAACGGTTTTGGCGCCTTTTTCAGCCAGCTCTTTGAGCGTTGATTCAGCATGTGCCTTTATGCGTACGTCACTTGTGACTTTCTTGGTTGCTGGATCTATTTCTGAGTTGAAATCAACTCTGACAAGAACAACTTTATCTTTAACTTGAAAATCATCCAAAGTTTTGTATTTCGCCATGTTACTCACTTCTCTGATTTAATTAGAAAAGAAAAAGATATGAGGGGATTTAAGTTTGTTTGCTTAAAGGCCTGCTTTTTTGCCGATCATTTCGATGAATTCAACCATGCGGTTGCTAAAGCCCCATTCGTTATCGTACCATGCGAAGACTTTAACGAAGTTGCTCTTTTCGCCTAAAACCATGGTTAATTGTGCATCGAGGACTGCTGAGTAAGTGCTGTGTAGTACGTCAGTTGAAACGATTGGGTCTTCGGTGTACTGTAATATGCCTTTAAGTGGGCCTTCTGCGGCTTTCTTCATGGCTGCGTTAATTTCGTCTTTGGTGACTTCTTTGCCTAATATAGCGGTTAAGTCAACAATGGATACGTCTGGTGTAGGCACACGCAGGGAATAACCATTCATTTTTCCAGCGCAACTTGGCAAAACTAAGCCGATTGCTTTTGCTGCCCCAGTGCTTGTTGGGATAATGTTTATTGCTGCTGCTCTTGCTCTGCGTGGGTCTTTGTGGACAAGGTCTTGGACTTTTTGGTCGTTTGTGTAACTGTGGCATGTTGTCATTAAACCTTTTTCTATGCCAAAGTTGTCGGATAATACTTTAGCGATTGGTGCTAAGCAATTTGTAGTGCATGAAGCGTTGCTCAAAATATTGTGTTTTTCTGGGTCATACGACTTATCATTTACACCTAACACAAAGGTTGCATCTGGGTCTTCTGCTGGCGCGCTAATAAGAACTTTCTTTGCTCCTGCTTGAAAATGTTTACTTGCACCTTCACGGTTGGTAAACAAGCCAGTGGATTCTACTGCTAAATAAACTCCAAGATCTTTCCATGGCAATGCTACTGGGTCTTTTACGCTGACACATTTGAGGGTTTTTCCGTTGACGACTATATCGTTGCCTTTGACTTCCACTGTGCCTGGGAAGTGCCCGTGAATTGAGTCATATTTGAGCAAATGAGCATTTGTTTTTGCGTCTGCAAGATCGTTGATAGCTACGAAATCAATTTCCGCGTTGCGTTCGAGTGCTGCGCGGTAAAGAAGTCTTCCGATTCTTCCAAATCCGTTAATTCCTACTTTTATAGTCATTAACTATCACCTATCTTTGGTTAATCTGTACAAGAGAGTCTAACTTAATTAATTTTCCGACAAAAATTCAAGCAAACAAGATAAACAAGCGCAATCTCTCTGGTGCTTGGGAAAAGTTATAGCCAACTTATACGAAGCAATTAAGATTTTAATTTTTTTCATTCAAAGCTATATTTGTTAGAAAATTCCGCCTTCCCTAAAGTAATAGTTCTCTTCTTTCTTCGGCCCAAAGCTTCTTACGCCTTCACGTTTGAGCTGACACCGCAGTTCTTCAGCATACTCCTTGGTTATTTCTCCTTTCTTCTGCAAGTAAGCAATTATTTCTTCCGCTTGTGCTTCTGTGTCACATCGGCGAATAAAATCTACTGCGGAAGGATTAAAATGGCGCAGCTTATCAGGCGTCTCAGTGCATGAGGCAAACTCCTCTTCCTCGCTCTCTTCACACTCAACAGCTTCCTCGGCTTCTTGCGGGTTTTTTCGTACTGCGTTAATTGGTACCTTGACGTCTCCCGTTTCAAGTTCCTTGTAGAGATGTGGAAACATTTTCTTGAGCGCTTTTTTATCCGTTGCCATTTTTCATCAGTTAATTAAAAATAAATATCAAATATGTTCTTTATGTGCTTTTTTGATGGAAAACAAGATTCAGCGAGATTTACGATGGCAGGAATTGTTGGGTTGGGTTAGTTTTAAGAATTTTTTCTAGTTCCTGAACCTTTAAACCTTTCATTTCGTCACCGAAGATTTCGCACTTTCTCTTTTTCACTGCTTCCTCAGAACTTCGAGCAACAATCTCGAGTCCATGATTAGCTGAAGTCTCAGCGTATATATGGAATGACGCTAAAGTTATTCCAAGCTTGTTTACAGTTGTCCAAGCTGTTTTTGAAATTTTAATCTTCTCAGCTTTGAGGATTTTTACGATTTCTTCTGGCTCATCTGTATAAACGGCAATGTCAATGTCGCTTCCCTGCCTTATCGTTCCCCGCCAAACGCTCCCAATCAAAACAGGACAATAAGCGTCAAGAAGCTTCATTATCTTTAGGGCTTCTTTTCGCATTTGAATTAGGCGTTCTTTTCTTTTTGCGCCTTCGTTTTCTTCAGCTATTTTGTCGAGTTCAAGAGCAACTTCAAGGTTAGAGGGCAAAAAGTGAGCGCCCAAAGTTTTTGCAGCTTTTTCTTTAGCTTGTTTGTACTCTTTTTCAGCTCCAAAATAAAGTAAAGTAGCGGCTTCCCTAGCGACTCTGCACTTTAAGTCAAAGTCAACGGTCAATCATTCACCTAGCGCTTTTATCAGCTTTTCACTATTTTTTCGTAAAGTTCGACGGTTTTTTCGGCGATTTTGCTCCATGTGAACTCGGCTAGAACACGTTTCCTGCCATTTTTGCCGAGCACCTTGCGCCTTTCGGGGTCTTCTAAAGCACTGATTACTCCCCATGCAATGTCAGACGGGTTATTTGGATCTACGTGGTAACCGCATTGTTCTTCACCGCAGCAAATTACGATTTCACGCATTCCGCTGACACCAGCGGCGCCAACGACAACTGGCTTCTCCATGCTCATCGCTTCAAGAGCTACAATACCAAATGGTTCATAGAAACTTGGGAAAACTGCTATGTCGCATGCGGCATAATGCAGTATTCGTTCTTCCTCTGGGATGAAGTCAAAGCAGAATTTAACGTACTCGTCAAGCCGTATGGTTCTAGTGAGGTTTGTTAAGTATTCTTGAAGGTCGCCGACCCCTACAACTACCAGTCTCGCATTAGGAATCTTGGTTAGAATATGCGGCATCGCCATTATGAGTTTATCAACGCCTTTGACGGCTACCAGTCTGCCAAGGAAAAGAATCATTAGTTCATTATCTTTTATGCCATATTTGCTTCTGATTCGTTTAATGTTCTCGGAAGATATGTTTTCAGGATTGTATTTTTGTGGGTCAACGCCGTTGTAGCTTACTTGAATTTTTTCTCTTGGAAAACCAAGCTGTATAAGCTCATCTTTCATGGCGTACGAGACTGTTACAATCATATCGGCCATTTTGCCTGCGCGCAATTCTATGTTACTGAGTACGCTTGAACCATTCCCTAAGGTTCGACCCTTCTCAGTTGAGTGAACATGGAAAGCTAAAGGCAAACTAGTTTCTCTTTTAACTGTAATCCCGCCCATTGCCGAAAGCCAATCGTGCGCGACAACAATGTCATATTTCATTCCTTCTTTCTTAATTAACTCGTTGATAAGTTTAGCCGCTGACAAATAATTATAAACCATTAATTTACCAAAAAAATGTAGTCCTCTGGTCCATTTTTTAATGTCCTCAGCAATCACGTCTGGAAGCGAGTCTGAAATGTCAATGTGCAAAGGACGATGAATCTCAATTCCACGCCAAATTTCTCTTGTCGGCAAGGAACCTGCATCATCATTCATAGTAAAAACCGTTACATCGTGATCGTCCAAAACAAACTTTCTAGTTATCTCAGCTGCGTAGGTTCCTAATCCACCAACAATTTTAGGCGGATACTCGTAAACGAAAACAGCAAGTTTCATCCTAACTATTCACCAATTTACCATAAGAATTGGCAATCACTATACTAAAGCTTTGCTTATCTGTCATGTCAACTTTCCAACGTTACACTCGTAGAGGTCTGCTGGGAACGCTTTTACGCCTCTGTGAAAGCGTAAATTGTTAAACCAGTCTCTGTATTCGCCTATTTTGCCTTTGAGCCA
>JBEKNP010000081.1:0-8939 GCA_049522695.1 Bathyarchaeia archaeon | reverse complement strand
GCTCACAGGATAGGCAGGCCGGAACTGGCAAACAGCATCGCAGCCTTCACGTATTAAACGCCTAAAAACAGCTCTATTTGCGAAATTAAGCTAAAAAAGAATTAATGACCACTTATGCGCGCACTGGCACAGGCAGATATTGGTATTGCGATTGGAAGCGGAACCGACATTGCCAAAGAAACAGGTGGCATAGTGATCATAAGAGACGATTTGCGAAACGTAGCCTTAGGTGTTGAGTTAAGCAAGAAAACGATGCGGAAAATCGATACTAATCTATTTTGGGCTTTCGGTTATAATGTAGTTATGATTCCGGTTGCAACTTTAGGCTTGCTAAATCCAATGTATGCCGCGGGGGCAATGGCTATAAGCAGTTTAACTGTAGTCAGCAACTCGGCACTTTTGAAGTTGGCTAAGTTTAAATCAAGCAAAGTAAATCAATAAAACGCCTAACGAGAGGTGAAATGAATATGGCTAAAGATCCAGTTTGCGGCATGATGGTTGACGAAAAAAAAAGCAAAATTCAAATCCGACTACAACGGCAAAACATTCTATTTCTGCGCCGCCTCCTGCAAAACCACTTTCGACAAAGACCCAGCAAAATTCGCTAGTGCCTCTGGGAAGCCAGGATATAGTTGCAGTTGCTGAGGACACTAAACCTTTAGTATTAAGCTTCTAACTTTCATTTTCTTTTTTGATTAGATTGCGGATACACGTTCCATGAAGTCTTTGCTGTAAACAAACACTAAAGCTAAAGGTTTCCTTGTTGCCTTTTTGACTCACTCGTTAACTGCTCCATTTTCTAGAACGCGCCCAACAGCACATGTTCCGCAAACAAGTCCTCATTGAATGCTCCCACAAATTCTACTTTCTCATTAATAACTATCTTTGGCACGCCAATCACATTGTACTTCATGGCTAAATCTGGAAACTCGCTGGTTTCTATCACGTCCGCTTTCACCAAGTCACTTTCGATTGCCAGTTTGTGGGCGACAGCCGCAGCCGCGGGACAATGTGGGCAGGTCAAAGTTACGAAGACTTGAATGTGAACTGGAGATTTGACTTCTTTTAGAATTGATTTAGTTTTGTCTGAAAGGTCAGTTTTACCTTTGGAAACGTTAATGATTGCTTCAATTAAAGTTTGAAGCTCATACCCGTATGGTATCCCATAAATTCGCACACCATAATCTTTCTTGCCAATTATCGCTATGGCTGGAATCTTATCGATGCGGTATTCTTTGGCTTTTGCGGCTTCGGCGACAAAATCATGTACCTCTGCTGTTATCTTGTCATTGAGAGTGGCTAAGTCTTGCACTAGTTGCCTTGTATCAGAGCAGAATCGGCATTCCAATTCTTGAGTAAACATAACAATTTTAACTGGATCAACCAGTTTCTCATTAAATTCGTTTTTAAGCAATTCTTTTTTGTCATCAGGAATCAAACTCATAAAACCTGCGCCTTCATAATGTCTTACCAATTTTTTGCTTTGGCAATAGAAAGTAAGCTGATACAAACATATATTGATTTATTTTAAAGGCTTGGTGAATAAACCGATTTTCCTGAGGAAAACACTCTTTTTGATGGTTTGAATAACCAAACAAAAAGCAGACCCTTATCTACACTCTTGATGTAATTTTCAAGCAATATTGCGGTTACCCTCCCTCTTTTTGGGCTCATTTTCACTGGCAAACTAGCCTAATATTCACAGCAACAGAATCGCGCGTCAATTGTAACGGTACAATTTTAAAAAATCCTTAAAAACAAAATCCATATAAACGATTGAAAGCATTCAAAACTTGATTTTTGTAACCTAAAATTGGAGCGCAAAAACTTGACTACAAAAATATATGCAAACGCTAAGTTAATTGAAGGTTTCCAAATAGCCCTTGATGATAATGAAGCACACAGCTACAATGTTGATCTTGCGCCTGACCTGGGAACAGGACTTGGACCTACATCCCTTGAACTTTGCGTCATGAGCCACGTAGGTTGTTATGCAACAATTTGCGTCTTGACTGCCAGGAAGATGCGTTTAGAACTCAAAGGGTTGAAGGTTAAGGTTGAAGCGGTAAAATCGGATGAAACAGGAACAATAGCTGAGGAAACATTTGATATACAGATTAAAACCGATGCACCTCAGGATAGAATTGAAAAACTGCATAAGTTAACGCTTGAAAATTGCCCCGTAGGAATCCTTTTTGAGAAGGCAGGCGTTAAAATAAACTATAAAGTTAATGTAACAAAGGAGTAAAGAAGTTATGGTCAATGTTGTTTTGAAGGAAGGAGTAAACTGGGTTGGTGTTGTCGATTGGAACATTCGAGACTTTCACGGCTATATTACCCGCCGAGGAAGCACTTACAACGCATACTTGATTTCAGATGAAAAGATTGCGCTCGTAGACACCGTGAAAAGTGCGTTCTCTAATGAGCTTATCGAGCACATCTCGGAGTTAACAAGCCTCGAAAAAATTGATTATATAATAGTTAATCACGTGGAAATGGACCACTCAAGCAGCCTGCCCATAATTGCTAAGCTTGCGAAAAACGCCAAGATAATTTCTTCTCAAAGAGGAAAAGACGCCTTAATCGAGCATTACGGAGCAGACTTCAACGTGGTTGAAACCGTTAAAAGTGGCGATGAACTGAAGCTTGGCAAGCGTACTTTACGGTTTCTTGAGGCACCTATGCTGCATTGGCCAGACAGCATGTTCACCTACATAGTTGAAGACAAAATTCTTATGCCTAATGACGCGTTTGGGCAGCACTTTGCAAGTTCTGGTCGCTTTGACGACGAGGTTGATGAGTGCGCGCTTATGGAGGAAGCCATAACGTATTATGCTAATATTTTGATGCCTTTTGCATCTCTGATAACAAGGAAGATTCAGGAAGTTGTCCAAATGGGGATTCCTATCGACATTATTGCGCCAAGTCACGGCATAATTTGGCGAAAAGATCCCTCAAAGATAATTAATGCTTACTTGAACTGGAGCTCCGGCGCAACTAAACAGAAAGCGGTTGTCGTTTTTGATACTATGTGGGGCAGCACAGACAAAATGGCAAGAGCCATAGCCGACGGCATAACCAGCGGAGGCATCGAAGTTAAACTTCTCAAGCTTCGAGCAACAGACAACACAGATGCAGTCACCGAAATTCTCGACGCAAAAGCGGTGGTTGTGGGTTCGCCAACTCTAAACAATCAGATGTTTCCCAGTTTAGGCTCGTTTTTAACGTACATAACTGGTTTAAAGCCTAAAGGCAAAGTCTGGGGTTTCTTTGGCTCCTACGGCTGGGGCGGCGGCGCAGTCAGAGACATGGTGGAAATGGCAAAAAAGGCAGGCTTCGAAGTGTTAGAACCAAGCGTTGATGCGAAATACGTTCCAGATATGGAAGACTTGAAAAAATGTTTTTGTTTTGGGCAGAAAATAGCCCAAAAAATCAAACCTTAATTTTTTTTATGTTATTTTCATGAATTTCTCTTGTGGCGTTGCACAGATTGGGCACTTGTCGGGCGCTGAGCCTTCAAATGTGTTTCCGCAGACGGGGCACACGTAATAGTCCGCTTGCGCAAGCTGTGTTTTTTTCTTTAATGTGTCGAGCGCTTTCTGGTATAATCCTGCGTGGATTTGCTCAACTTTGTTTGCGAACTCGAAGCTAATTTCAGCATGTTTATTTCCTTCCTTCTTAGCGTCAGCGATGAATTCTGGGTACATTTTTTTGAACTCATATGTTTCACCAGTAATCGCAGTGCCTAAGTTTTCAGCGGTTGATTTTACTTGTCCAGTTACCTGCAGATGGTTTAGGGCGTGGACTGTTTCTGCTTCAGCTGCTGCTTTGAATAGCTGAGCAATCTGTGTTAAGCCTTCTTCCTCTGCCTTCTTAGCGAAAGCCAAATACAATCTGTTAGCTTGGGATTCGCCTGCGAAAGCAGCTTTCAGGTTCTCATCAGTTTTAGTCATAAAACTCACCAGAAAATAATTAATCAAAAGCAGGTAATAAGCTATACTAACGCTCTAAGTGTCTAACTTTTTATTTTAAAAGAATTAAGCGCTTATTATTTCCAAGGTAAAGTATATTAGTTGTTTTCTCCTTTAAATTGATTGATTTTTGGTGAATTTTATGGAGAAAGTAAAATCATTTACTCTACCAAAACTACCGTATGACTATAATGCCCTAGCACCCTATATTTCGGAGCAGCAGCTAAAACTGCACCATGATAAGCACCATCAAGCCTACGTGAACGGCGCAAACGCGGCTTTTGAAAAACTTGACAAAGCACGCAGCGAAAACTCTGACGTCGATATGAAAGCCATGCTGAAAGAGTTATCTTTCAACGTCGGAGGGCACATCTTGCACACTGCATTCTGGGAAAACATGGCGCCAGCAGGCAAAGGCGGAGGAAAACCAAACGGAGCCGTAGCCGACATGATTGATATGGGCTTTGGAAGTTTCGAGCGGTTCAAAAAGGAATTCACGATGGCTGCTACAAGCACTGAAGGTTCAGGATGGGCTGCCTTAGCTGTGCATCCATGCATCGGAAGATCTCTGATAATGCAAATCGAAAAGCACAACGTAAACGTTTACCCGACATTCAACATACTAATGGTTTTGGACGTTTGGGAACACGCTTACTACCTTGACTACAAAAATGAACGGCCAAAGTTCGTTGAAGCCTTCTGGAACATCGTCAACTGGGACAAAGTTAACAAAAACCTTAGCCTCGTAAAGTAAGCCATTGCTTACTTTTTTCTTTAGCTTACCCTTTGTTTTTTTTAATTTATAAAAATAGAAGCGCCCAAAAAATTAGCGCTTGCCTTTATGGTGGTGGGGTTATTTTTATCGCTGCCGCAGGGCATTGCATTTCGCAGGCGAGGCATTGTATGCAGTCTTTTTCGCGGGCAGGATCAGATTTTCTTTCAGAAAGCGGGTGCCCGGGAGACTCAGCCCATTCATACAGTGAAACGGGGCATACGTCTATGCATACGCCATCTCCGATGCAGGAATCCCAGTCTACAGCGCTGGTTGTTCCATGAATTCCCAGTTTCTGAGGGGGTTCAACTGGTCCCCAAACTTTATGTCCGTTATGTTCGCCGACAACTTGGCGTTTTGTTTGAAAATCAGGGTCTATTGGCATGAAAATTCACCATATTAAATTCAGAAAACCCTAAATATTAGGCTTTCTGCCTAACGAATTCTTCCACAAAACATTTTGGGAATAACTCCCTATTATTTATGTGGTTTAAATGGTTCAATACTACATGCCCATTGGGATGAGATACTCCACTCTTGAAGAAAGGAAACAATTCTACAGCTCTGAACTTGACCTTCAAAAAGTTGTCCAATGGTTCGGCGGTCAAAGCGGCAAAGTAAAGTTTGCAGTAATCATAGGCAGACACACAAAAATTTACCCCGAAAAATACAAAGAAGACGCCTCTACCACCATAATAATCGACGAATACCAAAACTTAGAAGACATACGCCAGCAAATAATTGAGTTTTTACCTGAAGCTGTGTATTATGACAGAAGCGTCTATGACGAAAATGACTTCAAGACAGGCCAAGAGCTCGCTTTCGACCTTGACCCCGAAAACATAACCTGCCCAATCCACGGTACCTTAGCGGATAAAATGAAACGACAGCAAGGTTTGAGCTTTTGCGAATTAGAACTGGAAATGGTTAAGCAGGAAACAATACGTCTCTATGAGTTTCTTGCACCTCGTTTTTCGAAGGTCAGAGCGGTTTATTCTGGCAGAGGCTTCCATCTGCACGTTTTAGACCAGCAAGCTTATGCGTTGAACGCTCAAGAAAGGCTTGACCTTGCACATCAAGTAAAGAGCGCTGGGTTTCACATTGACGAGTGGGTGACTTCTGGTGAAATGCGTTTGATTCGGCTTCCCTACAGCCTAAACGGTTTAGTATCAAGAATTGTGTTACCACTGACAAAAGGTGAACTGGAAAGCTTCGACGCTATCCACGACGAAAGGTGCCTACCAAAATTCCTGAGCAAAAAGCTTACTTTTTAACCTGTTTGGCTTTTTTCTCGGTTTTGGCATAGTAGGCTTTCTTTTTCTTTTCTTCTTCTGCTTTTGTTGGTTTGGTTGGTTTTGCCATGAAAATCCTCAAATTATATTATCTCTAACTCGCATAAAAGATTTTCCAACCGCAAAAATAATAGTTGAAAAGTTTATCTGTCATTCAACATTTCACTTAACTGTGTGAGGCTTTGTTATGGAGCAATTCGACGTAATCGTTATTGGTTCAGGCTCTGGAATGCTTGTTGCTTCAGCAGCAGTTGACCAGGGTTTCAGGACAGCACTGGTTGAGCACGAAAAAATGGGTGGCACATGCATAAATGTTGGTTGTGTTCCCTCCAAAATGCTGATATACCCAACCGATGTTATCGCCACCATTAAAGAATCAAGTAAACTGGGCATCCACGCAACCGTGGATTCCGTTGATTTCAATAATATCATGAATAGGATGCATGTGCTGGTTAACCATGACTCGGGGCATCAGGGGATAGCGGTTGAAGCCACTCCTAACCTTACATGGTTTAAGGAAACAGGCGAGTTCATCTCAGATTATACCATGCAAGTCGGCGCACACACAATTACGGCACAAATGATTTTTATTGTTTCAGGCGCACACCCTGCAGTACCACAAATCAAGGGTATTGAAAGCATAGGTTACCTGACAAGTGACACTGTGTTGGAACTGCAAACGCCGCCCAAAAGTATACTAATCGTTGGTGGAGGCTACATTGGCATGGAGTACGGGCATTTCTTCTCTGGCATCGGCACAAAAACCACCATACTCCAAAGGCCCTATCGAGTGGTGCCTGAAGAGGAACCAGAAATCTCTGAACTATTAAAGAAGGAAATGCAACAGCGAATGGAAATATACACGGGCTTTGAGGTTACTGAAGCCAAACAAGAAGGCCAACTAAAAATGCTTATCATCAGGAACCGACAAGACGGCAGCCGACACGAGTTCTCGGCTGAGTCAGTGATGATTGCCACAGGGAGAATATCCAACGCTGGCATATTGAAAACGGAAAAAACAGGCGTAGAACTGGACGAGCGCGGATTCATAAAAGTTGATGAATACCTTGAAACGAGCAAAAAGAACATTTGGGCTTTCGGCGACGCCATTGGCATTCAAATGTTTAAGCATGTAGCCAACTATGAGGCAGGTATAGTTTGGCATAACGCCGTTCACGACCATAAGGTTAAAATGGATTTTTCAGCGTCACCTCACGCAGTTTTTAGTCATCCGCAAGTTGCCTCCGTCGGCTTGACAGAGGAAAAAGCCAAAGAGCAATATCACAATATTCTCGTGGGACAAGCCCCTTACAGTGAAACAGCCATGGGTGCTGCCATGGGATTTCCGGAGGGCTTCGTGAAAGTGGTGGTTGAAAAAGAAACAGGCAAAATCCTGGGCGGCCACATAATCGGCCCTGAAGCTTCGATTCTCATTCAAGAAATAATCAATGCCATGGTTTCTGAAACGGGAAGTTTTGCGCCCATTGCTCAAGCAATGCATATTCATCCTGCCATGTCAGAGGTGGTTCAGAACGCTTTTGGCAATCTTACACCAGCATAGCTTTATGCTAAACCGCCAAAGTTCCAAGTCTTTTGGTCAATGTAAACAGTTATATTCGGCTTAAACCAAAGTTAAGGTGTGGTATTATGCAGTTCTCAAAAGTTTCTGGTAAAAAAAACAACCATAAGGTTACTTTATACGCGTTGAGCACTTGCGTTTGGTGCAAGTTGACCAAGGAGTATCTAAACGAGAACAATGTCGAATACGAATTCATCTATGTTGATTTATGTGACGAAGACGATAAACAGAAAATTCGCGAAATAATTCAGAGCAAAGTTGGAAGTCTTATTTATCCCACCACGATTGTAGATGATAAAATTGTAATTACTGGTTTTCGCAAAGACCAACTCAAAGAGGCACTTGAACTTTGACTCCAATCGAGGAAGTTCGCCGAAGAGCTGAAGCTGACGCTAAAACATTCAGGTACTATCTAATTCCTCAGCCTGAACTTCTGCAGGCATTCCTTGAAGGATTAAAAATAAACGAAGATCGTTACGGTTACCCTTTATGCCCCTGCAGACTTACCTCGGGCATATTCGAATATGACCGAGACATAATTTGTCCCTGTGACTATCGAGATCCAGACGTCGCCCAGTACGGCGCCTGTTACTGTAGGCTCTATGTTAACAAACAAGTTTACGAAAGCAAAAATTTGCCTGAAGTTCCAGAGCGAAGACCAGTCGAGAAACAAGGAAGAGCTTATGGAACGCAGGCAGCCGCCGCTAAACAAGCACCAACGCAAGGATGGCAAGAAAAACCGTCAACCAAAGCGGAAAAAGCGCAATCAGGAGTTAAAAAGAAATTATGGTACTGCAAACAATGTGGATATGCAGTGTTTAGGGAAGACCCGCCTTACATTTGTCCTATATGCAAGGCTAAAAGGGAAATGTTTGCTGAGATAGAGAGCACTGTTGAATTTAATGGTTAAATTTATTGCTGGATTTCAACCTCTATTTTTTTCCAGTCTTCTTTTATTCCTCGAAGGGAAGTCACGGCGCCTGCAATTGTTCCTTTTAAGATTTTTTCCACAAATTCGTTTAGTGGTATTTCTTTTCCATCAACCTTTAGTTTTAAGCTCAAACTTAGTCACCTAGAAATATTGATTAGTGTGATATGAGGGTAAAAAGTTTTTGCAGCCAGCTGCTTTGTCTCTAATTTTGGTGCAGTAAACTATTATTAGTAGAACAACAACAGTTGTGTTGCCATTTTTGGTCAGTTAGGTTTAGGCTGCTTTTTTGGTTTACAACTCGATTTATTTGCGGGTTGGGTCATTATTCGACAAAAACCGACAATACTAGACAATTTTAGACAAAATCCGACAATCTTAAACATTAAAGCGGACA
>JBEKNP010000080.1:0-9162 GCA_049522695.1 Bathyarchaeia archaeon | reverse complement strand
CACAGGATAGGCAGGCCGGAACTGGCAAACAGCATCGCAGCCTTCACGTATTAAACGCCTAAAAACAGCTCTATTTGCGAAATTAAGCTAAAAAAGAATTAATGACCACTTATGCGCGCGCTGATCTACAATAAAGGGCCCAACAAAATAGACTATGAAAACGTAATCGTAATAACAACTGGAGATGAAATGTCCAAACAACATCTAGACGAACTCAAAGCAAGCGGAATACCGGCGACATTATTTCAAGGTGAAAACCGCGGCTACTTCGATACTGACAAAAATACCGTCAAAGTCATAAGCATACATAAATTAAAATTGCCCGAAGACAAGAAAGGCGAAGGCGTTACTATAGATGTCTCAAACATTAGGCACAAAGAACCTTGTTTTCGTAGATGAGGGGCATAAAGGGCAAAAATCTGAGGATGTGAAATGGAAAAAAACCCGCGAGCACCTAGCCAAAGAGGGCTTTACTTTTGAATACAGCGCTACTTTTGGGCAAGCCATCGACAGCAGCAACGAAGAATCCTTTAGAGAATACTCAAAAGCTATACTCTTTGACTACTCTTACAAATACTTCTACGGTGACGGTTATGGCAAAGATTTCCGTATCCTTAACCTTGGAAAGAAAGAATTTAGCGAAAAACAGACAAAAACGCTCCTTCTTGCTAACGCCATGGCATTCTATGAACAAATTGTTCAATACCGGGAACGAGGCCTTAGCCTCAAAGACTACAACATTGAAAAACCCCTTTGGATATTCGTTGGAAGCAAAGTGCAAAAAGAAGCCTCTGACGTCTACAAAGTTATTCAATTCCTAAACTGGTTGTTATGCGAAAACAAAGCTGAAATCCAGCAATTAATCGATAACATCCTAAAAGGCCAATCAGGAATAATGGCAAACAACAAAGATGTATTCGCTCCCAGGCGCCCAGAAAGAAACTTCACATACTTCCGACAAAAAAATACCTCAGCCCAAGAAATATACAACGGTATCTTCAAAGACATATTCTATACCTCACCCGTAAATACAGGTCACAAGCTTTGCCTGATTGATTTGAAAGAGACCGAAGGTGAAATCGGTCTAAGGGCGGGTATTGCGGAAAAATATTTTGCCGTTATAAACATCGGTGAGAAACGCGATTTTCTTAAACTAATAGAGGACACCGCAAAAGACATAGCCGTCCAGAGAGCAGCAATTAGCAACTCCCTCTTTGAAGACATAAATGAACCAAACTCAACAGTCAACATGCTTATTGGTTCAAAGAAATTCGTTGAAGGCTGGAACTCTTGGCGCGTTTCTGCCATGAGTTTGCTCTACATAGGAAAAGGCGCAGGACCACAAATCATACAACTATTCGGCAGAGGTGTTAGACTAAAAGGAAAAAACCTTGGGCTAAAAAGAAGCCAATTCGTTCCACCGCCCCACCCACCATTCATAGAAATTCTCGAAACACTCCACATCTATGGTATCCAAGCCAACTACATGGAAACCTTCAAAGAAATAATCGAAAAAGAAGACATCCCCATCTATGAAATCCCTCTGCCAACAAAGAGAATAGAGCCCTTCCCAACAGACCTCCAAATCATAGGCTTAAAACAAGGATGGTCCTTCGAGCAAGAACTCTTCAAACTCGAACCAAACCAACAAATGGAAATAAAACTAGACCTAATCCCACGAGCCATAGTAATTGAAGGCAGGGGCGACCAAACGCTGACATCAACAACAACCCAGACGCCGAGGGTTATCAGAAAAGAAATCCTTGACATTCTCGATTGGGATGACATCTACTATAGAATCCTCGAATACAAAAACGAACGTGAACTCTTCAACATAGCAATCACCAAAGAAGCCCTTAAACAAATCATCTATAATGCACACTATACGTTACTATGCGACCAAGAACTTATAGAACCCAAAATCTTCCAAGCAATAGAGCAAACAACCGACATAGTCGTTTTGCTCCTTCAAAAATACCTTAACATCTATTACTCGAAGAGAAGAAACGCAGCTGAGAAAACACACATAGAACTCAAACCCCTAAAACAAGAAGACGACAACATTCTCACCATGTACAGAATCCAACTGAACGAAGAAGACCAGATGTTAATCAACAACATCGAAACTCTCATCCAAACCGGAAAAATCTACAGCTTAATAAACGAACAAAAACTGACCGACGGCCTTAGAACATACATTGACCAAAACCCTGCAACCCTAAAATTTGCTTCATTCAAAGGACACTTATACCAACCCCTACTCGCAAAGCAAGACAACTCAAATATTGTCACCATACCAACCGGACTAAACATAGGCGAAACAACTTTCATCGAAGACCTCAAAAACTACCTTAACACGCACCAAACAGAGGCCGAAATCTACCTTCTAAGAAACTTGACCAGAAGCAAAGGCGTCGGATTCTATGAAGCACACTCCTTCTACCCAGACTTCATCATGTGGATAAAAAAAGCGCAAAAACAAACCATAGTATTCATAGACCCCAAAGGCTTAATCCACATGGACATAGATGACCCTAAACTCAAACTCCACACCTTTCTAAGAAACGAAATTGAAAAGGAAATCGGCAACCCCAATATAAAACTGGACGCATTCGTAATCTCAGTTACTCCATTCAGGAATTTTGCAGCAGTACACGGACAGCACTTAACAATGGACAAATTAGAGCAGGACAAACACATCTTATTCCAATCCACAGACGCAGACATCCCAAACAAGTCATGTATAGAGAGAATGTTTGAAATAATCAAAACATAACCCCAAAAAGCACCAAGCAATAAACCACCTCTGAGAAAAAACTGACCTCAAATCCAAAAGGCTTAAAAAGTCTTTTTAGAAACTTAGTGTATCTTTTATATTGAGGAATATTCGCAATGACGCGCCAATGGCAACTAATGCGGGATGCCCAGACATTCTTAGATGCATCTAAGCTAGCAAATGACGCCCTTATTGGAATACACTTTGCAGAGATCGCAAGACAAAATGGGCAGCCAATTGGCAAAACACAGCTTGAGAAAATAGACAAGGGAATCAAACTGTTAGATGTAATGTCCCAGACTCTTGAAGCAAGAGAAAAACAAGAAGCAATCTCACCTGAAGCCGTGTCAGTGCTGTACGTTCTCTCCCAGGGCAGAAAAGTAAGCAGTCAAGTAGCCCTCAAAAGAATGCTCAAAGACTCAATCACAGAATTGCAGGACTTCAAAAACGGCAAAATAGACGAGCCTGAAGAAGCTGAAGATTTTCTGGAAATAGTAGCCAATTCAACTTCAGAAGAAGCATCAAAAGCCACCTCAAAAGTCCACATCTTCATGGCAGAAGCAAGATAACCAATGTACTTGCTAGACCAAAAAGCAGACGACTTACTATCAAAAATAACATTTGCCCAACAGTTAATTAGCGAAATAAAAACGTCAGATGATGTTCTTGCAAGTTATACTGAACCGTTACAAAGCTGGACAGTTTCGCTGCGAAATAGAGTAGAACAAGCAAAAGCAGAATTCGCCCTATTTGCTCAAGCCTCACATTTTAGCCAAACAGGTTCCATCCAAGAAAGCCACCAAAGAAGGCTTCTCACAGCAATTCTAAGGGACTATGAAGATATTGAAAGAAGAATCAGATTAGGTCTAGATACGTTTCTCCCATTAATTCCCATTTGGAATAACCAAAAACAAAGCCAAGAGACCAAACTACACCATGAGCTGCTGAAACGATTCGTCTCTGATGTCATGCAACTTGGCCATGTAGAAGGACATATTATGACGATAGTTGGCGAAAGCTACGCCTGCTTACCTATAGAATGGGAAGAGAGGAAACACGTTATCTTCGGTACCTACTCTGAAATAAAAAACCTACATAAAGCAGTGCTACTAGCCCATGAAATTGGACATGTTTTCTACCACAAGAACGAATATGAAATAAGCTCAAGCGTCATCCCCGAAGTGCTGAGAAAGCTGTCACAGAATAGACCACCGAACTTAGACCAAAACGTCTATGAACAAGCATCATTTATATGGGCTCAACACTGGATCCCCGAATTCATAGCCGATTGCTTTGCTGTTAGAACTATGGGACCTGCATTCCTTTTACAGTTTATGTTAATTGCACTAAATAGCCAACCAAACAGAATAGAACTGACACATCCGCCATCAAACCTGAGAATACAGTTTATGACGAATACATTACAATCGCTAAATTTACCAAACATCGATATAAACAATTATCAAGCCTTGTGGGATTCATACGCTCTCACCGTATCCACTCCAAATTCAGTTTTCATGATAGATGACGAAGTTACAAAGACAGCATTCGATTGCATTGCCTCAACCATAATTCCAACATGCATTGACCAAAAATGGGCAGAAATCTTGGAGGCAAGAAAAGCAATTGAAAAAGGCACCGTTCCTAATCAGGACTTGGTGCCAACTATTTCCGCGCTTGCTATGGAAGAGAGCGGTGTTGATTTAACAGAGATCAATCAGAAACTGTTAAAGCGGTACTCCGGTAATTCTGATGTTTCTTAAAGCAAAAGGCGTTAGAGCATCGGCATATCGTAGGGTAGCTGGAAGCTTCATTTTCACCATTATTGAACCCCAATGCATGAATGACAGGTAATAGACGTCTTCCAAAGCCGATTTTATGTCGATGCAATCAAATGGTGGCACAGTCTCTACTAGAATTGGTCGAGCCATTCCTTGCCTTAGCAGCGGCGCTCCAGAGTTTGCAATTATCCCGTTATGGTCGTCTAATATGAGATAGGAACCAATTTTGCATTCACTCTGTTGTTTTCCTTGAGAATCATAAAGTCGGTATGGAACAGTCTTCTTAACGTTCACACATGTAATTTTGCCATCGCTGGTCATACTTCCATTACTAAGCAGTTCTGACTTGATGGCAGCCATACCCTGTAGTTCTCCATCAGTGAATTGTCCATCCCTATGGAATACAACACTGTTTACTGGGTTACCATAGGTTGCAAGCGCGTTAACGACAATTCTCTTGAGCTCCTGCGGATTAATCTCCTCTGCCCTTTGCGGTCGCCATTCTTCCCGGACATAGTTGCCGTAACCATCGAAAAAAGTATAGCAAGCAACTCTTGCGTTCTTGTCGCCACCCACATCCAATCCTACATAAAAGTCAGCGCTCAGTTTCTTTTCGAGGACCCATGGCCTTCCACCCATTTTACCAAGCAATCCTGCACAAACGTTAAGAAGCAGATTTTGGTATCTCCCCCCACGCGCTTGATACCTTTCATTTATAACTCGTAGAGTTAGTACTTGGTTGGGCTTATCGAACCATTCTTTGAAATTTAAATATTGATTAGTATCTCCTTCGTACTGAATTACTGATAAGACGGCATCAATGTCATTCTTAAACGACTCATACTCTCTCCTAACATCAAAATCGGGATAGCTGTATTGAGTCGGCTTGTCTGGTAAATAAGTCCGGAAGAATTCTCTTGAGATAGCCTTGCAATCCTCATAGAAGTCTTTCATTATGCCCTTTGCGACAGTTGAAGGATAAACTAACAATATTGAGTTGCTAGAAAAAGCTGCTTTTCGGGCTGGACCAAATCTTCTGAGGGTATTCTTCATGAACATGCCATAGTTTGAAAAGTCAGGCGTTACAGCTTGTTTGTTTCCAAAGACCAGTTTTGGAGTTGCGAGCACTCCGGCATTCTTGTTAAGGTCAGACAAGTCTGCAGTTTCAAATTCGCTAGATAACTTACCAAGCCATAATGGATTTAGCATAGTCAGGAATTTTTGAGTTAGCTTACGTCTTCTCTCACACGAAAGATAGATCTCGCTGGTTAGCTCCTGTCTCAACGTTGGCTCTCTTGGGAAATCATCAGTCTTATGGATGAGTTTTAGGAGGCTTGGAGCCATGCTTAGTTCTTTGCCTTCGAAGCCTCTTTTGACGAAGACCACGCATTCCTCGTCAGAGATTAAATCTGCCAATTCTGGTCTTCCCCCTGGCCTCTTGAAGTACTCTTTAATACTGTAGCTTTTATCACCCATTGTAATGCATTTTGTGTTGACTGTTTTGCTGAAGTCTAACCGGACGATTTGATAGATAGCTTTCCCTTTTTCCTGAATAGCCAAAACATTTCTGTAAGCTAATCGTTTCTTAGCATCCTCTCGGCCAAACCTAGAAATTAACTCCCAAACCGTACTTCGACTTGTAACCCTAGTCATAGGATCAATCGCCAATTGAACATTGTTACCAATCAAGTCATACCTAAACCACAGACCACGATAAATTTCAAAATCATCGATGGCTTTTTCGGGGAAAGCCTCAAAATAGCGGTTGTAAGTGTGCTTCCACAAACCGTATTTTTCTAGGCTATTTCTGGTTGCCTCATAATGAAGCTCTCTTAACTGTTGAGGATAGCCTACCAGAGAGACGCCTTTCTGCTCAAGCTTCGCTGTAAAGCCTGGTTCCTTGAGGTCAACTGTTGATTGAGGCTCGAATACAACGGCAAAGTCAACGTCTCCCGGCGAGTACAGAACTACCAATGTCTTAAGCCTACGAGCAAGCATTTCTTTGATTTTCGCTATGTTCCTAAAACGATCTTTATCAATGGTAATGCCTTCGATACGATAAATGTCCACAGTGAGGCTTGGGTCATCGAATGCTCGCTTGCCCAGGAAAATGTTTGAACGAATTCCCAACTTCCAGCCCTCTGTACCTCGTTAATAGAAAACGGTGCCATAAAAGATTAGCGCGGTTTCAAGAAAAAGAAAGACAAAGCAAGAGCTTTATGACCAGATTGATTTCAGAACCGTTATTTTCAAATTCGTTTGTTTTCTCAGATCATTGAAAGAAGAACAATACCTTTCTGTAGGAAAACAGCCTTCTGCGTATGCCCCTTCTCAACTAAAAGCCGAACGTGACGTCTACGCTCTCTTTCCCGTCCATACTTATTCATACTCTTGGTATAGGCGGAAACCTTGCGATAAGATGTCTCTTTTGCGTTAGAATGCCCCTTTTTGCTGTTGAAACACAGCTTTTTTCCCTGCTGAACTTCTCTAATTTCGCCTATTCCGGGAAAATGTTTGTTTTTCAAGCTTTTCCCTCCCTACATATCCTTTTTTTAGCGGAAAAACCGCAAAAATAAGACAAATTTAGCGTTCACTTTCCCATGGTTTCGGGATTCGATAAACATCCATTGACATAAATTTTGTCACCTACCTTGGCTGCAGATTCCGTTACAAAATTATTATAATGTACCTTTCAAATAACAATCTCTAAGGTGCTTAACTTTGAAACAATTTGTGATTACTCCTGCGGCGGGAAAACGCTTAATTGCCAAAACCTTGGCTAACCACCCTGCAGTTAGAAAAGCGCTCAAAAACGGGACCATTGTTATTGTTGCTGGAACAACCAACGGGTACGTGGCTGAAGAAATACTGAAAACGCATCAGATTGCATCTGATTTCTCGAGGAAACACTTTTTCCGCGGCATCACCTTGCCTTCAAAAAAATCCGTGACTGGAACGGGACGGCTGCCCGATGTTAGCGAGTTTCCAGGTGATGTGGTTATAGTTAAGGGTGTTTGGCAGAAGGGCAAGTCGATTGAGGATGTTGTTGATTCGCTTAAGGAGGGCGATGTTATCTTGAAGGGGGCGAATGCCTTGGACTTAGCCCGTAGGCAAGCTGCAATTTTGATTGGTCATCCGAAGGCTGGAACGATAGGTTTGGCTTTGCCTGCTGTTGTTGGGCGCCGAGTAAAACTCATAATACCTGTGGGTGTGGAGAAACGGGTGAACGGCGATTTGTTTGCTTTGGCTGAGAAGCTTAATGCGCCTGGTGCTTGTGGAAGTCGTTTGCTGCCGGTTCCAGGCGAAGTTTTTACTGAGCTTGATGCTTTGGCTGTTTTAACTGGCGCATGTGTTGAGTTGATTGCTTCAGGCGGGGTCTGTGGAGCTGAGGGGGCATGTTGGCTTGCTGTCAGCGGCAACGAAGAACAGGAAGAAATCGCCGAACAGATTGTTGCTTCGGTGGCTGATGAACCAGCGTTCGGACCAGAAAATCTCTAATTTCCAGAAGTACCTTATTTTGCGTCAGAGGTTTGATAACCTAATTATGTTGAAAGTATATCTCAGCGATTTTCAATATTGATTCAGAAGAAACATACTAAGCATAAATTAATCATAAAATGCTTAATTCAGAACAAGCAGTTCTCTTGTTGGTTTCAATTTGTGACAACATTATTTTATATTCTCTGTGAACGATAAAGTGAACAAGAGCCAGCGGTTGTTTGAGCGGGTTCGGCTGCTAATAGAAGATAAGGTCCCCTCTCTTCTTTTTGCCTTATCCATATTAGCGCACGGCTAAATCCGCCTAACACTAATTTTTGCCTATTAATTCAACATTGCTGGGTTTCCCGCGCAGAAACAAGGAGATCGACAAACTCAAAGAAACTAAGGAAGAAGAGAAAAAAGGGAAAACTTGGCTAAATGAAGCCTTAAGGGTTTAATTGCTTAGCTTCGTCGTTGGCTTTGTGTTTTATCTTTGGGATCGTTATTTCAAGGACATTGTTGTTGCACTGAGATACGATGAACTGCATGTTTTCCAGTTGCAGATCTTTTAGGTTTAACGGAATATTTCTGGTGCATACGTCACCGCAAACGATTGTTTCTGATTCTTTCTTGATATGGCACTGTTCCTTGCAAACTGTTATTCCATCATGGTTCTTGTTCACGTGAATACTAACTTGTTCTTCTTGACATCTGCATTGAACCAAAAGCCTAACATTGTCTTCTTCGTCGATAACATCTATCAAAGGCTCTTCATATTGTTCAAAACTAGTACTATCTGAGGTGGGTTTCTTAACAAGCACTTTACACAAATTGACATCGAAACTATCTTCCATGTTTTTCGCCTTCTAACAAAGAAGTATTGCCAAAACGTGCTTTACATGTGCAAACATTGCTGCTCGTTGGCTATTCTCCTCACAACTAACATGATAGTTGGCTGGGTTAGAAACCTTTCGTAATAGCTCGAAGTCCTTGCCATCCTGTTCGCGCGCATAAGTGTTCATTAATTGTTTTTGAGCCTTTTTCTTTTAATGAAACCCTTTAGCAGCTTGGTTAGATTTTTAGGGGTGAGGGTGTTAAGGGATAGCTGAAAGAAGCTCGTAAGGA
>JBEKNP010000079.1:0-9169 GCA_049522695.1 Bathyarchaeia archaeon | reverse complement strand
TTATGACCTCCCTTGGAATCCCAATAGGCTAGAGCAGCGGATGGGCAGAATACACAGATATGGGCAAACAAAATTAGTGATTTTTTTGAAATCTGTTTGAGGCGGTTAGTCCGGACGGCAAGTTTTGAAAAAGCTCTTTGAAAAACTTGACGAGATCCGAGAAGTGATGAATAGCGACAAAGTGTTTGATGTCATAAGTGAAGTTCTCTACGGGAAAGATTTGTCACTTTTACTTTTGGATGCCGCTGCCAGCGCGCGCAGTATGGAAGAAATACTAAAGGAACTCGATGTGCACGTTGACGCCGATTACATAAGTAAGGTTAAGGAGAATCTTGGCGAGAGCCTTGCCACAAAATACATTGATTATACGCGCATAAGAGAGATGGCAGAAAAAGCTCGAGAACACAGGCTAATCCCAGAGTACACTCGCTCGTTTTTCAATAAAGCTTTCCTCAAAGCAGGAGGTTCTTTGCGAGAAAGAAAGGATGGGTTTATCGTTATTGACTCAGTGCCTTATGAAATTAGAAGCATAGCGGGAGAAGATACTTTCAGAAGAAGGTACGGATATCTCCTAAGAGCGTATCCAAAAATTACTTTTGACAAAGATCTCGCATTCAAAAATTCCGATGCAGAATTCGTCTCTTTTGGTCACCCACTTTTTGAAGCAATGCTTGACTGGGTTGAGAAATCTTTTTCCAGTGACTTGATGAAAGGGTCAACCTTTGTTGATCCCTCGGGCAGTCTTTCAGGGCACCTTCTATTTTACGAAGGCGAAATAACAGATGGAACGGGAGAAATTGCAGGGAGAAAACTATTTACCTACCATGTTAACGACAAAAACGAAGTAAAATGCATATCCTCCGCAATCCTGTGGGACTTAGCTGAATCTCCATGCACTACACAACTTTCCAGTGAAGAAACAAATGTTGAGAGACTGAAAAACTCCGTTTTCCAGGCATCCGTTGAAGAACTTGAGAAATATCTGTCTCAGCTTCAAGAAGAACGGGAACGCCAAGCTCAAATCAAGATCAAATACGGCGTAAAATCCCTTGACAAATTGGTTGTAAAACTCGATGGCGATCTCATCGCATTGATCGATAGAAAAGTTAAAGGCGAAAACGTTGACCTTGCGATGAGAAACAAGGAAGAACAAAAGAAAAAGTACGAAGAGGCAAAAAAAGAGTTAGAAGATATTTTGGAAAAAGAAAGAAACCTCACAATGAGTACGCCAAAATTTGTAGGAATAGTTCGTGTAATCTCTAGTCCTCACGTTGAAGATGCCATGAAGACCGATAAGGAAATAGAAAGAATCGGCATGGAATTAGCAATGAAATATGAAGTTGGCGAAGGGCGATTCCCTGAAAATGTTGAATCCGAGGACCTAGGATTCGACATTAGATCAAGAGACATAAACGGCAAAGTAGTACGGTACATTGAGGTAAAAGCGCGTGCTCAAACGGGTGCTGTAGCTCTAACCCAAAATGAATGGTTCAAAGCCCAAAGACTTAACAAAGATTACTACCTCTACGCCATCATGAATGCAGGCTCTAACAAACCGACTCTATTCACAGTCAATGATCCAGTTACTAACCTTACAGCCATCGAAAGAATTGAAGCTGTACGGTTTATGATTACCGCTGAAGAGCTCTTGCTCAAAGGACTAAGAAAAGAAAATTGAGAAAAAGGCATTGAATATGGTCGAACCCGCTAAATTAGGAAGAAGGTTCTTAGAAGATAGCTTCCCAATAAAAGAAGTAAGTATAGAATCGGCAAAAGAAAAGATGATCCGGCATGGACATATTTCAACATTGCATATGTGGTGGGCACGGA
The DNA here is from genome assembly GCA_049522695.1 of Bathyarchaeia archaeon. Classification (GTDB taxonomy): domain Archaea; phylum Thermoproteota; class Bathyarchaeia; order Bathyarchaeales; family Bathycorpusculaceae; genus Bathycorpusculum. The sequence continues at coordinate 7,339 of JBEKNP010000079.1, read as the reverse complement.
GACCTTTATCGGCGTCCAGAACAATAAACTACGCCGCTTTAATCTCCACGTGTGAATTTGACCAAATGGCGGAGACTACAAATTTTCTAATTGAATTATCAAAATGGAAGAATTCACAAAACCCCAATATTTTAAGAAAAGCTAGAATTGATATTCTAAACGAAAATGGCAATGTACCCCCCAGGGTTCTTGATCCTTTTTCGGGAGGTGGGTCTTTACCTCTTGAAGCTTTGCGGTTGGGCTGTGAGACTTACGCAAGCGATTATAATCCAGTAGCGACGTTGATACTAAAATGTACTTTGGAGTATCCACAGAAGTTTTCATATGCTCCAAAAAACACCGATGCAAGTTCGTCTTCGGTACTTAATATTGAAAAGGAAAATCGGCTGGTAAGTGACGTAGAAAAATGGGGAGCATGGGTGTTAGATGAGGCGAGAAAAGAGATAGGTGACTTTTATCCAATAGATACTGAAGGACAAATCCAAGTCAGCTACATTTGGGCTCGGACTGTACCTTGCCAAAATCCTTCTTGTGGTGCTAAAATTCCACTAATGCGACAATACTGGCTAGCAAGAAAACCAAATAAAAAAGTTGCTCTTTATCCATACGTTTCCGAAAAAGAAGTTTTATTCAAGATTGTCGGATCAGGCTATGAGCCTATGCCCGAGTCATTTAACCCTGAAAAAGGAACGGTTCTCAAAGCGATCGCTACTTGCCCAGTCTGCGGGTCAACGATGGATTCAAGTAGTCTCAAAAAATTGTTTAAAGAAGGAAAATCAGGACAAAAACAAGTTGCAGTCGTGCTTCATACCGAAGGAACTTCAGGCAAGAAGTATCGTATCGTAACAGTGGACGACGAGAATACCTTCAAGAAATCGGAACTATTTCTGGAAGAAAAGAGGAAATGTCTTGAGAAAGAGTGGGGTATTAATCCTGTTCCTGACGAGCTTACCCCAGAAGGGAAAGGAAGGGGTGCAGAAAGAGCTTTTTCATTAAGAGGCTTCAATCTAAATGAATGGGGAGATCTTTTCAACTCACGCCAAAAGCTCGCGCTTATTGTTCTCTCGAGTGAAATTAGAGAAGCATATAAAATAATTTCAATAGAGACAAAGGATCCTGTTTACGCTAAAGTCATTACAACTTACCTGGCAATGGCGTTGGATCGGCTTGCTGATCATAATTCAAACATTCAAAGGTGGGCAAATACCCGAGAAACTGTAAGTGGAACATTCACAAGAGCTGTTTTACAGATTGTTTGGGATTACGTGGAAGCAAATCCATTTAGTGGTTCGACCGGAGATTGGCAAGGTGGCATAGATTGGATAACTAGAGCAATCAAGCATTGCACTTTGTCTGCATTTTCATCTATTGCCGTTAACCAGAATAGCGCTACAGACTTGCCGTATCCCAACTCTTATTTTGACGCTGTGTTTACAGATCCACCGTATTATGATAATGTTCCGTACTCTTATCTATCTGACTTTTTCTATGTTTGGCTCAAGAGAACTATTGGACAACTTTATCCTGAACTTTTTTCAACACCTTTAACTCCAAAATCTAAAGAAATTGTAGCGTACTCAAACGGGATAGATGGGTGGACAGGAGGGAAAGCCTTCTTTGAAGAAATGTTAAAGAAATCGTTTATTGAAATAAATCGTGTCCTAAAGCCAAACGGAATAGCAGTAATAGTATATGCACATAAATCAACCGCGGGATGGGAAAGTCTGGTAAATTCGTTGCTGGACTCGGGGCTTGTCATTACTGCGGCTTGGCCAATCCATACCGAAATGGGTGCTCGATTGAGAGCAATGAACTCAGCAGCATTAAGTTCATCAATTTACATAGTCGCAAGAAAACTTCAAAAAGTCAAGATAGGTATCTACAAAGATGTGAAGGAAGAGTTGCAAGACTTCCTTTGTAAAAAAATGGATCTTTTGTGGAAAGAAGGTGTATCTGGTGCAGACTTTCTTATTTCGGCTATTGGTGCATCTGTCATGGTTTTTGGAAAATACGAGCAAATATTAAGAGAAAATTCTGTTGTTCGTGCTGATGTGATGCTCGAAGATGTGCGAAGGATTGTTACAGACTATGCAGTAAAACAGGTTTTGCATAACGGGTTTGCTGCGGAAATATCTAACTTGACTAGGTTCTATTTGCTTTGGAGATGGTCTTATGGTGGAGCAATACTTCCATTTGACGATGCCAGAAAGCTGTCCCAAAGTACTTTGGTGGATTTGTCTCATGAATGGAGTAAACCTAATGGTGTTATAAGAAAACAGAAAGAGAATGTTTGCTTACTAGGTCCACAAGATCGAAATCTGGAAGAAATAAAATCTTTAGAGAAAAAAGACTTAGTTGATGTGTTGCATATGGCGCTTTTATTATGGCAAAAAGGTGACCGAGAGGCGCTGGTCGATCTGCTCTCGGAAACAGGTCTCGGCAACAAAGACTCATTTTATAGAGTGGCTCAAGCCATTTCGGAAACTCTTCCGAAAGAAAGCCAAGAAAAGAAGTTAATCGAAGGTTTCCTAGCTGGGAAAGAGCGATTAAGTTCTGAAACAAAGAAAATTAATGTACAAAAGAGGTTGTTTGAATGAAAAACACTGGAAAATTAAGATCGTTCCATACTATAGCCGTTCCCCACAAAGATGTTCTCGACGGCAACTTAACTATGGATGTTTTTGCTGCTGATTTATGGGAAGTACATATGGGGCGGGCTCCGGCAGATTATCGTGATTCTGAAGCGTTCTTTAATCGCACATATTTGACTCAAGGTCTAAGCGATCTCTTGAGTGTTGTCGAGAAACGAATTCGTGGAAACGGGGGAGACCCCGTGATTCAGCTTCAGACACCCTTTGGAGGCGGAAAAACACACGCCTTAATTGCACTATATCATAAATCGAAAGAGTGGCAAGCCAAAAGAGTTGTTATAGTGGGTACCGCTCTTCACCTTGAAGAGAAAACTGGAGAAACTATTTGGGGAGAAATCGAAAAACAACTCACTGGGAGCATAACAAAGTTTGGGAGCTTGGTTTCTCCTGGAAAAGAAGCATTCAGACAACTGCTTGAAACTAACCAGCCGCTTCTAATCCTAATAGACGAGTTGCTCCAATACGTTACCAAAGCATCTGGCACAAAAGTAGAGCAATCAACCTTAGCATCTCAAACAATTGCATTCATGCAAGAACTTGTGGAAATCCCTAGTACATTGGAAAAAACTTGCCTCATAGTAACTTTGCCATCTAGCATAATGGAACATTACGATGAAAACGCTGAACGTGCATTCCAACAACTGCAAAAGGTTTCAGGCAGGGTCGAAAAAGTCTACACGCCGGTCCAAGACGAAGAAATCACTAAAGTCATAAAACGACGCTTATTCTCATCATTAAACGAAGGAGAAATCAGAAACAATGTATCTGCGTTCTTAACATACGCCGAAAACGAAGGCATCCTCCCAGCAGGCGTAGAATTTACCGATTACCGCGACCAATTCATTGACTCATACCCTTTCATGCCTGAAGTAGTAGATGTTCTCTACAAAAGATGGGGCAGCCTAACCACATTCCAAAGAACAAGAGGTGTCCTGCGACTACTTGCACTAGTTATTAATTCACTCAAAAGCAGCTACAAACCCTACATTTCACTAGCAGACTTTGATTTAGACAACAGCGAAATACGAAGAGAACTAGTAAAACATATCGGCAACGAGTACGACAGCGTAATTGCATCCGACATAACAAGCCCCAACTCAGGATCGAAAATAGTAGATAACGAATTAGGGAAAGCCTACCAAGGACTTAAACTAAGCACAAGATCCTCGACAACAATATTTCTCTACTCGTTCTCAGGTTCACAAGACAAAGGCACCTACCTTACAGAGATAAAACGATTAGCAACAACTCTAGATAACCCTTCAAGTGCAGTCGCCGAAGCTGTAGACAGACAAAGAAAACAACTCTTCTTCTTGCAAAGCCAAAATGAAAAATACTATTTCTCAAACAAGCCTAACTTAAACCGAATCCTGCTAACAAAAATGGAAAACGTAAAAGAACAACAAATAATCGAACTGCAACATACGCTAATAGAACAGCAGATCTCAGGAAAGAAATTAAAAACCATTCTATACCCCAAAGAATCAAAGGACATCGCTGAAAGCGAAGACCTAAAACTCGTCATATTCAACCAATCCATAAAAGCAAGCAGCCTCCAAGAAAAAATGAAAGAGTTTGTAGAAAACAAAGGCGAGTCACCCCGAGTTTACAGAAACACAATCCTCTTCCTAACGGCATTAGAAAACCAACGAGAAACCTTCGACCAAATTACCCGAAGAAGACTAGCTTATGACATGATAATCAAAGACGCCGCCCTAAACCTATCAGCCGAAGACCGAAAAAACATCACAGACACTATGAGAAAAGAGGATGAAGCCCTAAAAGGTCAAGTAAAAATGCTATATCGTTTGGTCTACGTCCCAGCCAAAGGTGACACTTTCAAAGCGATAGACCTTGGAATCCCGACTTACGGCGAAAAGAAAAGCCTAGACGAATCCGTTTATGACCAACTCCGAAATGAGGGAGAAATATCTGAGAAAATATCGGCAGCAGTTTTGGCAAGCAAATATCTGAGCGACAGAAAATGTGCAAAAACAAAACAAATCTACGACTCACTTCTGAGAACTCCGGGCGAAGAAAGACCAAGCAGCAGAGACGCGGTAGAATACGGCATCAGAGAAGGCATAAGACAAGGCGTTTTCGGATTGGGGATAATTGTTGGTGAAGAGATTACTTGTAGATATTTCCCAGGTGAAATGACGCCAGATATTACGTTTGAAGAAAACGAAGTAATAGTAGACGAAAAAGAATGCAGGACTATAAAAAATAAGCTTGAAACCATAAGTCAGCCTGACAAATATGGAAAAAGGGAAATTGGCGGAACAACACCAGAAGCAGGATCCTTCACAAGCGCTTCCGCCCCATCAATAAGTAATGAAATTCCAGAAATTCAGATTACAATCGAGATCCCGCGAGGGCAAGTATCTCAAATAATGGGTCTAATGAACTTCCTCCAGCAAAAATACCAAAGACTTAGTCTCCAGATAGTAGCAACGGATGGCACAATGTCTGACGGAGAACTCTCAGATCACATCAAAGAAACTTTGAAACAATTAGGAATTAATCCTGAAAAAGCAATCACCGTCAAAAAATAGGTTTCCCAGTGGATTCCAGCGATCGTTGAAGAATATTCAAGCGGATAGAATAAACGCAAGAAGTATTGGCAAAAAATCCCCAGTTTTAGCGTCGCTTCTATTCAAAAATTAGGAAGGAAAACATGAGAGGATTGAAACCTATTTTTCATAATACATTCGTCTTTAGAGGATAAGCTTCGTTTAGAGGTTTTGTATCAATTTTTTCTTCCCAAACTCTCTCGAATAGTTCCCTAGCAGATTTAACTAAATCTGGATGTCTAGTGAGTATTCCAGCGTTAATTTTGTCTTCGCTCAATCCCTCTTTGTTAAAATCAAACGTTCCTAACAACAGAACCCCATTACTGTCTGTATTTAGGTCACGATCACTATAGCCTATAAAAAGTCGTGTGTGGATTCTATCGTTTACTCTAATTTCAATGCCCTTTTCCTGCATCTTTCTAAGAGCGTTCAGATTAAGTCTATCTTGGCGCTGATCAGTTTTCAGTTCGGGAGTGATTAGCCTAATTTTGCAATCTTTGTATCCTTCTAAATGTTGTAAAAGTACCTTTCCTATACCTTCAGAAAAATACCCAATAATGTCAAAAAAATTGCATTGTCTAACTGAATACTGATAGTCATATTCGGTTTTATTTCCTTTGAGATGATTTATAAAGTTACTAAAGCGCTGATCATCCATAAAAACTACGTTAAATTTCCCTAATCCATTATTAGCTACTTCCAGTTTTGAGCGAAATTCTTCCCAATACTTTGAGGGGAATTCTTCCTGATTCATACCAATACTTCCCGTTAAGGTTATTTCACTGTTATGCAGATTTAAGATTTATCATGTATAGCCCCTAGTACCGTCACTAAAGCCTAAGAGGCTTCTTTATCGTCACTTTTCCCAATGAAGAAACAGAAAAAAAGAGAGAGAAATTAGTCCGGGACCGGAATACTCTTCAGAAGCCCTTCTTTTTCCATCGTGATTAAGGAGTCTAAAACCTCAACCACATTTATGTTTAGGTTCTTGGCGATTTCGTCTTCTGTTGCTTGAGAGTGACTTTTCAGGTACTCCAGTATTTTGTCGTTGTTTTCTTTTTTTGCCATGCTTGTCACCATAATTGGGGTGTTACTGGTTTGTTCGCTTTTTGTGTGCTTGGTCCGGCTTCGGCGAGCATCCAGCGGCGTCGACTTCTTTTATTCTCTGCCAACATTATCTCTATACCGAATTTGCTTCCGTCTTTGTTCATTATCGGCCTTAAGAAGCCAACGTACATTTTTCCGTATCCATGGCTGAATTCTTTGATAGCGCCGACTTTTCCGGTCTTCATAAGATCCGCACCCATTTTCCGCAAACCATCTGCATCTGAGTCGCTTTCGCCCCAGACTTCCAAGAAACTGTACGGCAAAAAGTTTTGTGGCACATCAGCATCTACAGGCTCCACTTTAATTTCTTTAGTCTTAGCGACAATCACTGGCTTTAATGATCCATCAGGCATAACTTGAGCGGTGCCCACATCTGCTTTAGCTACCTCATTACCGTTTTCATCGAACCACTTCTCAACTTTGGCAGGACCAACAAACTCTCGATGAACAATTTCACCCTTGGACCCAATATGCTTAATCTGAATCAACGGATCCGTCTTCTCGGTTTCATAACGGATATCCGCCGAAACCTTAACACCATCTCCATCATAGCTTAATTTTGCTTTGAAGCCCGGCGGCAATTTCTCTTCAATCACATCAGCTGCAGGAACAGTTTGAGGCACCTTCAGAACCATAGTCTTCTGTTTCTGCTTCTGAGCAGCCTTCACCGGCCTACCTTGCTGCGCAGCGACTGATTTGCTCTGAGCTTTCTTCAATTTTGCATTAATCGTAGTATGTATGGCAGTTTTGCGTTTAACAACGGCGTATTGTTGAGACGTTTTTGGCTTATTCAAACTCTAACACTTCAAAAGAAAAAAGAAAATTTAACATACCTGCTATACATGATGTATAACATCACTAGTGTTTGGGTGCGGGTTGATTTGGGAAGTCAGTTGACCTGGACGTTTGCCATCGTTGACTAGAGAAAGTGTTATCCCAGTCCTTCAGGTCCTGGCCGAATTTGGCTCTTACGGCAGCATCGATTTTCTTCTGGGTTTCAGGCAGAAT
>JBEKNP010000078.1:0-9279 GCA_049522695.1 Bathyarchaeia archaeon | reverse complement strand
TATCGATGGCTAGGAAGGGGCAAGCATCGTGGAATAGAAACCTTCAAAGACAAGCCCAGGCAGCCTAAAGAAAGCAAAGTCACAGTGGAAGTTGAGCTGTCCATTTTAAAACTGAGAACCACTTTCAAATGGGGAACTGCACGCATACAACAAGGTTTCTACTGCCTTCCAGGCTTCATTTTGGAATCAGTTCTTGTATTTGTCGAAGTCAGCCAGATTTTAGATCGAACGGGATTTAATTGCATCCAATTTCGGAACAAGCCAACGGGCTTTTACTTCTGTATACTCCAAGACATATTCTGCTTCAATGTAAAATGTGACTCTGGGTTGAGTTCCTGTTGTCATTCCTATCTCTCCTTTTCTGATAACACCGATAACCACTGCGTTCACAGACTCATAAGTGCTACCTTTGTTTCCCAAATCCACTCCGATACAGTTTGGTCCTATCGCATCCTGTGGCGTTATTGTTCCGTTGACGCTGAGTTCATAGTACCAAGGGATACCTGTGGGATATGCTAAGGGACCGTTTAGTTTGCCTTCAACCACAACTGTCCTGTTCACCCATGCGGAAGGGTCAAGGGTGATTTCGTTTATGGAAGCCAGAGTCGTCACATTATTGGCATTTAATTGAGAAATTTCAGAGTTCAATGAATTTATGATCCTATTTTTGTCACTCAAAATTGACATGGAGTATGCAACTACCCCAACTAATCCCGATACTAAGATGATACAGATTATCCATGCTGCGATGACTAATCTTCTGCTGGCAACTTCTTTTTCATTCATTTAGATTCCAGCCTTAATGCCCTGTTCAGCTCAATAACTACGTAGAACAAAATAAGAACGCCAAATTTAACCTAATTGTTGGAATAGATTGTTCTAATTTCTGGAATGCCAGCTGGGATCCGTAATCCTTGAGCTTATGAAAGAACTGCGGAAAGTTCCATCTGGTTAGTAGACCTTTAAGTAAATTTGCTAATTGAAATTCTTTTGCGTGCCGTCAAAAAGCGCGTGCGAATGCTACCGCGAGCGCTCGACCGCACCAATTTTTGCTTTGAATATGTCTTAGTGTTTTTAAAAGATATGCGAAGGTGGAGTAGACGCTTTTAGCTATGAAAATTAGGATTAAAAAGAGTGTTGGGTAGGCACACTATTGCTTGAAAATTACATCAAAGTGTACTATAGTTTGGGTTTTAATGGTAGCTACCAAATTTTTACTAGAACAGCCTTAACCACATCAAGTATTGAATTGGACGTTTTCATTTTTGCAAGTTACAGATTTTCATCGCTCAAGAAAAAAAGCAAAATAACCGTTCGTATCTAAAAATTAGTATTGTGGAGCGAAAAGGTGAAAAGGCACAAAATGCTTTTTATTGCAAAGGTGAAAGAAATGAGCGACGTAGATATGGCAACAATTCAACTTAAAGGTGCAAAACAGACTTTCATCTTGAGCGGTGAGAAGAATTTCAAAACTGGAAGCAGAGGCTATCATGCTCAAGGGAAAATGCTGGTTGGCGACAAAAACTATCAGGTCAATATTTTATGCGTTGAAATCGGTTCGAAGCCCAAAGAGAAAGAAGAGAAGAAAAAATAGCCACCATTTAATTTTTTTTCTTTTAACTGCTATTTATTCGACTATATGAGATTCGTGGTTACCAAAGCATTAGCTATTGCGTCAACGACACTTTGTCTTGAGACAACCCTTTCGAAAACTCTTAGAAAGAATCAAATGAAGAATTGGCTTGTCGCAGAGTTAGATTCGCTGGTTTTGGTCATAGCTACTGTAAAGGGTTGTTTCCTATCTCGACAGGTATGGTTGAAATGGTCTCATTGATTGCGCAAGGCATGCAACCGTTTCGCCGTCGAAGAAATGGCAAATTAAAAATAAATGTACCTTATGATATGTTTGTTTAAGGCGAGAGTTATGACGGATGTTGTGTTCACTTTCGAGGTTCATCAACCGCATAGGCTAAGGCGGAGCTTGTTTTGGGAAGGCAAAGTTTTCAGGCGCTTGAAGAAAGAAGAACTGTTCAACTACTATTTTGATAATGAGGTTGACAGGGAAATTTTCAAGCGTGCTGCACGCAAATGCTATTTTCCTTCAAACCAGATACTGCTAGACTCGATAGATAAGCACAAGCATGAGCGCAAGCAGGTTAAAGTCTCATTCAGCATTTCAGGAGTGTTCCTTGAGCAATGCGAAATGTTTGACCATGACCTTCTTGAAACTTTCAAGCAACTTGCCGCCAGTGGACGCGTGGAATTCCTAAACCAAACCTATTATCACTCAATCTCCAGCCTTTATCCTGACAAAGAAGAGTTCATTGAACAGGCAAAAATGCACAAGCAAACCGTAAAAGACTTACTAGGCTACACGCCGAACATTTTCGAGAACACTGAACTTCTCTACAACAACACCATAGCTAAAACAGTTGAATCCATAGGCTACAAGGGAATCTACACTGAAGGCGTCGAGAAAATCCTTGGCGAAAAATCCCCAAACTACATTTACACCCCAAAAGGTACAAAAAAAATTCGCGTTTTGCTCCGCAACTACAAATTAACAGACGACATCGGCTTTCGGTTTTCAGCACGATGGTGGCCTGAATGGCCCCTAACCGCGGATAAATATGCCGGTTGGTTAGCAGGCACACCGGGTGAATGCATCAATATTTTCCCTGACTACGAAACCTTCGGCGAGCACCATTGGCCAGAAACAGGCATCCACAGTTTCCTACAGCACCTTCCTGATGAGATTTTAAGGTTTGAGCATTTGCAGATGGCTACGCCTTCCGAAGTGGTAGAGAGACATAGGTCAGCAGGCGAAATTGATGTGCCGGAAGCAGGAGGCACTGTTTCCTGGGCCGACGTTCAAAGAGACCAAAGTGGGTGGCTTGGGAACGTTATGCAGTGGGCATACTACACTACACTAAGGAGATTAGAACCATTCATAAAAGAAGCAGACGACAATGAATTTCTCAAACTGTGGCGTGACTTCCAAACAAGCGACCACTTATATTACATGTTCACTGCAGGTGGTGGACCTGGAGAAGTCCACTCTTATTTTAGCCCATTCGAATCGCCCATGGATGCTTTCGTGGCAGCGCAAACATTGCTAAACGATTTTGAAGCTAGGCTTAGGATGGCAATTTTAACGGCGAACGAGCCTTTCCTGTTCTACACAGGTGTTGGAAAACAATATTACACTGGAATCATGGTTTGGAGCTTGAAAGGTTTCATTAAAGCACTCAATGAAGTTAACTCAGAAGCGATAGAGTTCCATGTTTACAATGGCGACTTTGAAACCTGGGCACAAAACTCGCTTAGAGACCAAAAATTAGCATCCAAACTTAAGGAAATAAAGGATTCAAAAGAAAACGGGGAAAAACTAAGAGAAACAATAGTTAATTTTACAAAGAACCGCTATACTGCCCTAATTAAGCAAATGCAGGATGCAACTCAGCTTTTCTAAGAAACTATCGCGCATGAGTTTATAAGAAATGCCGTACTATTTATTGACGGTACGGTGTCGTTAAAAATGAGAGACGAACTTCCATTTCCTGACAAAGTTTTGCAAACACTGCATAACTTATGTGCTACAGCCGCTGATTTGGCAAGAAGAGGCGACGACGTAGCTAGACTTATGCAGAAAGACCCAAACGAGATTGAGGGCATTTTGGATATGTACAAGTCAGAAGGCTTCGCTGAGAGCTTTGTTGATAATGAAGGGAAAAAACGGTACTATCTTACTGGAAGAGGAATAATTAAAGTCTGCTCGCTTTTCACGTAGTGGAAACATGCGTATCATTATTTTTTCGTGGGAGTATCCACCAAGAGTGGTGGGCAAACTCTCAGAATACGTAAAAGCCTTATCAACCCAACTGGCCGCTAATAACGTGGAAGTCAATGTTGTAACTTATGACGATTCTATAACTGGTTCAGCCCAAGAATCAACAGGAGTACAAACCGTTCGGGTATCAAACCCTGTTCGAACCCATATTGGAGTTTTAACGTGGGTTTTAACACTAAACCAGGAAGTTGAAAGAGCCGCAGCCAACATTTATTATCAAGCCAACAAACAAATTGACCTCATAGATGTTCATGATTGGCATTTTATTCCAGCAGCGGTCACATTGAAAAACGGACTTGGCATACCATTTGTTTATTTTGTTGAAAGTTTGGAGGATCATCGGTCTCAAGCTCTAAGTACGCCGTATAACATGGCGATTAAAAGTATCGAATGGTTAGGTTTTTATGAGGCAGAAAAAATCAGCGTTAAATCAGAGTGGATGCGTGACGAGGTCATTAGAATTTACATGGTGCCCAAAGAAAAAATAGTGGTTATCTCCACTGCCTCAAATTCTTGGATAAAAGAAATCCTCAAACTATACAATAAGGTGGCTGGAGGCTTAAAAGACAAATGAAAGACGATTTAGCTGTTATGATGCTCAGCTGGGAGTTCCCGCCAAGAGTAATTGGAGGAATTTCACCGCACGTCTACTTTTTATCAAAAAGTTTAGCAAAGCAAGGAGTAAAGGTTTATGTGGTAACCTGCGATTTTCCAGATGCGCCCTCACATGAAGTAATTGATGACGTAGAAGTTTACCGCATCGACTCTTACAAGAACCCAGCGCCGGATTTCGCCACATGGGTTTACCTAATGAACTTGAACATGCAAAAGGAAACAGCTGCATTAACAAGAAAAATCGGATCCAAAATAGATGTTTTTCACGCTCATGACTGGCTTGTGGCAAACGCGGGAATAGGATTAAAACATGTTTTCCGAAAGCCACTTCTAGTAACTATGCATTCAACCGAGATAGGCAGAAGAGACGGGTTACATACTAGCACTGAAAAAATGATTCATGAAACTGAAGCATGGCTCACATACGAAGCATGGAGAGTAATCTGCTGCAGTGAATACATGATTTCACACGTTAAATGGGCTTTCGGGCTTCCAAGCAACAAGTTAGTTATGGTTCCTAATGGTGTAAACACGCTTTGTTATAACGACATTGACGGTGATATAAAGGATTTTCGAAGCAAGTTTGCTTTGCCTGAAGAAAAAATAGTACTCTTTGTAGGCAGACTGGTTTACGAAAAAGGTATCCATATATTAGTTAACGCTGCTCCTAAGATTTTGGAGAAAGTCAACGCTAAATTTATAATTGTCGGTAGCGGCTACATGAAAGAGCAACTGTTAAACATTGTCCGCAGCATGAGACTCGAGCATAAAGTGCTTTTTGAAGGCTTTCTCGATGAACAAACTTTACTTAAACTTCAGAAATGCGCTGATGTGTCCGTTGTGCCCTCGCTTTTTGAACCGTTCGGAATCGTCGCATTGGAAGCTATGGCAGCGAAAAGCCCAGTGGTTGCATCTGACACTGGCGGCTTGTCAGAAATCATTGAGCATGACGTGACAGGGGTCAAAGTTTTCCCAAATAATCCTGATTCCTTAGCGTGGGGGATAACAAAGGTTTTGCTTGATGACAACTACCAAAAATATCTCAGAGAAAACGCATACACGAGAGTCCAAGAAAAATACGATTGGGAAAAAATCGCTCAGCAAACCAAGCTTATATACGAGGGCGTTTTAGGTGAGTATTCAAAGAGTTTTTGGGCTTAATTGCCCTATAAGCGAGACTGTACCTCTCTTTCACTATGCAATCAAAAAAACTTTATTTCAACACTATTTTCCAATCACTCGCACATTTTCAACTTGAATCCACGGAGAAATTAACTGCCCCATCTGCCGCTCATTGCTACCGACCAAACTCACGTTTTTGAGAACCTCAAAAATGTTTCCTGCCAACATTACACCTCGGCTGCAATGAACTATTTCGCCTTTCCTTATTTTCCAAGCTGGAGTCGCAACAACTGAGAATTCGCCGCTGACAGGATTACTGCTGTGAGCGCCTTGTAGATAATAGATTATTAAGCCGTCATCCACTTCGCTTAGCATTTGTTCAGATGTTTTGTTTCCTGGCATAACGTGGAAGTTTGAGGTGTCGATACTGGGAGTTGACAGGTAACCTGCTCTTGCCGCGTTCCCTGTGCTCTCTTTTGCTTCTTTTTTTGCAGAATAGTTATCATACAGGAAATTTCGCAAAACCCCTTTTTCTATGACCGCTGTCTTCTGATGAGGCACTCCTTCGCCGTCAAAAGCCATCGTGCGGAGCCCGCCGGGGAATAAGCCGTCGTCGTAAATTGTAAGGTTTTCTGAAGCGACTTTTTCTCCGATTTTTCCTTTAAACGGAGATTGATTCCTCTGAACACTATCGGCTCTAACCGCGTTAACTAGCGTGTAAGCGAAGAGGTCCTGCAATGCAAACTGCGTCATTATAAGCTTAGTGGATTTGGTTTCAACTGACTTAGTTTTTAACGCTGAAACCGCCAGTTTCGCTGCTTCTTTTCCCACCCAAACTGGATCAATATCATAGTTTCTTGAAGCGTTAAATTCAAAACAAACTGGCGTGACTGCACTGCCCTCTTTAGCCAACGTTGCTAAACTGCATTCAATTACCGTTCCCTTGTCAAAACCTGAGATTCCGTTCGAGTTAGCGATGGCGTTAGAGATGTAAGCGCTGCCTATTCCACCTTCAATGGGGAAAACGCGTTTATCAACTTGCCCAGCAGAATCCAACATGGTTGAAGCTACATTAACTAGCTCCTCTGACCCAAGCTCAACAATTTTATCATCAAAAGTTTTTTCTAATGAAGTGTAAGGTTTCTTTTGCGGAAGTCCCTTCCAGTCTGCGTCAGGTTTGCTTGCTTTTGCAGCATTCAAAGCCCTAAGAATCACGCTTTCAACTGCTTTTTGGTCATCAATGATGTTTGTGTAAGCAAAACCTACTGCTCTGTTAGCGACCACGCGGATGCCTACGCCTCGGTCAATTATCCTGTTGGTTTTGCTGATTTGTCCCAGTTCAATACCGATGTTTGTTGCTTGCCCCTCGTAAACGTACGCCTCAGCTTCAGAGGCTCCACTTTTCAAAGCTTCATTTACTGAGTTTTCCGCTAAACTTATCATAGTATCTTTTTTAAGCACTGCCACCAACAACCACCTCTTTAACTCTAATATGCGGTCCGCCATCAGAAATGAATGCTGTTTGGCCTTTCCCACACCTTCCCGGGTCTAACATAAAATCTTTTCCTACAGCATCAATCTTATGTAAGGTCTCAAGGGTATTGCCGCTTATTGACGCATCGCGTACTGGTCCACCTATTTCTCCGTTGATTATTTCGTAGCCTTCTTGAATGCCAACTTGGAAAGTGCCGTCAAGGTTAGCTTGCCCACCCCTAAACCTCTTAAAGAAGTATCCCTGCTTCACTTTTTCGATTAATTCTTCAAAAGAATGGTCTCTTGGAGCCATGTAAGTGCAACGCATACGGATGATTGGTTCCACACGGAAATCTTCAGCCCGCGCATTACCCGTCGGTTCAGCATTAAATTTTTGCGCTGTCTCTCGGTTATGCATCAAACCAGAGACTATTCCGTCTTTTATGAGCATTGTTTTCTGGGTTTGGACTCCTTCATCGTCATACTTGAAAGCGCCAAAAGAACCCTCAATTGTACCATCATCATAAAACGTTACCAAGTCGGACCCGATTTTTTTCCCCATGTTACTTGCTAAAATACCGCCCGAAAGAGCCAAGTCAGCTTCAGCTAAATGCCCAAACGCTTCATGAACAAAAACGCCCACAACGTTTGGACCTAGAACAACTGGGAATGTTCCTCCTTTGAGCGATTTAGCACTTAACTGTTCAATCGCGAGTTTCGCAACCTTTTCGCCTAAAGCCTCGGGAGCTTGCTTGTCAAATATTTCGTAACCTGCTGTGGAACCTATTTCTTCACGACTAAAAGTGAAAACACCCTCGTTTAAAGCTGAAGCAGTTATTCTTGCCCAAACATACATTTTATCCTGCTCAATGCTTGTGCCATCGCTATTCACAAAATAGCTGGTTCCAGTCAAATCGAAATAATCTGTAGTGCAACTTTTCACTCGCTTATCAAAACCTAAACTTGCCTTGTTTACAGCCAAAGCAGTTTTAACTTTATCCTCCATCAAAATATCTGCCGGGTTCTTTTTCGGTTTTGCCTCGACACGGTCATTAACCACTTTAGCTTCGGCAAGCTTAATCGGCGTTTTCAACCGTGAACTAGCCATTTTGGCCATCCTGCAAGCATCCGAAACAGCACTCTCCAAAATTTCACCGTCAAATGATCCAACAGAAGCAAAGCCCCACGCTCCATTCACAAGTACACGCAAGGCAACACCATTTTCAATGCCCTGTTTAGCTGCCTCTACGCGCTCCTCTTTGAGGTTGAGCATTGTTTTGTAGAGTTTTTGTGCTCGGGCTTCAGCGTACTGGGCTCCATATTTTTGGGTGGCTGTGCTGTTTATTTTTGTTAGAAAGTCTTTCAAGAGTAATCTATCCTTTGTATAGCTAAACGTTTTTAACTAGAATTATTTGAGGGAATTAAATCATTTGTTTCCATAACAAATGGATAACGCTTACTTAGAATTTTCATTACCAGAAATCGGCAATATTTAACTGCTTAATGGTTCCGCGCGCCGGCTTAGGTTTAACTGCTGGAGCATCAACACCTAAAACAAGTTGCCCATACACCCCATCGTATCCTGGCGTGACCTTAACTGTTCCGTTTCTTACTTTAACGACGGCTTCGGCAATCGGCGTATCCACCACTTTGGCTAAAGCTTCCATTGGCGTGTCAATCAGCACAGTGTACTCGTCCCCGAATTTTTCAACAAGCAAATTATAGTTTTTCCAAACTGCCTGTGTCGCAGGCGAATCAGTGCCTAACACTGTAGCAATTATTTCAGAGAGTGGAAGTAACCGCAAAAACCCTGGTGTGCCTTCACGCTTGAAGTTTACGGATCGGTCTGCAAGTTCTTCAACGCGTTGCTCTACGCCTTTGGTGAGCTTTCTGCGGCAAACTGGACATATATTGTTGAATTTTATGGCGTCTTGGGGCGAGAGGGATACTTTGCAGTTGCGGTGTCCAGTCCAATGATACTTGCCATAAGCAGGGTCAACTTGAATAGTAAACTTGAATCTTGCTGGATCATTATTTTTTATGGCGCCCGTAACTTCTTGGTATGTGAATTTTTGGAGTTGGAAAACGTTGGCTTCTCTGCCGATGCGCCATGGCCAAAAACTGTGGCAGTCACTGTTGGAAAGAAGGGCAAATCTGTCAAGCTTGCTGAGGCGCCAGTTCATTGGTGAGTCGCTGCTTAAACCAGTTTCTAAGGCGTG
>JBEKNP010000077.1:0-9542 GCA_049522695.1 Bathyarchaeia archaeon | reverse complement strand
GAGGGGAACAAAACGCCGAAAAAAGGCTTTAAAAGCATCACTGTAAAAGTTGAAGTTTACGACTATTTTTTTAACGAGTGGCTAAAGGTCAAAGAGGAATACGCAATCAAAAAAGGCATTCACAGCTTCTCAGCCTACATTACCTACACCTTAGCTCAACTGATAAACGAAGAAAAGAGACGAAAAAGTGAAAATAAGCTGAGTTAGAAGCACTACATCTTTAAATAATTCTTGACACGACATGTCAACGGTGAAATTGTAATGCCTTGCACGGTTATTGTCGGTGCCTTCTGGGGAGACGAAGGCAAAGGAAAAATAATCTCTTATTTAGCCCTCAAAGATAAACTTGATTTCTGCGTTAGAACCGGCTCAGTAAACGCAGCACACACCGTCTGGTACGAAGGTAAAAAATACGCTTTACATATGGTTCCTGCTGCATTTTTAAACCCTAAAACACGTTTGCTCATTGCTGCAGGTGCAAACATCCATGTTCAGAAGTTTTTTGAAGAAGTAGAACTTACAAAAGTGCAGGGCAGAATAGGCGTAGATCTGAATGCTTCAATAATTGAGGAAAAGCACAGCGCCCAAGATAAGGCAAGCGCCGTCAACAAAGGCATTGGAACCACAGGTTGGGGCGTTGGACCAGCCATTGAAGAACGCGTCCGACGGACAGCGAAAATAGCCAAAGACATCCCTGAGTTGAAGCCGTACCTTACTGACCAAGTGAAAGAAGTCAACGATGGCTTAGATGAAGGCAAAAAAGTGCTTCTTGAAGGCACACAAGGCTTCATGTTATCACTGTTCTTAAGCGGCGGCTACCCATATGTAACTGGAAGAGACACAGGCGCATCAGCCATAGCCTCAGAAGCAGGAGTCGGACCAACAAGGGTTGACGACGTCCTAATAGTTTATAAATCATTCATAACAAGAGTTGGCGCAGGACCGTTACCTGGAGAAATAACAAAAGAGGAAGCGCAAAAAAGAGGATGGTTTGAAGTCGCTGCTGGAACAGGCAGAGATAGACGCTCAGCGCCATTTGATTTTGACTTAGCAGAGAAAACCGCCAGGATAAACGGTGCCACACATGCGGCAATAACAAAACTGGATAGCCTTTTCCCAAACTGCCGAGGTGCGAAACAATACAGTGATCTGCCGAAGGAAGCGAAGAACTTTATAGAAGAAGTTGAAGATAAAACAGGAGTGCCGGTCGCTTTAATTGGCACTGGACCTGAAGCGATGGAGATCATAGACCGCAGAAAATAGGAACTCTTATCTTTTAAAACTACAAACTCACTTTTCAAGGCGCAATGGAATAATGACGTCCAAGGAATTAAGTAAAGCTTCAGCTAGCTTTCTAATACTCCTATTTGCGGCAGGGTTACTCGTTGGAGCATTAGCGAGTTTTTACATCACTGACAATCAAGTGAATAGCCTAAACAGTCATGTTACAAATTTAGAAAGCCAAGTTTCTGACATCAAAGGCTTCCAAAACGCCACTTACCAAAATATCACAATTCTTCAGAATGGCACATCCTTAACAGCTTTGTATGACAGCATTCGTAATTCCGTCGTTTTAATAGAAGGCGACATCAGCGGTGGTACCAAGCAAGGATCAGGCTTCGTCTACACTTTCTCAGGCAGAACCGTTGTATTAACCAATTACCATGTTGTTCAAGGCACCACAGACTTAAGTGTCACCTTCTCAGACGGAGACGGCTACTCAGCTACAGTCTTAGGAACAGACCCGTACTCTGACTTAGCAGTTCTTTCCGTTAATGCGCCTGCATCAGAGTTTAAACCGCTTGATATCGTAAGTTCCTCCACGTTAGCTGTGGGAGAATCAGTCATCGCTATTGGAAATCCCTATGGACTGGTAGGTTCCTTAACAACAGGCGTCGTAAGCGCACTAGGAAGAACAATAACAGAACCAGACATAGCTGGAAACTACTCAATAGCTAACATTATTCAGACAAGCACACCTATAAACCCTGGAAATTCAGGAGGACCCCTACTGAACGCAGTTGGAGACGTAGTGGGCATTACAACAGCAATAGTTTCTAATTCACAAGGATTAGGCTTTGCTATTCCAGCAGACACAATACTAAAAGAAATAAACGATTTAATAACAACCAGCTCATACAACGGACACTCT
Source organism: Bathyarchaeia archaeon (assembly GCA_049522695.1). Lineage (GTDB taxonomy): Archaea > Thermoproteota > Bathyarchaeia > Bathyarchaeales > Bathycorpusculaceae > Bathycorpusculum. The sequence continues at coordinate 7,390 of JBEKNP010000077.1, read as the reverse complement.
TACTTAGGAATCGAAGAAGAGGACATGAGTTATAGCTTAGCCCAGCAGACCGGCGCCAGCGTTACTTATGGCTGTAAAATTCAGTCAGTAGTAAGCGGAGGACCCTCAGATGGCAAACTGGAAGTCAACGACATTATAATTGCCCTCAACAACCAAACAATCACAAACGGCGATGAATTAGCAAGCTACTTAGAAGAAAATACCCTGCCAGGCGACAATCTAGTCATAACTGTCATTAGAGGAACCTTGCAGACACAGGTAACTGTCGTTCTTGGAGCAAGACCTCCACCACCAACAACATAAACCTAAATTTTCTATTTTTCTTTTAATTTGAACGCAGTTTAATTGGCAGTGAAGCCTTTATCAGGACAATTACCAAAGTGATGCACTTGTGACCATTTACACTTAAAAGGATAGGTTTTTTTTAGGGTTAATGATTGACTTGCAGTAAACTAAGCTGGGTAGCCAGCGTTCTTTTTTTTCCAATTAGACCGATTGTTTTAGTGCTTCTTTTTTGAGTTTTATGTCAGAATGGTCTCTTTCTACAGCCTGATTAACTATCATTCGAAAATAGCATTCTGAACAGTAATGCTTTTCATCGATTTCATAAAGCGTGGTTGACACAGTGCCAATCGGTTGATTGCAGCCTGAGCAACGCCTAAATTTGTTTTCCCCTTTCGCTATTATTCCACCTGGTTCCTTTTGATTCCCAAAAACCTCTTTCTTATGTGTGAAAAATTCACTGTCCCAACCCATGATTTTCATTCTCCTTAAATTGAGACTAGACATCTGTAACGTGATTTGCTAAAAAGCTTTTTCAATTTCCCCTGATAAACCGGATTTTGCATCCATAAGCAAATAAAAAAAAGGCTGTAAAGGAAGCTGGCTGACGAATACCTTCATTTTTGGTTGAGGAATTCGTGACAAAAATGAGTCTTGCCCTACAGAAGCTGGTTTTTAGAGCTATTTTCAATAGCTAGAAAGTACCTCCCTCACCCTTCAGTTTAACTATTGAAATGTAAGGGTAAAATTGACTCGACCAGCTTATCCAGTCTTTACGCTGAAGACCTCGAAAGCACCTGAAAATTTGTTCTCATTCAACACTTTTACGCTGACCTAATCATATTATACACGGACTTGCTTTTTAATGCCGTGAAGGAAGCGTTACCTAAGCTGCAAAGTTACTCACATGAGCTTGGCCTTGATTTATCTAAATCTTAGGATAGTTCAAATGGTTCTTGTCTTCGGTTCTTCTTGCCAAGAGAATCCCAGCCCAAACCCTCAAGGAGACTTACCTTTACTTTGAACAAGAGCAGCTGACAACCCCCAAGCCATATTAGAAGCCGGATGGGACCGCCTCCTGGAAGTTCTTGATTCTGGCGGTTACATTATATATGACATTCAAAAGCCACAAACCTTCTGGGAATCGCTAAATGGTTAAAGAAAAGTACGGCGACCTTGGCAACTTTTATACAGAATCGAGCGGTCCCGCAGACTTGGAGAGGCGCCTGCAAGAATTTAAAGGGTTGGCCCTTAGGCGTAAACATATTCCTAAGGGAACTGCACGGGATCTGGGAGAAAGCAAAACCCAAGCCGTCGCCAATAGCAGTTACAACGGCACAAAAAATCGGTCTAAACCCAGAAGATGCGGAATGTTACGAATCCCAACTTGTTCGATTAAATCTTGAGTACTGCAAGAAACGCAGAAGCTCAGAATGTCAACTTAAAGACAAGTGCCCTGATAAAGTAGTAACTAAAGGCACCTATAGAATTCAGCACTAAGTCAGTTTTATTTATTATGTACTGATTTTGGAAAACTCTTATTAGCTGACAGAATTTTCAATATAGACTAAATGAAGTTCAAGCAATCTTCAGTTCTGATTATTCTGTTGCTTATTTTACCGCTTTTCTTAAACTGCGGTTTGACTGCCAAAGCGGTCACTACACAGACTTCACCAAGCCTATACTTTGGTGTTGATGTCGCCTTCGGAAGCATAGCTGCAACTGAACAATTAATCGATAACGTTAGTTCTTACACAAATTTCTTCGTAATTGGATGCACTGGAAACTATAATGACACAAGACTCACAATAATTAGCCAGTATGTCTACAATAAGAGTTTGTCCTTCATAGTTTACACCGATAACCCCATATATCCCTCGAAACAATGGCTTGAAAATGCCAAGAGCAATTGGGGTAACAGTTTTCTGGGAATTTATTATTATGATGAACCAGGTGGAAAACAACTCGACATGTCTGCCCCATTTGTCAGAACGGCAACTAACTATAGTAACGCGGCGTCCATCTACGTTAATGCCGTAAATCGGTATCTACTTGGACCATACTCAATCACCAAGAGTTTTGCTTACTCAACAGAATATCCATTGTTCACCTCAGACTACTCGCTTTACTGGTATGATTATGAAGCAGGATATAACACGGTTTTTGCAGAGTTTACCATGAATTACAGCCAACAATTTAACGTAGCTCTCTGCAGAGGTGCAGCCACTGTCCAGGACAAGGATTGGGGCGTTATGATAACTTGGAAATACACCAAGCCGCCCTACATGGAAAATGGTACAGAACTCTACAACGACATGACGCTAGCATATGAAAACGGCGCAAAATATATCATCGTCTTTGACAGCAACGCAAACTACACTCAAAACGTCCTAACTCAAAACGTTTCCCAGCAAGGACAGGGAGGACAGCTTGACGCTATGAAACAATTTTGGCAGTATGTTCAATCCAACCCCAGAACCATCACTCCAGTAATCGACAGAACAGCATATGTTCTCCCTGCAGCTTATGGCTACGGTTTTCGCGGACCCAAAGACAAAATCTGGGGACTATGGACAAATGATTCGCTTACCCTTGACATTGGCATGAGCGTCGCCACACTTTTGGAAATGGACGGCAGTAACTTAGACGTAGTTTACCCATCAGAAACGCTGGAATCTGCAGGATACCACAACATCATTTACTGGAACAATACGAAACTTATACCCACGCCATCACCTCAGTCTCAACAAGATACTTCCTTGCCGTTTTATGCGACTACCGTTTACCTTTATGCGATTGCGGCAAGCATTCTAGTTGCTGTTGCGGTCGCTTTTACAGTTTTAAAGTTTAGAAAGAGATACCGATAACTCGCGGATACGCTTCTTCAGTTCAACTCCAAAACTGACAGGTTTGTAGAAAGCGTGAAGAGCGGCTTTGAACTTCACTTCAGGACGCTAATGCCAAAAAAACAGCTGTACATTGCCTTATTTGCTAGGATGAACCTGTTATTGGATGTGAGATGTCAAATAGGTGACCTTTCTTTTCAAAATTGGTTTTTCAATTTATAACATTTTTCAATTTATAACATTTAGGGAACTTTTGGGTGGAGGCCATATGTTTAGAATGGCAATCTAAATAAGGGCATTTCTTCAAGGTTAACATTGGAAATTGCCTAATAAGCTGTGAACGTATGAGCAGGAAAACGATTTACTTTCAGCATAGCTTTCTGTTCTTCGCAGTCTTACTTACTTTATTGTTTGTTGTAGTGGGTCTAGTTTTTTTTGGAGCCATCAGCATCGCCTTCAAAAATATAGGCTTTACCCCTTTGATCATCTTTCTGATTTTGGTCGGAACCTTGATTGGAAGCTTCATTAACATTCCATTACTTAAACTCAAAACAACCATACCCATGATACGAGATGAAACCGTCAACTGGTTTGGCGTAACCTACCGAATTCCCCAAGTTGAGTACGGAGAAACCGGCACATTAGTCGCAGTTAACGTTGGAGGAGCATTAATACCAACCGGCGTTTGCATTTATCTGCTAATTAAATCGGCGCCTTCAATGATTTTCCTCAGCTTTGTAGGCGTCTTAGCCGTTGCACTGGTTACGCATTTAGTAGCCCGACCAGTAAAAGGCGTAGGAATAACCACTCCAATATTCATTCCGCCGATAGCTGCGGCTGTAGCCGCCCTTATTCTTTCACCTGCACAACCAATAACAATCGCTTATGTGTCAGGTGTACTTGGAACGCTAATAGGCGCTGACCTACTGAACCTTCGAAAGATTCCCAAGCTCGGCGCGCCAGTTGCAAGCATCGGCGGAGCAGGCACCTTCGACGGCGTATTCTTAACAGGTATAATCGCAGTGCTCCTCGCCGGATTGTAAAAAAGAGAAACAAACCGTTAAGTAGAATCAAGCGATAATTTTGCCCCATAAGAAACCCATTTTTGCACAAAGGAACTTTAAAAAATAAACCTTAAAACAGCGTAAAGTGTGCCATAAAGGTATTAAATCAGTACAGTAAATTGTGCGATAATTAATCTGCTTTAGAACAGAGGAAAATACACTCTTAAAAACGAAAATAATCTAGCATAGGCAGAAATGACCTAAAACCCTTTTTAGCCGATTCAGCACAACAAAAATCCGATATTTGGGAGGAAATTTGAACAAGCTTTAATAACTCTTTGACACCGTAACACTTCTCCATTAAGAAATTCAATGTTTGAAGTGAGGCTAATTTGAAAAAGATAATAACGGCTGTAATTCTAGTAGTTTTAATCGTAGCTACGTTCAGTATGTTGTTGTCGGCACCGAGTGTGAAGGCGGCTACTTCGGAAGCCAAGGTTGTCAGTTACACTTGGTACGAGGCTCCTGCGGACACTGTTATAGCAGGGTACATTGACGATTTGGTTGCTGTCGGTGAGATACAAAATGTCGGTTCAAATGTCATAGGGTACGTAGATATTAGAGGCACTGCTTACAATTCTACTGGACATGTTCTGAATTCGGCAAGTGGTACAGCATATGGAAACAATCTGCTTCCTGATCAGAAGGCTCCTTTCTACTTGGATTTTAATCCCCAGGACAGCGTGACCCAAGATAACACTTATGTTTCTTCGGTTACCAATGTTACCGTTTTCGTATCCTATGTTAATAACGCTACTGTGACTCCGTATTCGGGTCTTTCGATTGTCGGACCTAATGCCATTGACAGCGGTGGCACGTACTCTGTTACAGGAACCGTTCAGAACACTGGCGACGAGACAGTCGGGAATGTTTTTGTTGTTACCACGTTTTATAATACTTCCGGAACGGTTGTTAGTATGAATTACTCAGAAGACTTCTTATCTACCTCGTTTGCGCCTGGTGCGTCTGCGCCGTTTACCGCAACGCCCACAGATAATTCAGCTCAGTTATCAAGCGAAATAGCAAATTATTCTACCCTGATTCAGTCCTCGCCGATAGCGACATCTGCGACACCCACACCTTCAGCGTCACCTTCACCTACTGCTACTCTCTCGGCACAACCTACACAATCTCCAGCTCCGAGTTCTTCGGGGCTAATATATGCTGCAGTAGGCGCGATAGTAGTAGTGGTCGTTGTCCTTGCCGCTTTGCTGTTGCTTAGGATGCGCCACAAGAATGCTCAGTTTGAGCCACCACCGCCTCCGCCGCCGCCACCACCACCATAACTTTTTTCTTTCCAAGCTAAATTCCACTGTAATATTATTCCTGTCTATTGATGCACTGTGTTGACCAGCTATTTTGAAAAAAGTTGTTCTTTTCAGAAGCCTTTTTTTCTCTAATAAACAGTCTATTGGTTGATCCTAACTCGAAAACCCATAAAATGCAGGATCGACAGGTGTACAATAGGAGAATTTAACGGAGCAGATGCTAAGTATCTAAATTGAAACCAATTTTTTGACTTAATGCTATATCCTCGTGTGGATCTCCACTATATCGCCATCGTCCAAAACAAAATTCAACCCAACCTTCTTAGGACTAAATGGCAAACGCTTAGCCCACACCATAGCAAACATGAAATTAGAAACAAACTCCTTATGAATATTCTTCGCCAAATCATTAACCGTGACGCCGCGCCTAAGCGCAAAAGGATGATCACTGTGTACTCTCATGCCGGGCTCCTTAGTGTAAATCCGAATAACCCCTAAAGAATCAAAAAGTGCCTTCCCCAACTCACCAAGACCAGTTTTAAGCTCACATGATATGGCGACAACTGGCAACTTCCCATTCACGTGCTGCTTTAAATCACGCAGATTAGCCTCTGCACCCCTCAAATCCAACTTATTCGCCACAACCACCGCAGGCTTATATGTCGTGGTCTCAAAAATAGCGTCCTCCACATCATCGAGCCTTACATCACCGCTGATTCGCACTATGGCGTCGGTTATTTTGTAACTGCGTAGCAAAACCTCAACATCTTGCATTGAACAATCCAAAAGCTTACCAACAAGGATAATGCGCAGCGCAGCACCAGCATGGCGGCGGTCAATGTCCACGCGTCCACTAGGCTTACTTACAAGTACACGGCTTTTCTCCAGCTCGCCCAAAACCAGCTTTAACTGCCCAACTGGGTCACGAGACAAATCAACCATCAAAATCACGCCGTCAGCATTCCGCGCTATACCTAGCGTAACATGACCCCCTGCACGCCCATCCGCACTACCCGCCATTACCGCTGGCGCTTCAACAATCTGGAACTGTACATCCAAATAACTCATTATACCAGGCACTGGCTCATGAGTACTGTAAGGCGTAGGCGTGACAAGCACTTTTGAATTTGTTGTGGCGCTCATTAGGCAGCTCTTACCCACGTTGGTCATGCCAATCAACGCAATCTGCGCTGAACCTTCCTTTTCAACAAAAAGCTTCGGTCCACCGCTACTCTTTCCCGTGCCCTTCCGCTTCTTATCCTCCAAGTCGGCGCGGATAATAGCCATCTTCTTCTTAATCGTACCTCGAAGCTTAAGCGTGCCCTTGTGCTGAGGGACACAGCTGAGGAACTCCTGCATCTTCTGCAACTTCTCTCTGGGAGTATGAGCAGCTTCAACCTCCTCCCATTTATCCAACGCTTCAGGCGGCAAATTAGTCGGCATACAAACTACGCAAATACTATCCCCAAGTCAACTTTAAGACTATTTCTGAATTAAAGACATAAAATTATCCTGAAAAGAAGCAACGTCGCTTTGAGAAACCAGCCTATTTTAATATAATTGCATGCTTAACACTTCATTGAACGCTAAGTGGTTTAGTTCTAAAAAATTAAAGAAATTTTATGCTTAAGCTTCAACTTAAAAGTTATTTTAAGCATTTTAGTACAGTTGCCTTTAGCGGTTTTTCTCGGGCATTATTATGACGAAAGATCATTCATAGATGCGGCTAACTAAGTACAATTAGGCGTGATTTATTAACACATGAGATATAAGAAAGTTTTTTATGCTATCTCATTCTCTATATAATTTAGGGGTGTGCAGAATTTAAGCTGCCCCCGATCATGTTCTATTATGGAAGCCTGTGAGGTTGTCAGGCTTTTCGTCAACAAAGCGATAGTTCCAGCTGAGACTAACCGAAGAGGAAACCCTG
>JBEKNP010000076.1:0-9584 GCA_049522695.1 Bathyarchaeia archaeon | reverse complement strand
GCAGGTTTGAGAAGGGCGGTTGGTGCAAAGAGAGGAAGAGGTCTTGTTCTCCTCAAATCTGCCCCCAAACCAGAAAATAAGACTTACAACCACTTTACACCAATAAAGGGACAAGCCAGCGCACAAAAAAGAGCTTCGCTCCTTATCTTTTACCTAACCCTCCTCTTTAGCCGCATAGATTGACTGTTAGTATCCAAATATGCTCCAAACGCTCATTGCCAACTGACCTGATTAAGTGATAATAATACTATGTGGGTTCATTGCAGATATTTGTTGTTTGCTTCTGAAAATTGGCGTGGGATGGGTGATCAACGTAAACAGCTTTGAGGATAAGCTGGTTTGCATGTTTTTTCTTCCTTAGTATAGACCTAAGTTACTCAACCTGAGATTCACCAAAAGGTTATATAGTGGGCTGGATAATCCAACCAGAATCATAGGTGACTAAAAAGATGAACAGAAAATATATAATTATTGCTGCCATCGTAATCATCGCTTTAATTGTTTCTGCCGCTTTCGTATATCTTAACTACAACTCAGCTAATCAAAACAAAACCACCTCGCAACAGAACATATCGTTGGTAGACGATGAAGGTTACGTAACTAATTTGACCACTGTTCCTCAGAGAATTGTCTCGCTGGCGCCTAGTTGTACACAAATCTTGTTCGCTATAGGTTTGGGCGACAAAGTTGTGGGCGTGACAACCTATGACAATTATCCATACAATTTCACAGCTTGGGTCGCAGCTGGCAACATGACAATTGACGGAGGATATGGAACTCCCAACATGGAAGTCATCGCTTCGCTTAATCCCGGCTTAATACTGACCGACAACATCAACGATGCCAGCCTTCCAAGCATGAGAGCCTTAGAATACAAAGTGTTAGTGCTCAATCCAACAACCATCGCGGGTATTTACCACGATATATCCTTAGTAGGCGAAGCAACAGGCGCTGAAACTCAGGCAACAGCAGTAATTGAAAACATAACCAACACCATCAACTCGATAACCACGAAAATTTCAGACGCACACATCACTCCAATGAAAGTCTTTTATGAAGTTTGGACTCCTCCGCTCATGACCTCCGGCTCTACAACTTGGATAAACGATGTTATCAGCAAAGCTGGAGGCGTTAACATTCTTGCTAACGAAACCCAACAATATCCAACTATATCCTCTGAAACTGTTGTAGCGCTTAACCCCGATGCAATATTCTTACCTACAGAAATGGGAACCGCCCCGTTCTATGGAAGCGTTGCTCAAGTGGAGGCGACACCAGGATGGAACACAATCAGTGCAGTGCAAAACAACCGAGTTTACGTAATCGATGGAGATTTGTTCGCTGAAGCCGGTCCAAGAGTAGCTGACTGTGTCTATGCTGTCGCTTCTGACTTGTATCCGCAGCTTTTTAATTCGACCTCCTAATTTTTTTGTTGTGAAACAAAAATGAGTGCAGACAAAGTCGAAGGCACATACATTAAGCGTTCTTCACGATGGAAATTAATCTTAGTCACATTAACAGTGGCTCTTGTTGTAACCATAATTGTATCTCTCAACATAGGTTACGCTTCTATTTCCTTTTCAGAAATCTTATCCATTTTAGGCAAACAAATTCCGTTTTTAAACGGGTCAATCAATTCAGCATCAATATCGCCAACAAGCGAAGCAATAATTCTTCAAATCCGTCTTCCACGTGTACTCGCAGGAGCTCTAGTCGGCGCGGGATTAGCCGCGGCAGGCGTAATCTACCAAGGCGTTTTTAGAAATCCCATGGCTGATTCATACTTGTTAGGTGCATCTGCGGGTGCATCAGTAGGTTACACGGTTGCCGTTCTGTACGTCACCTCAGCCCTAACGGTCGTAGGCTTGGGAACAGCGCAACTTTTCGCGTTCATATTTGCCCTACTAACCGTGTTTTTGGTCTTATTCATTTCAAGAGTTGGAACCAAAATTCCGACAACAACCTTACTTCTTTCCGGCATAGTCGTAAACATCTTTCTGCTGGCTATTGAAACACTCATGGAACTTCGTTCCGGCCAAGCCCTCACGGGAATAGTGGCGTGGCTAGCAGGAGGATTCTCTAACATCGTTTGGATACAAGTATGGACAATAATGCCTTTTGTCTTCATAGGCATTGCCGCCACCTATTTCTTTACCCGAGACCTAAACATGCTCTCCATGGGCGATGATACTGCACAACATTTAGGGGTAAATACGGAAAGAGTACGAATATTTCTCCTTGCTGTAGCTTCCCTGATAACAGCAGCAGCAGTTGCCATCAGCGGGGTCATAGGTTTCGTGGGCTTAATAATTCCTCACATGACACGATTGGTAATTGGACCTGACCACAGAATCCTTCTACCTGCTTCCGCAATAACCGGAGCTATGTTCTTAGTGATTTGTGATGCAGTTGCGCGGGTCGCGACGGGCGCCGCTGAGCTGCCGGTTGGTGTAATAACTGCTCTTGTGGGCACGCCTTTCTTCATATACCTGCTTAGAAGAAGAAAAACGACCTATTCACTGTGAGGGGACTACTGAAAAATGGTTTTGTTAAATGTTGACGGCGTCGAATGCTGCTACGGCTCAATCAAAATCTTAGAGGACGTGAGCGTGTTAGTTAAGGATAGCGACTTCGTTGGAATTATCGGACCTAACGGGTCAGGAAAAAGCACGCTTCTTAAAAGCATTAGCCGAACACTCAAACCCCACAAGGGCACTATCCTGCTGAACGATAAGGACGTTTACTCTCTCAAGAGCGCGGATGTGGCAAAGCAAATGGCAGTAGTTCCCCAAGACAACACCGTCAGCTTCAGCTTCACAGCGTTAGAGGTTGTTTTGATGGGGCGCAGTCCACATATGTCGAGGTTTCAACTGGAAACTGAAAGCGATATGGCTATTGCGCGTAAAGCAATGGATTTGACGAATACGTGGCATCTGGCGGCAAGACCCGTAAACGAGTTAAGCGGAGGTGAAAGACAACGGGTGATTATTGCGCGTGCGTTAGCGCAGAAACCTAAAATTTTGCTGCTGGATGAACCGCTTACGTATCTGGATATTATCAATCAGTTGGAAATCATGGACCTAGTCAAGTCGCTTTGTGTTAAAGAGGGCATTATCGTTATTACCGCTATCCACGACCTAAATTTGGCTGCCCGCTACTGCAATACTGCCATATTGCTTAACAAAGGGAAGATTTTTGCGGCTGGACACATAGATGAAGTTTTGACCAGTGAAAACATCAAAACTGTGTTTAGAGTAGACTCAATAGTGAAAAAGAATCTTGTTACAAACTCTCTTTATGTTATTCCTCTTTCACCTCCAAAGTCTTCGCCACTAAAAAACTGCGCCATTCATTTGATTTGTGGGGCTGGCACTGGAACCGCAATCATGAAGATTCTTTTGGAAGAAGGTTACAGCGTAACAGCAGGGGTGCTCAACGTGTTGGACACTGATTTTGAGACCGCGCAATTCCTGAATATACCGGTGACCAGTGAAGCGCCGTTTTCGCCCATAACCGAGAAAACACGGAAAGCTAACTTAGCCATGATCAGTAAGGCGAGCACCGTCGTGGTGACTTCGGTTCCGTTTGGTCATGGTAACATCCAAAATCTTGAGTCGGCGAAGGAAGCCCTAGAGAAAGGCATTCCGCTTTTCGTCATTGACGAGGTTCCCATTGAAAGCAGAGATTTCACTAAGGGACAAGCAACGACGTTGTTTGGGGATCTGAAAAATATGGGCGCAGTTTTTGTAAAAAATCAAGAAGAGCTTTTGCACATGCTTAATGTGTCAGAGGAAAAGTTGAAAATGGCGAAGGATGTTCCCTCGAGTATTGCGGATCATCTAAAAGTTGGGCGGGATTCTCAGAAAAGCCAATAATGGATAAGAGCGAAACGGGGAAAAGAAAATGGATTTAATTATCGGCGGCGGAAAATATGGGTGCAATGCAATTGAATATCTTAGACAGAAGCGCAAAAGTTTCGTTGTCGTCGATGTGGACCCGTGCTGTCTAGCAGTCCAAAGGTTCGCACTGAAATCCTTCGATAGCATCTGTTCGAAGGGTGAATACTTCGTCGTTGGGGACCTTCATAAGGCTTTGGAGTTGATGGACTGCTTGAATCCTGAGTACATTTTTCCCACTGCTCCAGTTCATATAGCTGCTGATATGGCGAAAATCAAGTTTAATCTCACGCCGTGGAGTGAAGCAATAAACAGCGTTCTGCCCAAATTGCCCGAGGTTGTTGTTCTCCACGCAGGAAGAGGAAAATTGATCTTAAGTTTTAACCGAGACAATGACTGTTTGGACAACTGTGCAATGCCCACGGTTTGCCCCTCTTCAGGGACAAAGAAACCGTGTACAATGATCAGCCTGATGAGGTTTGCAAGCCCCGAAGCGTTTATTCTGATCAGTTATTCAATGGCTCCAGGCATGGGTGCTTTAAAGGGTAGTGAGGTTTCGGAGTTTTTTGATTGGGTCAAGACTAAAGAGACTTTCGTCGTTGGCACAGCTTGTGATTGTCATGGGTTCTTTTCAGCATTCAGAAAGTTTAACTGATAAATCGGTTGTTATTTCAGGAATATTGGGTAAGCTACTGCTACGCTGTTCAAGATTTGGATCGAGGATATGAAAAAAGAGCCCCAGAAAAAACTACCTGAGTGTTGAAACCTTGCTGGAAAATGTGGCTGAAAAATAATAACGTACATAGCGGCGGAGAGAAATTTAATGAAAGGAAGTATTACAAAATTTAAAGAAAATAAGATAAACCTCGAATTAAAAGGCATAGACGCACGAGTCATTTACCGTACATATAGCGGTGTTGAGCTTAACACTACGCTTGTCTCTTTTGGAGAAAAGCGTAAAGTACTCTCAACATTGGATGGCTTTAAACAAGTTAAATTTGTTGCGAATACATATGTTCCCATGTCCCTATCAAATAGCACTATGACAATTAAAAAACATCAGAAGTTTATAAGACAATTACCAGCCACTTTGGGAATCCATCCTAAAGACATTACTTTTATGAGTACTGCTGTTGACATGGAAAAAGTGGCTGTCTGTGAGAAGTCTTATCAAGATTTTAAGGTATGTTGTCTCGCCACTGGAGGCGCTAGGAACAACGCTTTGAGAATGGGCGTGGATGCCGGGAATTGGGTTGAGAAAAATACGTTTTTCCAATTTGCAACTGGCACAATAAATATTATTATTCTAACGAATGTCGTTTTAACTGGCGGTGCTATGGCTAGAGCTATCATGACAGCTACAGAGGCCAAGACTGCTGCTCTTCAGGATAGAGATGTGAGAAGCACAGTGTCTCCTCAATTGCAAGCAACTGGCACTGGGACTGACAACATGATTGTCGTTTCTGGAGTGGACACTGGCACGATAATTCGACATACTGGAGGGCACACAAAAATGGGTGAATTAATAGCTGTCTCAACTAAAGTAGCAGTAGGCGAAGCGTTGAAGAAACATGATGGCCCCTAAAGAGAGAATGAAATGGAATATGCAAGATGAGTAATGCATACTGGTTACCCGATTAGGTAGAGTCAAGGGTTCTAGGGCTTTAACCTTAGAAGTCGATTCTCCGATAAAGCTTATATTTAAGTTGCCTAGCCTACGCATTCATGCCTTTCTTAGAAAGATATATGTGCGTCTCCCTTGAACGCAGAAATCCTCTTCTCTTGATCAATGAGAATCTTGTGCCAATCGGTATCGTACACGTTTGCATAAGCGAAAGTCGCGATTTCCAAGTTGAACTTGTTCTCTTCTGCGAAATCAACGAAATCTGAAAAAGTCTCGTGGACTAAAGGTTGCACATAGATCTTAGACATAAGCGCCACTTTCTATAACTCATCATCAGAAACTATATTTGTCTTTAAACGACTGTAAGAAGCGGATATATAATTAAAGAACGATCAAGCCTCTCACGTTTTAAGCTAAAATGATCTATGCTAAAGCTTATATAAGCTCGAGCGCAACGTCAGTGCACGATCTAAAGTTTAATCGCTGGGTTAGTGAATGAAGTTTAACGTAGAGATCGAGACTATTGAAGCTGAAGTCAAGGACAGCAGTCTTATAATTTGGTCCAAGACTCCTTTGAGAATACTTAGTTCAGCCGTTTTGAACGGAGGTTTCAAAGAGGCGAATGGAATAATTAACGTTCAGGTTCCTGAGGATTGCGGGAACGATAAGAACGACGAGCACTGGAACGCTGAAGACTTCTTGAATAATAAAGTGCAAAGACTGCAACTTCCAAACGACCAAGTGGTTGGATTGATGACTGCCGCCAAAATGCAGAATGTAGCAGTATCTAGTAAAAAATACGATGAAATAACCTTGACTGTTTTTGCCACTGCTGGAACATCCATCGCGGTCACGGCAGGCGAATCGGCAGCCTCAAAAAAGGATTCTTTTCAAAGCGAAAGATGCGGCACGATCAATATTATTTTGCTGGTTGATGGGAATTTGACTGAAAGCTGCATGGTGGATGCTCTTAAAACGGTTACTGAAGCAAAAACAGTTGCATTACGAGAATTGGATGTAAGAAGCCGGTTTTCCGGTGACGCCGCTAGCGGGACGTTGACGGACAGCATTGCAGTGGCGTGCACCAAAAAAGGAGACGCCATAAAATTCGCCGGGACCTTCACGATGCTTGGAGAACTCATCGGCAAGTGTGTACGAGAGTCAGTGAAAACCGCCATTTATAAACAAGAAAAGCTTGTTCCAGATAGACCCCTAACGGAAAGATTGGCGGAAAGAGGCATATCATTTGAAAGCATAATGTCCCTTCTTTGCGAACCGCAAGTCATACCTGAAAGCCCTAAGTATAAGCAGCTTAAGAAACGAATCGAGCAGACTCTGTCTGATAGGAAAATAGCATCGCTTGTTATGGCAAGCCTCAGGTTTGATGATGATTTGAGGAAGGGCTTAATGCCTGCAAGCCAATCCATTAACAGCATGGATAAGATTGTGTTTGAAGAGATTATTCAGACTGCATTGAGGGACTATTTATCTGATGTTAAGGTCAATTCCGAATTTGACTTTAGAAAAGGGAAGCCTGCAAACGAAGACAGATTAGGCCCATTCACTAAACGCATCTTCCTAGCTATTCTGAACAATGCTTACTCATGCATCACAAATTAGTGATCAAAATAAAGTGGTGGATTAATGTGAGGGATGTTACACAAACTGGGCTTTCTATTTGGTTATTGCAGAGTTGAAGCAACAGTCTTGTGCGCGTCCATCGTTTAATCAGTTTTTGACAGCACAAAAGGAAACTAATAGAAAGCCTTCAAAATGTGGCTCATGATCACGTGAAACCAGCCCTATACGTTAGCAAGGAAATTATTTTTGGGAAGCGTTGTTTTTTATGGCTAGGGCGTATCGATAGCTCGAAACCCTTAGTAACTGCTTAGAAAAGTTTAAGATTTTTTTCTAAGTCTTCTCTGGATTCTTGTGGTGTTCTAGAAAGTACTTCATATACGAAAGGTCCATAAAATTTTATTTTCTTAAATTCATCTGCTAGAATGTTCCAATTAATAGTTCCCATTCCAATTGTTAAATGCTCATCATACTTACCATTATTATCATGAATGTGAACAGAAACTATTCTGTCGGCGAATTCTTCAATATATTTAATTGGACCTTCATTTGTGTTTGCATGACCAACATCTAGACATAATTTAAGGTTAGGCGATTTCAATTTACTAAAAATATACTGTAAATCATTGATGTTATCGCCCAAGTAAAAGAATTCAGAATGTTTTGGCATCGGATTAACATTTTCTATGGCGAGCAAAACTTCAAGGTTGCCACATAATGGGAGAACTTTTTCGAGAGAAAGGAGTAATCTTTCTAATGCCTGTTTTCTTTTCCATTTCCAAGATGGTAAACCAATGTAGTAGCCTATGTGGGTCGTTATGTGTGTTGCTTTAATTTTGTGTGCCAATTTGACAGCTTTTTCCAGATATTCAATATTGGCTCTTCTAATGCTAAGTATCTCATCAGATGGGTTCAGCGTATATGGAACATGCAAACTTATTGAAATGTCATATTTTGTAGCTTCTTTAACGATTTTTCTAATTCGTTTAGCGTCAAAAGACTCGATGCAAGAGTGTTTTTCTAGCAAATCTATCTCAATATGAGAAAATCCTGATTCACTTGTTTCGTCGAACATCTCTTCAATTGGTTTTATTAATGACAAGCACCCTAACTTGAATTTCGCTGTCTTCATTCTTTCTCGGTCAAATTTGTGTTTTCCAGACTATTAATATTTGTTCTATTAACCAATCCCGCATTCGAGTTTTAGTGAAGCTTAAAAACTTCTAAACGATGCTATGGGTTAATCACCCGCGCGCCTAACTCAAGTTGCTGATGATAAACGTTACATTAGAATCGACCGCTACTTTACAGAGCAGATTCAGACAAAAAAGCCTCACAGACTTGCCTCACAGGTTAAGAATGAAACAAAAGAGCGCTTAGCAAATGCGATTGTACAGTTCACATTAAACCTGAATGTGCAATAAAAATTTTAACAATCACCTGATAAGTTAAAAGCTTTTTTTATTGTCAACCTTAATGGGTTTCTTTGAAGTCGAAAAAAGAAAGAAAAGGAGATTTTTACTTTTTTGCTTTTTTGGTGTATGTGTATGTTGCAAATGCAATGCTGGCTAATATCACGGCTAAGATGATTGCGGTTGCAGATGAATCCTCGTTTATTTTTGGTGTTGGTGTGGGCAGTGTTACGGTGCTGCTTGTTGGAATGAAGAATGCTTGTAGGGCGCAGGTAGTTGCGCTTACGTTGTATGCGAGCGTGCTAGTAGTATAAGTGCTGACTGTGGAGGTGGCAACCATCCAATAGAGAAATTTAAAGCCGCTGGATGCGACCGCGTTGAAGTCGCTAACTTTACCGACGGTATAATTGGTGTAGGTTGCTGGTCCAGATGATGTTGGTGTTGAAGATGGAACTGTTGTTCCGCCAGCTGAAAAATAGAGATAGATACTGGCTGTTCCGCTACCCGAGACTGTTTGTGTAGCGTTGGTGGTTGGGAGGAACATTGCCTCTATAGCGCATGCAGCTGTGGAAATGGTTTGTGAGAATGAGGTGGCAGTGGAAGTGACGGGTCCTGCTGAGCTTACATATATCCAACTTAAGAATTGAAAGTCGGCACTGGGGGTTTCTGTGAACGTAAGAACCGTGCCGTTATTATAAGTTGGGCTGCTTCCGCCTTTTAGAGCTGTTCCGTTTGCTGAGATTACTCCGCCCGTTGTGGTATAAACGTAGAGAGAGTCAGTTGTTGCTGCTTTCACGGTTGAGATGCTCGGACTTATTGCTCCTATTAAGAGTGTTGAGGTTAATAGAATCAAAGCTAAAACTTTAAAGTTCTTTGTTGAATTCTTATTCATTGAATCACCGATTTTCTTTTACCTTCCTTATTTAAATAAAAGGCAATATAAGCTTTTCCAAACTGTAAAGTCAACTTGCTAACGTTACACTCTTATTCTTAGTGCATGCATAATTGTTTGTTTGGTGATGTTGTGAGGCTATCTCCTGACATTAGGGGAGCCTTCAGAAAGCTTGCCAAGAC